>JBDRKM010000127.1:0-73515 GCA_043814015.1 Pseudomonadota bacterium
CGCAAGACCTGGGACCAGAACCTCGCTCGCTACCAGCAGCAACAGGGCGCCCGCGTCCGCGTCGATGTCGCCGCTGCACCGGCGCTCAGGGCGATGCTCGGCGACACAACTCCGCATGTATCACGCCTCGAAGGCAGGGACTGATGGAACCGGAACTGGTGGGAGTTCTGGTCGACTCGAATCTCCTTGATCGAGCGTTCGAGGACTTCGAGCATAGCTGCCGAATAGTCGCTGTAGGGGACAGCGGGCGTGCGGCTGTCGAGGAGGTATCGGCCATCGCCAGTGAACACTGTGGTCACGCCCACGAACCTGTCCCCTGTCCCAAAGCGGGAGGTGGAGAGCGTGAAGCTGCCGAGTCCGACAACGAGTTCGTGGGCGACCTTGTCGGTGGCTGGAAGCAGCCAGGGGACGCCTCCGAGCTTGGCGTAGCAGGCCAGCCCCACATTGTTCACGGTGTACGAGAGCTGCGTCCTGGCCTGCTCCATGGTCTCAAGTTCGACCTGCTGGACCGCCACATGTCGAGCGAGGAAGAACGCCTTGGTCACGAGGTAGGGGTTCTCGCCGCCAATCAGCTCGTCCATGCCGTCATCGATTTGAACCAGGACGAGGTTCCAGGACTCGCCCCGGTCGGTGATGTGCTCGACGGCGGCTACACATGCTGCCCGGTAGTCCGCCGCAGAGGCTGACCTCGCTGCGAACGTCTTCGTGTACGGCTGTTCGAGCCGGAAGCGATCAAGGAAGCCCTTCTTCGCGGCCTTGGTGTCGGGCATTCCATGGAGAAGACAGGCAAGGAACTGGTCCACCCGCCCCTGGGCATCGGCTTGACAGATGACCGCGATGTTGAGCTTCTTCGGAGAGAAGAGGTACTGATCCTGGGGTCCGAAGGTATCCAGGCCCCCTTGGTTCCAGGCGTTGGTCCGCCGTCCGCCCGTGTCGAAGATGAGGTCGGGCTTTGGGATGATCTCGTGCTTTGGGAACCGGCGCGGGGCCGCGAGCGGCTTTCCGATATCTACGAAGAAGCCGGGGGCTACTTCTCGACGAGTCAAGCCGAGGTACCCAAAGACCTCGTCAACCCGGCGGCGGCGGTCGGGGCCTGAGCTTGCCGTGGCTCTTCTTCTGAACAGCCGTCCCAGAACTTCATCCGCGAGTCGGGGCTCGATGGTCCGGATCACGCGTTCGACATTCTCTGGTCGTGCTTCGAGGTAGGCTCTGCCGGCCTCGATTTCCACCGCCCCGTCCCGACCTTCCACACGGAGGTGATCGTCGACAACCCCTTCAACCCGGCCCAGCAGAGGACGACGCGAAGCGAAACGAGAATCCCGCTCTGGCTCCTCGCCGCAGACATACAGCCCATGAAGCTGGACTCCGTGGCTGAGAAGGGTTTTTGCCGTGGCGTTCAACTCGTAGCGAGAACGAGGGCAGCACAAAAGCAGGAGGGCACGCGTCCGGTCCTCCCTCGGCACCAGCCTGTCGGCGAAGTCGTAGACAGTCTGAACGGCAAGCCAAGGTGGTAGTTGAACCCCGTGAGGGAGGCACTGGTGGAGGAGTTCGTCGTCCCTTTTCCCCACGATGGAGAACTCGGTGTAGTGGCGATGAATGCTCCGGCCAGCACGGTGGAACAGATCGATGAGCCAGTCCTTGACCACCGCAGCAACGAGCTGTGGCACGTCTCCCGCTGGCACCTCCCGCTCTACTCCCGGTAGGGCGACATCCTCGACACGAGGAACCAGGGAGATGACCCCCCCTGTCCGGCGGGCAACCGCCTTCCCGATGTAGGCGTCGGCGATTTCGTGGTAGCTGTCGCGGTCAATGTACTCAACCTCGAATACCCGCAGCGGACTCTTCGGGTCGAAGCCCACCGGGGCCGCGTTCATCGCCAACGCTGGAGGCATGGTCTACCCGTACGAGCCGAGGTCGTTGCCGGTCGCTCGTTCCACCACGACGCAGGCAAAGAGTACCCCAGCGGGCACTGGGTTCCCAGCGTCGTGCATGGCGATGCGGGTGAAGTCGAACGATGCTTGTTTCATGCCGCGGTGCTCATCGGATAGTCCGTTCATCAGTGGGAGCGGATTCACCGCCATCATCCAGCCAAGCTTCCAGGTCGCGGACCCGAATCCGCCACTGCCCACCGATCTTCGTTGCTCCTGGGATGCGTCCCTGTCGGATCAGATCGTAGGCCGTTCGTTCTGCGATGCGTAGCTTCTCGGATAGTTCGGGGACTGTCAGGAATTCGGGTTCAGGCAAGGTCAGCTCCTGTTCGGCCTGCGTAGATTGCCAGCATTTGCCATGCGGGTCAAGGCAGAAGGGCATCTGGGAGCTGGGGCTTGTCCCCCGTGACCACCTTGGTGGAAAGTGCGGTGGGAGGACTCCATCGTTTGGCGAAAGAGGCTAAGGAAGAAGCTGGTGGCGAACGGACTGAGCGTGGGGATCATCTGGACGGTCAACTGGCGAACGAGGGTCGAGATGGACGGGGCCTCGGGGAAGATGACAGGCTTGCGGACATGCCCGAGCTGGTCATTTCGTGGATGACCCGGAGGAGGGCCGAGTCGAGGATGTGGAGACCGCAGTACCCGCGAGGTGGCCCGGATGGCCACCATTGCGGGTTCGCCTAGAAAATCGATCTGGGGGGGGGCCAACAGGCGGGGTCGAGATCGTATTCGGATGTGTGGACGCGCCCCGCATCCATCTCCACCACGGAGTTCACCACCCGATCACCACCCCCGAGATCATCACCGAGCCTGACCTTTGATGCCTCCCTGTCCCTCGGCTGGGAGGAAGGCCGGAAGTGGCCGCACCGACGACCCTGGCAGCCAGTAGTCCAAGGTCGGCGGCGTCCTGCTCTTACGGTGCCTGGCTGGTCTCTTCGCTGCGCACGGCAATGCCGTGGGCTCGGAGAGCATCATGTCCACCACCCCGAGCAGGGGAGGCAACAAGGCCAGTCGAGGTGCTGCTGGCCGCCATCACGAGATCCTGACGATGACAACCGAAGAACGCCGTGACCGTGCAGCCGACATCCTGGCAGAGGGTGTCCTCCGTCTCCTCGCCCGTGAGCGGGTCATCCAGTGCGAAACAGAGCACCGGCTGCCTGACGACCACGAAGATGGTCGGGAATTGCCGGTGCTGTTCCGACTGGGCACTGCGGCCCCCGGGGAGGCGAAGTGACCTCCAACGGCAAGGGCCTGCTCGGACGGGTTGCCGTCTACACCCGTGTCTCCACCGAGGAGCAGGCCCGCCAGCACGAGGGCTCCCTCGACAACCAGATCCACCGCTGCAAGCAGTACCTGGCTAGCGTTGGGCACGACGCGGCGGTCGTCGAGAACCTCCGGCTCTACCGGGAGGAGGGGTTCAGCGGCAAAGACACCGCACGCCCAGAATTCCAGCGCCTTGTGCGTGACGTCCGGGCAGGCCGGATCTCGCTGTTGGTGTTCTCAGAACTCTCCAGGATCTCCAGATCGGTATCCGACTTCCTGGTCTTTGCCCGGCTGCTTGACGCCCATGGCGTGCAGTTCGTGTCCCTGCGAGAGCGGTTCGACACCAGCAGCCCCCAGGGCAACCTCATCATCATCATCTTGATGGCCCTGGCCCAGTTCGAACGGGAGACCACCTCCATCAGGACAAGGCTGGCGATGAGGGATCGAGCTCAGCGGGGCCTCTGGAACGGCGGCCCCATCCCGATGGGGTACGAACCTGTGCCGGGTGTCTCCGGTCACCTCCGAGTAGTCGAAGATGAGGCCCTGGTCATCGGTGAAGCCTACCGGGTCTACCTGGAAACCGGCTCCCTGGCGGAGACCTGCCGACGACTGGCCGATGCTGGCCTTCGGAGGAGAGATCGCGTCTCCCGCCGTGACAAGCACCACAAGGGGAAGCACCTCACCTGGTCGGCTCTCTCCCACATCCTGAAGAACCCCGTGTACGTCGGCATGAAGGAGGTCAACAGGGCGAACAGGGATCTCCCCGATGACGAGGCCATCGCCCTCCCAGAGGGAGACAGGTACTACCAGGTACCCACCACCGCCTGGGAGCCGATCATCGATGTCGAGACGTTCGAGCGGGCAGGGGAATTGCTAGCCGAGAACAGGGCACGAACCGCGAACACCATCGGCCCGAAAAGGCATGACTATGTCCTCACCGGGATCATCCGGTGCGGGGACTGCGGTGTCCACCTGGAGGGTGCCAGCGTGCCGAAGAGGCTCGCAGACGGCACAAAGCGTCGATACTTCTACTACCGGCACCCGGGCAAGAGGCCTGACGCCTGCACGATGAGTGCAGGCATCTCCGCCGAGAAGGTGGAGCAGGCCATCCTCGACCGGCTCCACCGCCTGGCCGACGATCCCGACCTCCTCGCAAGGCTGGTGGAGAAGGCGAACCAGCGGATCGAGGATGGCGTTCCCGCCAAGGAGAAGGAGCTGGCGGTCGCCAGGGCCCAGGTGTCGAGGCTTCACTCTGAGCATCAAGCCCTGGTGGAGCGTCTGCTTGCCGCCCCTACAGGGATGGTGCCGCAGTCGTTCTGGGAGAAGGCGAAGGATCTCGAAGCCCAGGCTCAGGCTGCCGAGGGTCTGATCGCCAGGCTGGAGGCAGAGGTCGCCAGCATCCGCTCGTCCCGCTTGTCGGTGCAGACCTACAGGGCCACCCTGCTGCGGTTCAGGGAGGTCTACGACCAGCTCGACGCCTTGCAGCAGAGCGACCTGTTGGCCTACCTCCTGGACGCCGTGGAGGTCACGGGTTCCACGATCCGAATCGCCCTGCTCGGGGAACCCGAAGCAGGGCGACTGGATGCGTTTACCGGCGGGCCACGGCTAGGCCAGCCTATGGAATGGCTCCCGCTGCTGGACTTGAACCAGCGACACCCGGATTAACAGATGTGCAGGAATAACCGGCAATATCAACAATGGCCTTGTTGGCCGTGTTTTTCACCTTGTCCACCTTGCTGGTCTTGGTCAGCGGCGCGGGGCTAAGTGGAAGGAATGTGGAAAGGGACGGCGTGTGCCGGAAGAGTGCCCGTGGCCCTGCACCGAGTTGACGAGCATTCAGCTTCGCAGCTTCCTGGTACTTCTTGATGGGTGCTACGGGGGTGGTCATTTTCCTTTGGGGACATTGGGTACCTGGGGGGGAGAATGGCGGGCTAGTGTGCCAGGAGTGTGTAAACGCAGGGCCCGCGAGCCGGAGCTAGTCCCTCAGGGAAAGAGCGCAGGAACTATGCCCACCGCGAACGCCGAGATGCTGCGCTCACCCGCCGCTGAGGGACGTCTTGTCTGCGTAGTGGGGACACCATGGCTTCCTGGGCAGTCGGTGGGCCGAGCGAGCTGCCGAGCCCCACCTCCCTGGACGGCCTCCTGCTCGTGGGCGTCGCGGCCTGCCGGCGCGAGGTCGCCCGCCTGTCGAAGAACAGGGTCGAGCGCGTCACGCTGGAGCTCAAGTCGGGCGACCCCGACGATGTGCTCATCGCCGCCGAGCAGGTCGCCACCAGACTGGGCGTCACGGACGGCGCCGGCTTCTGGCGCAGGCTGGAGGCGCCCATCAGCGGCCTGCAGCCCACCCGGCTGGCGCTGCTGACCGCGAGGCCCCAGGCGGGCAGGCCAGAGGGGTTGGAGCCCATCGCCTAAGGCGGCGGCCTGGACGACTCGGCCGCTTCCTGGCCGGGCTCGCCTCCAGCGGGGGGCACCCCCGCCGTCCCACGGGAGCAACCTCCGCCCCGCGCACACCCGGCGCCCGTGCGTCGCGGTCAGCTTCGATGCCGAAGGTAGTGGCGCGGCCAGGGTGACGTTCCATCTGGCGCGGAGCGACAAGCCCACGGATTCTGCGGACTGTACGGTGGAGGATGAACAGGCGATTCGAATCACCTTCTCCCGAACGGCGGTCCTTCCCCCATCTTCGGCCCCGACGGCTGGCTCGACCACACCGGCTTGTTCACTCACGTCGATGTTCAGGTGAAGCGGGCGTAGACCACCACCTCACGGCACCACCACCACCGGCACCCCTCGCAGCCGGCAGAGCCGTCGCACCCGCACCGTCGCCGAGTGCCCGTTCCACCTCGCCAGGATCACCACGCGGTCCAGGCGCCCGGCCCGCAGGGCGCTCTCAAGGCGCCTGAGCTCGCCGTTGCCGCCGTGGCGCCGGCCGCAGAAGAACACCGGCTCGCCCAGACTGGACCACTTCGCGGCCTGGCGGGCGTCGCCGCCGAAGACGGCGATCCGAGGGCGGGAGGAAACGCCTACCATGCGTACCTCCCCCCGCGCGCCAGGTACTTATCGCGGGAGTAGCCCACCTGGTCCAGGGCGACGCCGACACCTACCTCGAGGATCGGGTCGCTGTAGACGTGCGCGCCGGTGTTGTTCCCGAAGAAGCGGCCGAGCGGGTCGATCATGGCGTAGGAGCCCGTCATGGCGTCGTTGTCCTCCACCACGGGGGCGAAGCCGTCGGCGGCGAGGACGGCGTGGCGCTCTGTGAACGCAGCCACTTCGGCAGGACCGATGAGGAGCGGGTCGATGGCGTCCTCGTTCTGTCCGCGCATGGGCAGGGCCTGGAAGACCTTCCAGCGGGCCGGGTGCACGCGCCGCACGAAGGCGCCCATGTCCTCGCGCCAGTTGAGTGCGTTGACCACGGTGTTGAGCTTGACCTTGACGCCCGCCAGGCGCAGGAGGTCGGCGTGGCGCAGGGTCCGCGCGACGTGGTCGCCGTGGCCTCGGCCGAGGGCGAGCTGGGTGGCCTCGTCCCCGCTGTCCGCGGAGAGCCCCACCCAGTCCAGAAGTCCGGCGTGCTGGTCGAGTAGCGCAGCCAGGCGCGCGCCGTTGGTCACGATGCTGGTGGTGAAGCCGAGCGCTCGGGCATGGGCGAGCAGCCCGCCCAGGTAGGGGTGGAGGGTCGGCTCACCCCCAGCGAAGTTGAGCTTCTCGACGCCGGCGGCGCGCAGGGTGTCGAGCAGGCAGCGCGCTTCATCCGGCGTGAGCTGGCCGGTCACGTCGCGGAAGGTGGCGAAGCAGAAATCGCAGCGACTGTCGCAGCGCTTGTGCAGGTGGAAGTTGACGGATTCAAGCCTCATCGGAGCTCCCTGGTGGCCGCGGAGTGCCGCCATCCAGATCCGATAGGCACGTCAGACGGGGCCGTTTTCCCCCTCGGGGACCACGACGCAGACCGCCGCGGTGGGGGCCTGCGCTAGGGCCTCGGTGAAGGAGGACGCCCGCCCCTCCACCACCACCAGGAGCAACGGCAGGTCGCCCTCCTGGACCTCCCAGCCTACGCTCGTCAGGAGGCCCTCGCCGGCGGCGGTGCTGTACCAGACCTGCCCCCCCTCCGGGGCCGAGATGTAGATGACCTCACCCAGTCGCGCGCATCGCACCAAGCGCTGGCCCCAGGAGACCTCCAACTTGGCCTGAAGGGATCCGGGCTCCAGCGCCATGGTCAGCACCGACGGCTTCAGCACCAGGGCAGGCGCCGTCGAGAGCGCAGCCTGGGACCGGCGCAGCATCCGACCGAGCGCGAGCAGGCGCCGAGCCAACCAGGGGCGCCCCAGGCTCAGAGCTGCGACCTCGTCCACTGTGCGGCGACGGCGGAGGGCGTCCTGCCAGGCCGCTTCGGCGTCTGGATCGCGCACCAATGCGAGCCAATCGGTGTCCTCGCCGCCACCGTCCAGCAGGATGTCCAGGTCCATGGGTTCGCGCGGCATCAGACCTCCCTGGGCAGGACGGCGAGGCGCCCGGCCAACGTGCGGTCGTCGATCTTGTAGGCGTGCAGGAGCCCGGCGCGCAGGCTAGCGCGCAGCACGGCACCGTCGGCGTCGAGCTGCCCGACCGTGGCCTCGGCGGCGGCGAGCACTCGCGTGATCAGCTCCACCAGGCCCGCGTGGCGCTCGTGCTGTGCCGCGCGGGCCGAGGCGAGCTCCAGGCGCTTCGCCACCACCGCTTCGGGCACGCGGAAGGGGGGGCTGTCGGTGCAGGGGGTGAACCAGGTCGCCACGCAGGCCTGGAGGGCCACGCTGGCGTCGTGGGGCAGCAGGCGGGCGAACAGGGTGGCGAAGCGGAACAGGGCATCGGCCGTGTAAAAGGAGTGGGCCTTGGCCGAGGGTCCTTCGGGAAGAGCCTGGACCTCGGGGGCCCAGCCAAACCACCTCGAGCGCAACCGGACGCTGCCGGAGAGCCAGTACTGGAGGAGGGTCGGGCAGGTGCGCTTTGCGAGCTCGCGAGCGGCGCGGGCCACTGCGATGGCGGTGTCGGAAGCGGAGGTGGGATCTCGTGCGGGCGCGGCGACTCTGCCAGGATCATCCTCTCCCTCGGCTCGGCGCCGCTCCTCTGCGCGGATGCGGCGGCCGGCTCGTTCGCCGACCCGCTGCAGCAGCCAGAACCGCGAGCGGGTGAACAGCAGGAAGCTTCGGTCCCTCGGGCGCAGGAGAGCCGGGTCGAGATCGCCGTCGCGGAAGCGGGCGAGGGCCCAGCGCGCGGCCTCCATCACGGGATCGTCCCCGCGAAAACCGTAGGCGTGCAGCGAAGTGCCTGGCTGGTCGAGGAACTCGGTGAAGGCGGTCTCGAGCAGAAGCAGGATCTCGTGCTCACGCTCCGCGGCCAGCCTGCGCCGCCCCTCCAGGCTCCAGTCGGAGATCAGCTCATACTCCATCAGGCACCCCACCAGCGGAAGGCAGCTAGGTGGACCGGGTGGCACACCTCGGCGATCATTTCCTCGACCGTCTCGCCCAGGGAGGGGGCGTCAGAGAGGGGGGCGAAGGGGATCACGGCGTGGGGGTCGAGCCCGGCCTCCGCGGCTGCCTTCCTCCGCACGAGGTCGAGGACGTGCAGGGCGTCGGCCTTCGTGGCGAAGCGGGGAGCATGCGACCGCCACACAGCCAACGTCTGCCGGACCCAATGCACCGCCTGGGCGAGGGCGAAAGGCTCCCACAATGGGCCCGTGCGCCGGATGGCGCCGAAGCACTCGGCCACCAGGGCCTTGACCAGATCGTGGGCCGGCCAGGCGAGATCGAGCACGCCGGCCGCCCCGTTCATCAGGAAGGAGCGCGACAGCGCGGGGAGGTGGTCCCCGTCGAAAGCCAGGGTCGTCAGCATCTCAGCCCCGCTGCCCACGCTCGCCCAGAGCTCGACGGCACGAGCGTTCGGCAGGCAGGTCCGGCGTGTGTGGGGCAGCCCGAGGGTGCGCCCCCCAGGCAGGCGCAGGCCGACGGTTGCCGGGTTCCGGGCGCTGGGGTGGCCGACTCCGTAGAACCGGACGACCTGGGCCCGCTCGCGCACCGCCTCCATCGCCTCCACCTCGACGATGTCAGGCCCCTCTGGCTGCAGGACCTCCGCTCGGACCTCGGGTGGGAACCACCGCCGCAGGCTGCCGATGGCGGCCTCACCGAAGCGGGTTTCGCCGTCCTCGCGCTCGGGGGCCAGCGTACAGACGGTGAAGGTATGGGTGGTCGGGTCGCCCGTGGCGCGGCGCTCGAAGCCAAGGGAGGGCAGGTGCGAGATGGACGCGAAGCAGGCATGGAGTGGCTCTCCGCCCAGGGTGAGGCCCAGGGCGGGCAAGCTGCGCAGCGCGCCGGGGGCGAAGACCTGCAGGTGGCGCTGAGGCGAGGCACAAGGGCCGAGTACCTCCTGCAAGATCGGATCGAGTGACATCGTGAGCTGTGTCCAGGCTGCGGCTCGTGGGCCGGCCCGACCGCGCTCGGGGAAGACGTCTTCGGGCAGTGGACGGAGGATCTCAGCCAGCCTGACCGCAAGCCGCGCACCGTCGCCGGGCTCGCTGACATGGACACGCTCGCGCAGTTCGCCACCCTCCCGCCACAGCGACATGGCCAGGAGTTGGCCGCCCCAGGCCACCATGAGCCCGAGCACGACGAGGCCCTCCGGAAGCTCGCGTAGCCGGAACTCCAGAGTACGGATCTCGGCGTCAGGATCGAGGAAATCGAACATCCGGTCGCGAGCGTGGGCGAGCGGGGCCAAATCCCCCTTCTCGCGGATCATAGCGCCCGTGGCCTGCCCAAGCGACCGCCACTGCCCCTGGATGTGCTGCAGCAACCGGGACACCAGGCGCTCGACCTGGAACGCCGCGGTGCGCCCGACGAGGGGCACGTCGAACCAGTCCTCGATGCTGGTCGCTACGAGCCACCCCGTCAAGCCGATGGGCGCTTCTGTGGCCGCTGCGCGCAGGTCGGCCGGAGTGCGCTGGAACGGATCGAGATCCCACGGTGGGGCGGCGCTCTGCCCTCCTTCGCGGGACACCCCCGGGAGCGCGGCCGCGTCCGACAGGAAGCCGAGCAGGTGGTCCACGGCCCAGACGTCGTGCCCGAACCGCCCCACCGTGTCCACGTCCACGCTCCCCATCGTGCGCGCCCATCCGCAGAGCGGCGCCACCCGCAGGTCTGCGCCGAGCTGGAGACAGGAAAAGAAGTGCGGGACGCGGCCGGCGGAGGGGCCGAGGAGCACTCGGCTCAGCAGGAAGGCTCCCCCCGCAAAGGTCCAGGCGCGCGACGGCGATCCGGTGCTCTCCCAGAGCGCGCCCCGGTCCCCGGACGGCGTTCCCCAATAGTAGTACTCCAGCAAGGAGGGCCCCTTGTTCTGCGCCTCGACCACCTCGTCCCAGTCCGGATCCGCGGCGTTCCGGCCGTAGCTGCGAAGCCCCACGGCGCGGGGCAGATCCCGCTGTGGCAGGTAGTCGAAGTCGAAGGAACCGTGCCAGGGGATGCCCAGCCGCTGGAGCACCGCGGTACGGGCCACGTCCCAACGGTGCAGGGCGGTCTGGACCTCGATGCTGTCGTCGCCCACCGGGTCGGCGACCGCGATCACGCGAGCCTCCGGCGGGACCGGGTCGAGGCACAGCGCCAGCTCCAGCACCGCGCGGTTGCGACGCAGATCGGCGTAGGCATCGCCCGTGTCGAGGTTGGCGCTGGCGCGGGCGCGCTCCCAGTGGCGCCGGGCCCTGGCCTCCACCTTGCCCCGCCGTCCCCCAAGGAGGTCGATCCAGGCCGCCAACACGATCACGTCGGGGCCCTCACCTAGATCCGTCGCCAGCGCCGCCGCGCGGGCAGCGGCTACAGTATCCGACGGGTACACGTCGAGGAAGCGCTCCTCGGGCGTGTCCCGCCGGGCGATCTCGACCCACATCCAGGCCGCCTCGACCCGCAACTTCACGCGGTCCTCGGCCTCCAGGACCGGCGCCGCCAGCGCCTCGTGCAGCCAGGCGAGCCCTCGCAGGTGGTTGTGGCGGGGGCTCGCGTACCGGCGATCCGCGTAGAGCCGCGCCGCGCGCAGGGCCTCATCCGGCGTAGGCTCACGTCCTGCCATAGTCGCGTGGAGGGCATCCAACTCGTCGTCAAGCCAGGCGTCGATATCCTTCGACTCCGGGGGAGGCGCGTCGAGGATGCGCTGGACCTCGCGGTCCTCGACGGCCGACAGCGGCAGGCGGTCGGGGAGCCCGACCTCGCGCGGGCGGCGCTCCGCCGCACCCACGAAGCGGTAGCCCGCCCAGGCTTCGGGACGGGTCAGGCGACGCTCGGCCTCCTCGACCGCCGCCGGAGGGAGCCTCCCATCGGCCGGCAACGGCCCCAGGACGCCGCCGAGCGCGGCGTCGACAGGTGCCTCGACCCCCAGGGTTCCGAGGAAGGCCTGCACGGCCTCGGCCTCGGGCCGCTCCCGGAGGAGCGCGACGAGGGTGGGCACACCCTGGCTGAGCCACCAGCGCTGAGCCTCGGCCAGGGCCACGGGGGCAGGCGAGCCGTCGTTCAACGCCCGCCGGAAGCGGGCCACGAGGCAGCCCGTGATGAAATCGGGCACGCTCCACAGGGTCCCGATGGTGCTGCGGGCGCCCGCCGCGTGGAAGTCGATGTCCAGCCCGAAGGCGTCATCCACGAAGGGGATGAGGGGCTCGTCGGGTAGGTTGATGCCCGTCTGGCAGGCCCACAGCTCGACCCGCTCGACCCCCCACCAGACCCTGTCCGTCGCATCCGGCGCGTAGACCGTGTCCGCCAGGAGCAACCCCGGCTCCGGGATCCGTCCGCCCTGTCCGTGGGTGTAGAAGACCACCACATCCGCATCGCGGGCGCGCTCGTCCAGGGTCTGACCCGTGGCCTCGGCGCCGAGGAGCCTCGTCTCGCCCTGCAGCGCCACCGAAAAAGCCGCGCCGTGGAACCGGGTCGCCGTCGCTCCGGGCAGGTCACCAGGAGAGACGCTCAGAACCCCCCCTCGGGCGGGCGAACGTGCCTGACAGGCCCACATGGGCATGAGGCAGGGCATGACGCTGATGGCGCCCACCCGCTGGACCAGCGGCACACCCACTCCGACCGCAGCCCAGGGGACCAACGCCGCGAGCAGGGAGGGCAGAATGACGAGGTGGCGGACATCCGGGGGTAGCAGATCCGCGGGGTCGAGGAAGGCAAGCACCTCGCCCCAGTCCAGCTCGGGCTCGGAAGATGCCGGGGCGTCGCTCCCTGTGAGGGCCGTGACGCCCGCCGTCAGCCGTTGCACCATCCCCTCGGGGAGCGGGCGGCGGGAGCTTCGTCCGACCAGCGCGCCGTCCTCGACCCAGACCACCGCGAGCGTCAGCTCGTCCGCGAGGTGGACGCGCAGCGCCACCCTGCCTGGCTCCTCGGCCAGCACCTCCCGCAGGGCCGCGGGGGACATCTCGGCATCCCAGGGTGCCTTCTGGGCCGCAGGAGTACCGCGGGCCTGGAGGGCGGTCTCGAGGTCCTGACGGCGCCGCAGGTGCCACGCCGCCGCCTCTCGGAGTGCGGTCACCGGCGAAGGCGCCCCGGCGGCCCGTGCGAGGGACTCGACCGCGAGTCGGACCACCGCAACACCACGCGCGGGAAAGCCGTTCGCCGCGGGCTGGGCGATAGCGTGCTCAAGATCCTGCCTGCGCTCTGCCAGGAACGTGCGCTGGTCCTCCTCGCGGAGGTACGAAATCCGGCTCGCCGTTTCGTCGAGGTCCTTCGCCACGATCCCGTGCTGGTGGAGCACTGAGGCGACCTCTCGGGCCACGCGATCCGCGGGCGGGGTTCGCGCCTGGGCGCTCATCCGGTCGTAGTACCGCAGGCCAGAGACGTTCTCGATCTCAAGGAAGGCCGCGATGGGATCTCCCTGGTCGATCCAGCCCCGCGCCGCGAGCACCCCGAACCGTTGGGCGCGGGCCGCGGCGTGATCGGCCAAGTGATCCGCCAGGGCATTCCGGCGCTCCTCCACCGCCTGCTTCCGTCCCGCGCGGGCCACCGCGACCGCCTCCGCAGGCAGGCCCAGGGAGAGGAAGAGTCGCGATAGATCGGGCCAGAACGCCTCGGCGAGGAAGGCCAGTTCAACGCTCTTCGCTGCCCTCCGGGCACGGTCCACGTGCCCGCGAGCCCGCTCGAGGTTGGCCATGGAGACCCGGGCTTGCGCGATTTCCTGGGGCGTGCCCACCGCTGCGGCCTCCTCGCACAGCCGGAGGGCGCGATCGGCATCACCAGGTTCGTTGCGACGGCCGAGCGCACCGGCGAGGTTCAGCAGAGGCAGCCCCAACCGCCAGACGTTTCGGACCGCGACGCCCGGCGCGATGGCCCAGTGATCGCGGTACTCCTCGACCGCCCGCAGGTACCGCAGGGAGAATTCGTGGGCCTGGACCGCCTCGTCGGACAGGTCGTCCTGCAGAAGTGCGTTGCCGAGGTTGGTGTAGAACTCCCCCGCTCGAAGCCAACCCGCCGGGCCGATGGCCTCCATGATCTCGCATGCCCGCGCGATCTCGCGGATACCCTCGCCCAGGAGCCGGTGCGCCTCAGGGCCGGCGAAGCGCTTCGCGAGGTGGCGTTGGACCCGACCCAGCGCATCGCGAGTCAGGGCGATCCGAAACGGATCGCGCTGGCGGAAGGGAGACGCCAGTGAGAGGCGCAGAAGTCGCTCGGCCTCACGCAGGTTCTCCATGCGGGAGCCGCCGCGGAGCTGGGCGAAGGACTCCCCGAGATCGTACGCCGCTGCGGCGGCCGCAGCTCCCTGGTCCCCGGGACCGAACAGCGCAAACGCCTCCTGGTAGAGGGCGTGGGCTGACTCTCGGTGCCCGCGCGCTACGAGCGGATGCGCGCGCTCGCGCAGCTCGTTCGACTCCCGGCCCGCCAGGGTGGCGAGCATCTCCCGTTGGTACCGGTCGTGGGCCGCGAGGGCCTCCGCAGAGCGGCGTTCATCAGCGGCGGTGATGCGAAGTCGCGACATGGGCTACCTCCGCTCCCAATAGGCCGTCTGGGGGTCACGGTTTCCCCCTCGAGGTGTGAAAAGTCCTACACCGTCATCCCGCATGATTCCAGCAGGTGTCGCCCATCACGCCCCCCACCAGCGGAACGCCGCCAGATGCACCGGGTCGCACACCTCGGCGACCATCTCTTCCACCGTGGCCCCGAGCGAGGGGGCGTCCGCGAGCGGAGCGAAGGGGATCACGGCACGCGGGTCCAACCCCGCTTCCGCTGCCGCACCCATCCGGACGCGGTCGAGGACCCCGAGTGCCTGCTCCTTGGTGGCGAAGCCTGACGCCTCCAACTTCCACCTCACCAGCATCCGCCCGACGTACTCCACCGCCCGGGCCAGGGCGAAGGGCTCCCACTGGGAGCCCAGCCGCCGGGTGGCGCCGAAGCACTCGGCCACCATGGCCTTCACGAGGTCGTGCACCGGCCAGGCGAGGTCGAGGACTCCCGCGGCACCCTGCATGAGGAAGGAGCGCACGAACGAGGGAAGGCGGTCGCCGTCGAAGGCCAGTGTGGTCAGCATCTCAGCGGACCCACCGAGGGAGGCCCAGATCTCCACTGCGCGGGTCCGGGGCAGGACCAGGCGACGGAGGTTCGCGAGCATGAGAGTCCGAGGCCCAGGCAGGAGCAGCCCGACGGTCGAGGGGTTGAGGGCATAGCCGTGACCCACGCCGTAGAAGCGGATGACCTCGGCACGCTCGCTGGCGGCCTCGACAGCCGTAGCCTCGAAGATGTCCGCACCCTCCGGCCGCCCAGCCTCGGCCCGAATCTCCGGTGGGAACCACCGCCGCAGCGTGCCGATGGCCGCCTCACCAAAACGGGTCTCTCCGTGGTCGTGACCCGAGGCCAAGGTACAGACGGTGTAGGGGTGGGCCTCACCACCGATGGGGACACGCCGATCGAAGCCAAGGGAAGGCAGGTGGGAGATCGACCCGAAGAGGGTGAAGAGCGGGGCGCCACGCAGTGTGAGGCCCAGGAATGGCAGGCTGCGCAGCGCGCCTGGGGCGAACACGCGCAGGTGGCGCGATCGGTCGGCGCAGGGACCGAGGACCTCCTGAAGGATGGGATCGAGTTGTGACACGAGCCGCGACCATCCCTCAACCCGGCCGCCAGCCCGCCCTCGCGCCTCAGAGGAGTCCTCCCGGATGGGCTTGATCAACTCGGCCAGCATCGCGGCAGCCATCAGGCCAACCCCGAAATCGGAGACGAAGCAGCGCTCGCGCAGTTCCTCATCATCGCGCCAGAGCGAGATGGCCACGAGTTCCCCGCGGGGGGTGACGGTCAGGCCCAAGATCGCGCAGTACGCGGGAAGATCGCGCAGTTCCTCTTCCATGTCCTGGATCTCTGCCCCTGGCGCGAGGGCCTTACACAACGCGTCGAACCCCTGGGCGGTTTCGCGATCGGCGATCTCCTCCCGAAGGTCACCATCCGAGAACCTCTGCAAGAAATTCCATGATGACGACACACTCGCCTGCAGACTGGAAACGACCTGCTCGAGCCCGAAGGCCGCCGTGCGACCGTTCGCTTCGTGTTGGAACCAGTCCTCCACGCTGTTGGCGACCAGCCACCCAGTCCCTCCAAGTGGAGAGGAATACGCTGCGGCCTGGAGCTCCCTCACGGACCTCGCGAACGGGTCGAACTCGGCACGCGGAGCCGAAAGAGGTACACCCCGGTCGGTGAGGCTCAGGAGGGCAGCGGCATCCGACAGGAAGCCCAGCATGTGCTCGATAGCCCAGACCTTTGAGCCCAACTCTGCGAGGGACCGTCCCTTCGTAGCGCCCATCGTGCGCGCCCAGGTGTTCAGGGGGCCGATGCGCAGGTCTGCGCCTAGTTGGAGGCAGGCTAGGTGGTGTCGGGCTCGCCCGGAAGAAGAGCCGATGCGGATCTGGCCGGCGAGAAAGGCTCCGCCGCCGAACAACCAGGCTCGCGTGGGCACGCCGGTGGTCTTCCAGGAGGTGCCGTCCGCGTCCGCCGGCTCGCCCCAGTAGTGGTACTCGAGGAGTGCGAGGCTGTTGTTCAGCTCTCGCTGGACGCTGGCCCAGTTCGGGTAGGTATCGTCGCGCCCGCCTACCCGGAGCTCGATGCCGCGGGACACATCGCGGTGGGGCAGGAACTGCGGGTCAAAACGGTCCCCCCCGGCCAGGTCGAGGCGCCGCAGCACCACCGTTCGCGTGAGCTCCCATCGGTGGAACGCGAACCTGCACGAGGCATCGAGCGTTCGGGTCTCGGACAGGTCCTGCTGCGCGACTCCCCCCGCGTCTGTGGGGATCACACGGCAGCAGAGAGCCAGTTCCAGAACAGCACGACATCGGCGGAGGTCCGCATAGGCATCTTCAGTGGCGCGGATCGCTTCGTCCCGGACGTCCTTCCAGACGTGCATTGCGATGTCCGGGATCTCGCGTCCAGTGGCGCCCAGGATCTCGAACCAAGCTTTCAGAACCACCACATCGGGGGAGGGCGCGAGGTCCTTCACCAGTCCGAAGGCACGCTGCGCGGCCACCGGGTCGCTGGGCAGCAGGCCGAACAGGCGCTCGTCCGTCGTGTCGCGCCTTGCCACCTCGAGCCACATCCAGGCCGCCTCGACACAAAGGCGTGTCCGCTCCTCCGCCTCCAGGACCGGGGCAGAGAGGGCCTCATGCAGCCAGGCCAGCCCCCGGAGGAGGTTGTGGCGGGGGGCTGAGCGCCGAAGATCTGCGAAGAGGCGGGCCACCCGTATGGCCTCGGTGGGGCTCGGGGAGCGACCATCCACAGCGCCTTTGGCCGCAGCCAATTCCTCGGCCTGCCACTGGTCGATGTCCTTCCTGTCAGGGGGTGGCCCCTCGACGATGCGGCGGACCTCCTTCTCCTGATCCGCTGTGAGCGGGGGAAGTTCGAAGCGTCCGACCACTACCGGGCGACGCTCCGCGACCCCCACGAAGCGGTACCCGGCCCAGGACTCCGGACGCGAGAGCTGCCTCTGCAGAGCGTCGATCTCGGTTTTCGGAAGCCGACCGTCTGCCGGCAGCGGCCCCAGGACACCGCCCAGGCACAGCCCAGAAGGAAGCTCCGTCCCGAGGGCCTTGAAGAAGGCGCTGACCGCCTCCTCCTCCGGCACCTCATGCAACAGGGAGACGAGCCTGGGAACCCCCTCGTCCAGCCACCACCGCTGGGCGTCTGCCAGCGCACAAGGGGCGAGGCGGCCCTCCAGGAGTGCCCGCCGGAACCGCGCGACGACGCACCCCGTGACGAAGTCCGGCACACTCCAGAGGGTGCCGATGGTGCTGCGGACGCCCGCCCGGTGGAAGCGGATGTCCAGCCTGAAGGCGTCATCCACGTACGGAATCAATGGGTCGTCCGGCAGGTTCACGCCGCTCTGGCAGGCCCAGAGCTCCACGCGCTCCAAGCCATACCAGGTGAGGTCTTCCTCGTGCGGCGCGAAGAGCCCGTCCACCAGCAGAACGCCAGGGAGCACCCCCTGGCCGCCCTGACCGTGGGCGTAGAAGGTGACGACGTCTGCAGAACCGACGTGCTCGGCCAGCAACTCGGCGGTAGCGCGTTCCCCCAGGAGGCGAGTCTCTCCCCGAAGCTCCACCTTCAGCGCTGCGTCGTGGAAACGCGTCGCGATTCCGCCAGGGTGATCGGTGGGCGCCACAGTCAGGGTGCCCTCGCGCACAGGCACATAGACCTGACGCATCCACAGGGGGAGCAGGCAGGGCAGGATGCTAAGGGCGTCGAAGCGGTGGACAAGTGGCGCGCCCTCGCCAATGCCCGCCCAGGGAACCAGGGAGGCAGCCAGCGAGGGCAAGATGACAAGGTGCTGAATGTCGTCTGGGACCAGCTTGGTGAGGTCCAGTGTGGGGCTGAGCAGCCCCCAGTCGAGCGCGGTGCGAGCAGCCTGCCCCTCCTCCTGGGCAACGGTGGCCAGGATCTGGAGCAGCAGCCCATCCGGCATCTCCCGGCGCTCGGCCCGCCCGGTGAGCTGCCCCTCCTCCAGCCATACCGCGGCGATGACGACTTCATCCGCCAGGTGGACCCGAACGAAAGCACTCCCCTGCTCCTCGGCCAGTAATGAGCGCAGCACCTCAGGAGACATCTCGTCATCCCAGGGCATCCGCTTTCCGATGGGGGTACCGCGAGCGTTCAGAGCGGCATCGAGATCCTGCCGCCGGCGGAAGTGACGCTGAGCGGCCTCTCGAAGCGCCACAACTGGGGATGGCCGCTGTGCGGCGCTCTCCAGATCCGCCCGTAGCCACGTGGAGGCCTCCTGGCTGCCTGGGCTCCCCCCCACCGGTACGACCTGGGCGAGAGCCTCGGTCATGAGGGTCGGCTTGGCCCGCAGCGTCTCACGTTGGGCCTGCTCGGGCAGGTAGGCCATGCGGCTGGCCGCCTCGTCGAGTTGCTGGGCCACGAGTGAGTGGGCCTGCAACGTGGTGGCCACAGCGCAGGCCACCGGGTCCTCCGGCATGGTCCGCGCTTGCCGGCTCACGCTGTCGTAGTACCGCAACCCAGAGACGTTCTCGATGGCGAGAAACGCCTCGACAGGCTTTTCCTGGACGATCCATGCACGCGCGGCCAGCACGCCGAAGCGTTGCGCACGCGCCGCTTCGTGATCGGCGAGATGATCGGCCAGGGCCCCGCTGCGGGCCTCCATGGCCTTCAGTATTCCCTGCCTGGCGGTCGCCACCGCGCGAGCGGCGTCACCGCAGGCCAGCATCAGGTCAGCCAATCTGACGAGGTGCTCGTCTGGAAGGATGTGTGCGTCTACCGATACCAGGGACTGCACCGCCAGGTCATCTCGACCGCGCTGGTGGTCAATCTCCGCGAGGCGCAAGCGGGCCTGCATGACCTCAGGCGGTGCGCCGTCCTTCTGGGCCTCCCTGCAGAGATCGGCCGCCCGATCGAGATCCGCGGGCCGGCCCCGATCAGACAAGGCCGCGGCCAGGTTCATCAGCGGGAGAGCCAGCCAGGAACGCCCCCGCGTGGAAGCCGGAAGGGCGATCAAGGGGTGGTCACGGTGCTCACCGGCAGCCCGCATGTACTGGAGCGAGCGTTCATGCGCTCGGAGGGCGTCGTCCACCTCACCATGCTGCCCGAGGGCATTGCCCAGGTTGGTGTAGTACTCCCCCGCGGGCAACCACCCGACGGGGCCGATGGCCTCCACGATCTCGCAGGCGCGGGCGATCTGGCGGATGGCCTCCCTCCTCAACCGATCGGCCTCCTCGCCCTCGGCCCGGTTGGCCAGGCGCCGGAGGACCCGACCCAGCGCATCGTGGGTCAGCGCCAGCCGGAGTGGGTCACGCTTCCTGGACGACGACTCCAGCGCACGACGGAACAAGCGCTCCGCCTCCTGGAGGTTCTCGACCTTCGAGCCCCCCCGATGCCGCGCCAGCGACTCGCCGAGGTCATAGCAGGCGGCTGCGGCCGCGGCGCCCCGGTCCTCGGGGCCGAACAACTCGGCTGCCTCCCGGAACATCTGGTGGGCCTCCCCCGGAGACCCCTTGCCTTCGATCTCCTGCGCACGATGGCGCAGATCGTCGGCCTTCCGGCCCTGGAGGGTTCCAGTGGCCTCCCGCTGGTACCACTCGTGGGCCTGGACGGCCTGGAAGGAACGGAGTTCGTCTTCGCGTTTGATCTTGCGATGGGACATGGGCACTCTCCGCCTCCGATAGCCCGACCAGGGGCCTCCGTTTCCCCTTGGGAGGAAATTCTCGTCCCCTTGAGGCTCCCGGGGTTGCCGCCCTTTCTCGCCCGGACTCGCAGCCTTCCGCTACCCCCCCACCTCAGCCCAAAGCCTCCCCACCTCACTGCGGTTGATTCTCAAGAACGACTCGAGCCCGTCGAGCTTGAGCTCCCTGGCCGCCTTCGCCATCCCCTCCGCGACCTTCCTGCCCTCCTCCTCGCGCGCCCTGTGCTGCCGCTCCAGGTAGGTCTTGACCTTGTACTCCCACCCGTACCCGAAGCACTCGCGGTACAGGTCGTGGAGCCCAGCCTGCTTGGCGTGCAGACCGCAGTAGTCGCCCTGCGTGGCGACCCGCTGGCAGATGCGGGGGACGACGAGCCCGGAGCGGTTGCCCTTGGCATCCCGTCCGAACGTCACGATGGCTTTGCACTGGGGGAGGGTCATGGGGGCATTCTACCCCGAGAGACGCCCGGCAAGGGGGCCGTCAGAGGGACGGGGCAACCACCCCTCGAGCCAGGGCCTCCAGACGATGGGGCGCGCGCCCGAAAACGCCCTGCGTAGGAAGGGATAAGAAGAACGTGAGCCACATCGTGAGCGATATCGCCCACCATCGCCAACCCGTTGATACAACTCAATTCTCGCGCAAACCGCGATATCGCGCACGTAGACGCGCATGAAGACCCGGGGACGCTCACAGGAGGCAGCCCAGCCCTCACCCCAGGCCCAGGCTCGCCTCGACGCGCGGCCGCCCATAGAGTTCCGCCACGGCGCGCGGCGGCGCGCGGTGCATCCTTGCCTCCCCCCACCCCAGGGAACCCATGCCCCTCAGCTCGCGACTGGAACAGGTCATCGAGGTCCTGCGGCGGGTGCGCGCGGCCGAACCGACGACGCCCGACGCCGTCGCGAAGGCGCGTAAGACCGCCACCAAGGCCCTCGCCTCCGAGCGCCACATCGATGAGCGCACCGTCGCCGACAAGTGCTGGCGCGGGCTGTGGGCCAGTCCGAAGGAAGACTTCCACATCGGCGACTTCGACGGACTGATCTGGAGGTGGCTGAGCGGGGATGGTGGCCCTCTGCAGCAGCGCTGCCTGGCGGCCGCGGTCACGCCCGACGATCGCATCGCGTTGGAGTCCTTCTTCGCCGGTGGAGAGCCGATGAAGCGATACCGTTTCCTCAAGGAGTGTGAGGCCTGGCCAGAGGAGCAGGGCGGCCAGTTGACCATCGTGGTCAACTCGATGGGCGGAGGGTCGAACCGCCGACCGGGCATGACCGTGCTGTTCAAGGGGCTGGCGGAAGCTCCCATCCCCATCTCGAAGGTGGGCTACCACGCGACCGGCAAGGAATTCGTCCCCCTGGAGGACATGGCGCTTGGTGCGGCCGAGCTGCTGGCCGATCCTCTGAAGGCGGTCCAGGCCGTACACCGAGCCGTCGGCCAGATCGAGGGCGCCAACCAGGGCAGCCGCCTCCGCATCGTCCTCGGCGATTCCACCACGATGGCGGAGCTGACGGCGCTGCTGGAGCGCATCGCCGATCACGAGGGCGGCGGGAGGACGGGCAAGGAGATCGTGGAGCATGTCCACGACTCCCTCCAGGCCGACGGGCTGGATTTCTCCAGGGATCAGGTCGCGGACTTCTACCTGGCCGTCCGCACCAAGCCCTTCGTGCTGCTGGCGGGCATCTCCGGCACGGGCAAGTCCATCCTGGCCCGGCGCTTCGCCGAGGCCTGCGGCTTCCCGGCTCACCTGATCCCGGTCCGCCCGGACTGGAGCGACCCCTCGGAGCTGCTTGGCTACCGCGATCTCGAGGGTGCCTTCGTCCCCGGGAAGCTGCTGCCGCACCTGGTCGCCGCCATCCAGGAGCCCGCGAAGCCCTACTTCATCATCCTGGACGAGATGAACCTGGCCCGCGTCGAGCACTACTTCGCCGACTTCCTGAGCATCCTGGAGACCCGCCGCCGGAAGGGCGACCAGGTCATCACCGACCCCCTGGGTCTGGACCTTGACCGCGAGACGACCTTCCGCTGTGGCGAGGATTTGGCCCACCGCCTGCGCACCGTCCTGGCCGGTCCAGGCCTCTCCATCCCCTCCAACGTCTGTTTCATCGGCACCGTCAACATGGACGAGAGCACCCACCCTTTCTCCAAGAAGGTGCTGGATCGAGCCATGACGCTGGAGTTCGTTGAAGTGAACCTGCTCGTAGTGCCCGAGCGGCGACCGCGGCCCGACCCGCTGCCCGTCGGCGGCGCGGATCTGGACGCTCCCTTCCTGTCCCTCTCCGAGATCTACAAGGGCAGAGAGAGCCGCTTCCAGGATGCGATCCAGCTGCTCGTCGATCTGAACACCGTGCTCGCCAAGGCCTCCCTGCAGGTCGGCTACCGCACCCGCGATGAGATCTGCCTCTACCTGCACCACAACGCCGAGCAGGGCCTCCTCAGCCAGACGGCAGCCCTGGATCTAGCTGTCTACCACAAGGTGCTCCCGCGGCTGCAGGGCGGGGAGGAGGTCCGGGATCTGCTAGGCGAAGTCCGCCAGCTGCTGGCCGCTCGTGAGCTGCCGCGCTGCCTCCGCAAGATCGACGAGATGAAGGCGCGCCTCGAGCAGGCGGGCTTCACCGCCTTCTGGTCCTAGCGTGCAGGAGATCGCGGTCAGCTCGGAGAAGTGGTCGCTCCGGCTGCGCTGGCCGGAGCGTGATCATGTCCCCGAGGCCGGGGAGGACACCTCCTCCATCCTCATCGAGGCCCGCGAGGCGTTCCAGGCCGTGGTCCCGGGCGCCGGCCAGGTCGGGGCCTCTGCGCCGCCCTACCGGGTAGAGCAGTCCCTGACGAGGCCGCTCTTCTGGGAGCCCAAGGCGCTGGAGGTCGCCTGGGAGCACGACGAGGGCGGGCTGCCACTCTCCCTGCACCACCCCGACGCCCGGATCCGCGAGGCCCTCTGCGACCCGTCTGGCAGAGGCCGGGTGTTGGCAGGGTCGCTGGACCTGGGCGACCGCGTCGGCTTCCTGGATCTAGAGTTCAGACGCGAACGCCTCCCCGTGGTCACGGTACGGCTAGAGATCTTCCCCTCCAAGATCAGCTTCCGCTCCGACTTCGAGCGGATGCTCTCTGACCTGGGCAGCGAGCGTATCCCCCAGGTCCTGCGCCTGCTGGAGCGCACCTCCATCGCCCGGGACCTGAGACCCCGCCCAGGGCTGGGTCTGACCGAGCGCTACCGGATCTTCGACGCCTTCTTCGAGAAGATCGACAGCGCGCTCCGCCAGATCGCTCGCCAACCCCACAGCGGCCTGGCGACCGTCGCCGTGGCGCGCCCCGTGGAGCGCCTGCGACGCCCAGACGAACGCACCCGCCGCGCGGCCTCCCGGTCCGGCGGCCGCCGCGTGCAGGTGGGCGCCTTGTCGCTCCCCGCGAGGCTCCCGGACGGGCACCGTGAGGCGACCTTCGACACCCCCGCCAACCGCTTCGTCGCCCGCGCCCTGCGGAGCCTGGCTGGCCTGCTGGCGGTGGTCCGGCGCCACACGGGCGGGGCCCCACCCTGGAACGACCCCGTTCTGCGCGAGCTGATCGACGCCCGCCAACGCACCCTGCGCCGCTGGCTGGACGCGCCTTTCCTGCGGGACCTGCCCGACCGCCCCGAGGCCCCGGATCTCGTGGTCCAGCGGAGCCCCGGCTACCGCGACCTGCTCACCTGGTACCGCAGGACGCTGCTAGCCTTCTCGGTTGTAGCTGGGAATGTCCGCATGGGCTTGGCAGACCTCTGGTACGTCTACCAGCTCTGGTGCGCGGTGCGGGTAGAGCAGGAGGTGGCCCGGCTGATCGGCGACGGCGAGGGCACGCTGGTCCCCCTCACCGCCCATCGTCCCTCCCTCCAGGGGGGCGTGCGCTACCCGGACGGCACCGTCCTGACGGCGCAGCACCGCGCCTCCGACGCCTCCGAGGGCGCCGTCCATCAGCCCGACCTGCTCCTGGAGCTGCGGCGCCCAGCGCCGCGCGGGGCCGGAGAGGTCCATTTCCAGCTGGTCCTGGACGCGAAGTACCGCCTGCAGTGGGACAAGGGAAAGCCCCTCCCACCCCAGGACGCGCTGAACGCCATCCACCGCTACCGCGACGCGGTGCTGACCCCCGTCGGGGATCCGGAACGGAAGCAACGGCGCGTCTACGGCGGCGTGATCCTGTTCCCCCACCCGGGCGAGGACCGCTACGCCGCCGATCCCACCTCGGCGTGGCATGGCTTCGAGCGCATGGGTGTCGGCGCGATCCCGCTCGTGCCAGGGCAGGGCCGGCTCCTGCGCCAGTGGCTGGGGGGCCTGATCCACGCCAGCGCCGTCCGGCTGGACCGGTTGGGGCCTCCCTACCCAGCCCTGCCGCCCCCGAGCCGCGCAGGGACGGTCTTGATCGCGCCCTTGAAATACGGCCAGGCGCAGCTGGCCCAGATGCTGGAGGATGGCTGGTATCACCTCCCCGCGAAGTTCCGGCTGGCGGCCCACCACCCGACCCACCTGGCCCCCTACGAGCGGGCACAGGGGGGCGCGACGGCCCGCGTGCGCTGGCTCTGGAGGATCGTGGACTGGGAGCTCGTGAAGGGGAGCAGGGTCTCCCACGAGGCCACCTTCGGGGGCGGTCGTGCGGGCAGGAGCGCCCAGTATTGGAAGATCACCCTCGGCGGCCGCCAGGAGATCGCGCCCGCCATCGAGGGCTACGACTGGGGGCCGCAGGGCCCGATGTACGTCCCGTTGGAGGTCTTCGACCTGGCCGAGTCGGTCTTCCTGCTGCGGGGAGACGCGTCCCATACCGAGATCCTGCGCGTGCTCCACCACCTGCGCCAGGGGGCGGCGACCTGGAGGGAGGGGTGGCACGTGCGGGAGCCGCTGGTCCTGAATGGCCGGCGTCTAGGATGGCTGAACGCCTCCGCGGAGGGGATCACGTGGCGGACAGAGCAGGAGCGAGGATCGTTGGCGCTGGAGGCCCTGCAGCGACGGGCCGTGCAGGACGTGTTCACCACCCTGCGGGAGGCGGTCGAGCGGGCCGCAGCGGCGCCACCACGCCAGCCCTGATTCTGGACAGGAGGAAGCCATGATCCCGACCACCCACGGCCTGCCTGAGGAGCTCCGTGAGCACCTCCGAGTCCTGGCGCGGCAGTGGCGCGACTCCCCCGCCCGCCCGCGACCCAGCCCGGAGGTCGAGGCCCACTGGGACACGCTCATCGCGGCCTGGGTCCAGGACCCCCGCTGTCCCTTGCTGGTCCGCCGCAGCGGAGATCGCGGGAGCGAGTATCGCCACCGATCCGGTCGCGCCGTGGTCTGCGTGGACAACTCCCCGGCTCATTGGACCCTCGCCTGCGCCATCCAGGGGCTGCAGCCGAGCCTGGACGAGGTGATCGAGGCCCTTGAGTCCGGACGTCTGCCAGTTGTCTTCGCCCTCAGCAAGGCCGAGGCCGCGCGCCTGCCCCGCTACCGCGGCGTGCTGGCCCGCAGCCCCGAGGCGCGTGCCCTCAACGACGGGGGCTGGAAGGTCTGCCACATCCGCCCCGTGGGCCTGCGCACCCGCGGAGCCGTCACGACGCTGCCCATTGGCGACCTGGTCGCCCACTGCCGGAACTTGCTCTCCCCCTCGAACATGTTCCTGGTGCCCAACCGGCATGGCGGGTTCGGGGAGCTGCCGGAGGTGGGGGAGGTGTTCGCGGGGGGCGAGGGCCGCTCATCGTAGAAGACCACGCCGAGCACGGTCACGCTGACGGCCGAGACACGGCGTTCGTCCGTGCACCCGGGCTCCGCTTTCAGTGCGGCCCCGATGGAGATAGAGCCATGATCTGGAGGTTCGATGATCGACCAGATCCACATCGAGAACCTGCGCGTGTTCGCGAAGGCGGACATCATGCTCTCCGACTTCACCGTCCTGGTCGGGCCGAACGGCGTGGGGAAGTCCACTGCGCTGCTGGCGCTGGACCTGCTGGGGCGCGCGGTCAGCAGCGGCGGGGGGGATATCCTGACGGACAGGATGCACCCGGAGGTGCTACGGACCAGGGGTTCGAAGGACGGGATCGTCCTGGAAGCGGCCGGGAAAGTGGAGGAGGGCAAGGATTGGAGGCTGCGTTTCGAGACGCCGGGGGCTGATCCTGCGTCGCCTCCGCGGAGCCGCGGCAACGTCATTCGCTGGAAGGCGCCGGCCCAGGAGGGGTGGAAGAGCCTGCCCAACGCCTTGGAGGAAGGGGGTTCGCCTGCGAATGTGTTTCCCCTCGTCCAGAGCCTGCGCCTGGCCGAGGACCAGCTCTGGCGGCCCGCCGACATTGAGGGTGACGAGGAGCCAGTCCTGCACGCCAACGGCGACAACCTGGCGGCTGTCCTGGCGTTCCTCAACCTCAACAAACCGGACACATTCGAGCGGATTCAGGATGCCTTGCGGTGCGTCGTCCCCGGCGTCACCCGCCTGCGGTTCCGCCCTGCGAGGCTCGAGAAGCTCGAGTGGACCGAGCGGCCCCTCTTCACCGCTCCCACAGGTGCCGCGCCCGAGCTGAGCCGCAAGGTCGTCTCGGGGTTCGAGCTACTCTTCGACATGAAGGTCGGTGACGGGATCCCCGCGCACAGCGTGAGCGAGGGTACGCTGCGCAGCCTCGGCCTGTTCACGGCCTTCCTGGCCAGCCGCCGCCCGGCGCTGGTGCTGCTGGACGATCTGGAGCGCGCCATCCATCCCCGCGCCCTGACGGAGCTCATCCAGCAGATACGTGGCTTCCAGAGGCAGATCTCCGGGCTGCAGGTGCTGGCGACGACGCACTCTCCCTACCTGTTGGACGAATTCGATCCCACGGAGGTGCGCCTGCTGTGGTCGGACGAGCGAGGGCTGTCCACCTGCGAGCCGATGGTCGAAAACCCAGACTACCCGAAGTGGTGCGAGATCATGTCGGCCGGAGAGCTGTGGAGCGTGCTGGATCCTCCGAGGCGTGCATCGCCTCGGCCGGCGAGGGGCCAGGAATGATCCGCATCGTGGTGGTGTGCGAGGGCTCCTCGGAGCCGGCGCGCCTCGCCACCCTGGCGGATCGCGTGTTCGAGCGGGATGCGCCCTGGTTTGGTGACCAGGAGGATCGGACCGCCCTGCGGCGCTACACGGGGATCGAGGGCGGGTGGGACTTCCTCGCCTGGAAGGACGTGAAGAGGCTCCACCGGCGGTGGGTGCGCCTCGACGGCTTCCGTGGCCGCGATGGTGCCACCGGGGGTGATCACATCGCAGCTCGCAAGGCGCTGATGCTCCTCGCGCATGTCCATCATGACGACGATCCCATCGACGGTGTCCTCCTGTTCCGAGACGAAGACCGGCCGGGTACCGGCCGCGCACCGCAGATCAAGGCCGCGCGGGACGAATTCCGCGGTCGCTGGGACGCGGGTGCAACCCACCCCTGGCGCCGACACGTCGCGGTCGGCGTCGCCGTACCCAAGATGGAGGCCTGGGTGCTGGCGGGGTTCGTCCCGCAGCCCGGCACCGACGAAGCCCAGCGGTTGGAGGCACAGCGCAGGGACCTCGGCTACTCCCCAGCGGACCACCCGCACGAGCTGTGGGCCAGTGATCGTGCCGTCAGCTCGAAGAAGAGCGCCAAGAAGGTCTGCTGGGACCTGTGTCCCACGGATGAGCGACAGATCGCCTGCCTCGCCGAAACTGACCTGGAGGTTCTGTGCGACCGGGGGCAGGGCGCCGGGCTCGCCGGCTTCGTCGAAGAACTCCACTGCGAGCTGTCACCCCTGTTCGGCGGTCGTGGGAACCCGTGAGCACGGCGAAGATCCCACCTCCCACCGACCCCGAGGAGTTGGAGCGACTCGTCGCGCGCTTCGCGCAGGCCTGGCTGAGAGATCCGGCCGCCACGAGGTATGGCCGACCAGGCCAGGCGCAGTGGAGCGCAGACGTGCTCGCCCGTGATCGTCGGCCCGATGGCAGCGGAGATCTCTGGGCCTTCGAGGCTAAACTTCGGAAACGGGGGCGGTTGACACAGCGCCTGCTGGAGGCGCAGCTCCAGCGATTCGCCGATCATCCCCTCTCGCCGAGCCACCTCGTGTTCGTGACCACCGCAGCCAGGAGCACCGCCCTCACCAACTGGGTGGAGAGGCGCCGTGGGTCGCTGCCCTACGACCTGCAGCTCTGGTACTGGGACACCTTCGAGAACCTTGTGCTCGAGGAGCTTGGAGCAGGGCCCTGGCTCTCGGGTGAGGAGCGACGGCGCCACCGTGATGCCTGGTGTGCTCGAGTGGAACTGGACTTCGACGAAGCTGGCCCGCTCCATCCGCTGCCGCTGGCCCGAACCGAGCAGCGACGACTTCGCGACCTCTTCGTCCCGCCTCGGCTGCGCTGGGCGGATCGTCCCGATGGCGGCCCTGTCTCCACCGGCCTCCCGGAGCTTCTCTCGGACGAACGGGCCGGCGAACCCTGCGTCCTGCTCCTCGGGGAGGCCGGTTCGGGCAAGTCGACCCTCTTCCTGCAGGCCGCCAGCGATATCGCAGGCCGCGCGCGAGAGGACCAGGATCGCCCGCTCCCGCTGCTCCTGCGCGCCGCCAACCTGGAGCAGCCCTGGCCCGCGGGCGCCCTCCCCTGCCACGACTCCATCCGGGTCCTCTGGGACGATCCCCTCACGAATTGGGTGGTGCTGGTGGACGCCCTCGACGAAGTCTCACTCCGAGGCTGGCGCAGCGTGGAGCGGCAGATCCAGTCCCTCTGCGACGAAGCGCGGGTGCGGTCCGTGGCGGTCTCCTGCCGGCCGGGGCAGGCGGGAGGCAGGGTGCTCCCCTCGGCGCGTCGCGTCGCACTGCAACGTTGGAGCGGTGGCCAGGCCGAGCTCTTCTGGGAGCACTGGCACGGTGGGGAGGAGCGCCCCCCCAAGACCCCTCGCACCACGTCCAACCCGCTGGAGCTGACCCTCGCGGCGCGGGTGGGTCTCGGAGCCGCGCCCGACCCAGTGGCGTACCTCCAGGCGGTGGACGAGCTCGCGTTCCAGGTGGTCGACCCGTGGGCGGAGGCGCGCGGCCTGCCCCGGGCGGAGCGCCTGGCGACGTGGCCGACCTTGCAGCGTGTGGCCTGGGCGGTGGTCCAGGGCCACCATCCAGATCACCAAGACGTCGCTTCCGCCATGGGCGCGGCGCAGGATCTGGCGGGACACCTCGAGATGCGCCACCAGATCGAGCGCGCCGAGCGAGACCTGGGGCTCTTCTACTTCGACGAGGGTGGGGCGCTGCGGACCAGCTTCCGCCTGGTCCTGGAGGCCCTGGCCTCCCACCACCTCAAGGGGCTCCCGGTTCACACCCTGGCACAGGCCCTGGCCCATCCCGCCACCGCCGAGACGGCCAGGCTGGCAACGATCCGCCGCCTATGTGCGCCGGGCTCCAAGCCCGCGGCGATCCTCGACGCGCTCGTCGTGGGGACACGCGGCGAGGACCCGACGGCCACCCTGCGTCGGGCGGTGCAGCTCGCGCGGCTCGCCCCTCTGCTCCCGTGGGACTCCCCCGAGCAGGTGCGCCCCCTCGCCGAGGTGCTCTTCAGCTTCGCCACGAGCGAGCGCCACCCCTGGCGGCGCCAGGTCGCCGGAGAGGCGATCACGGAGGCGGTCGCGCTCGACGGCGCGCTGGGCTCGGCGCTCGATGCGCTCGCTGCTCCGCTGCTCCTGCGCACCGATTCGCGATCCGGCTGGTTCGATGCCTACGGCGGCGCGCAGTACAGGGCAGAGGAGGATGGACCGCGTTGGGTGCCTTGGGCATCGCTCCTGGAGGAGCAAGATCCCGCCGTGCGTGCCGTCGCGATTCGACGGCTGGCGCCGTGGCGGGACGAGCCCGCGATGCGCGCCCGGCTCGAGTGGGCGCTGCTGGACGAGGGTTGGGATATCCGCCTTGGAGAGGAGCAACCCGCGCTGGTGGCCGGCTCCCTGTTCCGTGGGATGGCGCGCGACGAAGCCTTCGCTCCCCTGGTCCCCCGCCTCCGCGCCCTGCTCGCCAGCGGCCACCAGCTACGGATGGGGGCCGCGGCGCTCGCGCTGCGCGCCGGGGAGGCGCCCGCCGCCGACCTGCTGCACGGCCTGCGGGAGGCCTGGTTCGCCTGGCCCGGCCCGAGGATCCACGACGCAGTCCTGGAGTTGATCGGGGAACCGGACGCGCGCGCGTGGGTGGCCGACCACTGGCGGGGCTTCCCCGAGACGCGGCCCGAGCCCTCGCCGTGGCCCAGGCAGCTCGGGGATTCGGCCTCCCCCCCCTGCTCGGAGCCGACCCGCCGAGACCTCTGGCGCCAGCTCGCACCCCGCCTGGTCCGCGCGGACCGGTGGCACACCCTCCCGGAAGAGATCCGGAGGGACAGCCACGTCCTGGCGATCCTCTGCGACGCCCACCACAGCAAGCCAGCGGCGCTCTTCGACTTGCTGCAGGCCGATCTCGAAGACGCTCCGCTGCGGCGTTGGTTCCCGCCGGCCGTGCAGGAGGTCCTGGGGCAGCTCCTGCTGGAGCGTCCGGCCCTGGTCACGGAGCTGCGCCGGCAGTGGGACGAGGGGCGATGGTCCCCACCCTCCTCGTTCCCGGGTGTGGCGCTGGAGCGCCTGGTCGAGCTCGGTCACCCCGCCGCAGTCGAGCTGTACCGCGAGTGGCTGCCGCACAGCCCCGCGCTGGAGCTCCTGGTCCAGGGATTCCACGCTCCCTCCCAGGCGGTCTTGGTGCACCCCCAGGTGCTCCCGGTCGCACGGGGCCGGGCCCGCGAGCTCTGGCGTTGGGCAGCCCATGGACGCGAGGACCAGCGCGGCCAGCGCAGCCACCTGCATCGCGCGTCCATGGGCCATGCGCTGGGTGCTCTCTGGCCGGCCTGGCGCGATGATGATGAGATCAGCGCGGGCCTGCTGGAGAGAGCCCTCCAGGACGGTGCGTCGGGTCGAGGTGAACACGAGTGGTTCGACGCCGCGTTGAGCGCCTGGCAGGGGGCACCGCTGCCGTCGCCCCTGGCGGCACGGCTCGGCGCGCAGGTCGGAGCCTGGCGGAGCAGATCCAAGGACGACCAGTACCTCTACCCGAACCTGCCGCGCTGGATCGCCGCGGCGGGAACAGCCGGCCTGCTGGAGCCGCTGGCCGCCGACCTGGAGTCGGTCCTGACGGAGGGCGTGGGCCCCGCGGCCTACCAGGCCGCCATCGAGCTGACCTCGCTGCGTCCCGACGAGTCGAAGCGATGGTCCCAGCTCGCAGCCCTGTACTGGCCCACCGCGATCCACCTGGCCATGCCCGCGCCAACGGCGTTCGCGCCCGTGCTCGCGGCGGCCGCCGAGGCCTGGGTGGTGAGGCTGATCGCCGTCTCGCGGCAGTGGGGCCCCCAGCTTGCCCTGGAGACCCTTGGGCTCGCTGGGCAGATCCTCGAGCTCGACCTCGAGGATGGGACGAGGCGAGAGGTTCTGGACCTCGTGCGCTCGTTCACCGGGTACCGCTACCTGTGGCTGCGCGGGGGCCGGTCTTTCATGGCTGAGAACGTATCGGGTGCCGCGGAGGGGCTTCTCTTCGAGCATGGTGACCTGTAGCCGGCCCACGGCCGATGCTGTTTGCCTGGAAGTGGCGATGTCACCGTCTCCCAGAACCCTCCCCGGGCTTGTCAGCAGGGGTAAATGGGTGTGGAAAGCGGTCTATCCGCGAAGATGAGGGGAATGTAGCCCGGCCAGTGAGGTGGTGTCGAAGGCGAGGCGGGAGACTGGCCCCGAGCGGTGGGCGCGGTGGGCGGCCATGGTCGAGGGTGGGATGACGAAGGCTGAGGTGGCGAGGGCGGAGGGGGTGTCGCGGGCGGCGGTGACGATGGGGTTGAGAAGAACGAGGTAGAGAAACGACGACATCCGTTCATTGGTACCATCAGACCAAGCGGCAGTGTCTACAGACTCCGTGTTTATCCTCGCATACAGTGCAGAATGGGCGGTTCGGGAAGGGCGGGTAGTCCATCACATTGAGGTGTTCGCAGCCGTCGCACCAGTTGCCGGTGGGGCGCCCGCAGTCGACACAGCGACGAATACCAGGTGAGAGGTCTCCCTCTCCCGCTGAAGACAGCCGAGTATCGTGACCTCTGCTGTCCGTGGATGACCCCACCAGCGACGGATCAGAGGTTTCCGAAGTGGCTTCTAGACGCGAGAGTGTTTCCCGACCGACTCGACCGCTCTGCGCCGACTCGGTCGTGACCCATCGGTGTTGGCTATCCGGAGACGCTGGTTCCTGGCTGCCGAGCAGCGCCGGGGCCCGGGCGAAGAGCTGGAAACCAGCCCAGAAGTAGGGATGGGGCAGGCAGGCCCGGGTGTGGTTCACGCCCGCGCGGTAAGCCTGCCCCGGCGTGGCGCCCTCCGCTACGGCAGCCCAGAAGCCATCAGCAAAGCAGACGGCAGACTTCCCGTGGAGGTTCCAACTAGTGCCGACCACCGAGGCAGCACCGGCCACGAAGAAGCCACGCAGGAGCCCGAAGAGATCGGTCGCGTAGATGGCGCCGTGGCGCGCTGAAACGCAGGTGTTCACCACGGCACAGGGCACGCCCGACAGGTCGATGCCGTAGAGGTCTTCGGCCGTCACCGAGCCGCCGTCGAGGGCCATGGTGCTCTTTAAAGGGTCGTCCTCGTTGAAAGTGGCGTGCGCTGAGATGCTCATCCAACCTTTTGGAGCAGGGGGCATGGAGCGATGGGGGAGCAGCCTTGTGCCGAGGCGGTTCCGCAGGATGGCTGCCTCGGCCTCCAGCCCGGGGGTCTGGCCCGACAGCCAGTGCACAGCGTCGCTGGACGGCGCGGCGAGGTCTGAGGCCCAGGTGGCGACTACCGCCACGGTGCTTCGGGCGTTCCGGGACTCCGCACCGAGGGCCGCCCAAGGGACCGAATGGAGGGCCTCGTCGGCCGATGCGATCCAGATGGTGTCTGCACCTTCAAGAAGCTCCTCAAGCGGCTCGAGTAGTAGGCGGTCGAGTTCTCGGAGCGCGGAATGGGCGGCGCGGCTCCGGCGCTCGATGCCTCTGTCGAGCCTGGTGAGTAGTGCTGGCAGCGGCGCCAAGCTCAAGGGCACGAAGCGGAGTTCCTCCCCGCGGTGGACGAACACGCCCTCCCGCGTTCCGCGGTGCCAGGTGAGCGCGACGCCGTGTGGCCCGAGCATTGGGCGGGAGGGGGGAGCCAGTCCGGAAACAGGCAGCCGCCGCCACCCTTCCCGGCGATCGAGCAGGGCCCGGCGATTGGCCTCGTGCAGGTAGAGACGCATAGAGCGCGTGCGGATGGTCTCGTGGAGCGCCCATGCCTCGTGGAGTTCCCCGCGTTCGATGCGGTCGTCTACCAAGGGGAGGGTGGCGCGCCGGAGCTCGTCTACGAGGTCTGCCTGGATCCGCTCGCTCTCGGCGTCCAAGAGCACAGTGTCGAGGATGCTGGCAGCGTTGCTGGCGGCGTGGGCTGCCCGCTCCGGTTCGCCCCGCACAAGGGCCTCGTTCATGTTGACTAGGTTCCTATGTACCGCTTCCTGCCCGAAAGCGCTGGTGGCGTGCTGGAGCAGTGGCCCCAGCTCGCGCGGCTTGTCGTTCAGCAGTGCCGTCAGGGCGCGCGTGATGAACTGCAGGGCGGTTTGGGCGTGAGCGTCATCCTCGCACAGCACGTTTGCCCACAAGGCGTACACCAATGCGCGCTCAGGCCGGCCGGCCTGCAGGAGCGCGAAGGCCAGGTTGCTTGAGCTGCGGCGGGTTGCCCGCCCGCTGCGCAGGATGTCCTCCTCGTAGATTGCAGCCTTCTCGCGCGCGGTCAGGGAGTTGATGCGAAGCCAGAGGCTCGCCTCGCCCTTGGTCTCCATGCCGGGGAGCACGGCGCATCCACCCTGCTCCTCCAACTCCCGACGAAGTTCGCGGCCGCGCTCGGAGAGCTCTCTCACCGAGAAGCAGGGGCTCAGTTCGCTCGAAATCCTCAGCGATTCGGCGCAGGCGCGGCGAGGCCCGAAGAGCGGGTCGGCTTCCATGCCCTGCCAGGGCATGGAGGCGAGCTGGCGGCGAAGCTCCTCGAAGCCACGGGCCACGCAGAAGCTGGGCGAAACGAAGGGGCTGATGACCTCGAAGGCTTGGTCGAAACGCAGAGCAGAGCAGCGCTCGACCCAGGGCGCGCAGCGGCTGAGGGCCTGAAAGAGCACGGCCTTGGAATGGGGCGAGAAACCATTGGCATTGAGCGGAAGGAGCGATCTCCAGTGCTCGAGATCACTGGATGGGCAACGCTCCAGGATCCAGGATCGCGATTGGCGGTAGGGATCGAGACAAGCGACTTCGCGCACCGGATCTCCGGAGCATTGACCGCGCAACCGCAACCCATTCTCGGTAGCTCGCAGCCGGTGGATGGTCGCCCCCACCAGCACCGGCCTGACCTCAAGCACGAGCCGCTCCTCGAGCCTCTTCAGGGCTTCATTCAGTGTGCGCCGCTGCCGTTTTGTAGCCCCCCTGCGCACGAGCCCCCACAAGTGGGTGGCATCCCGCGCGGCATGGGGATCCGGAGCGGCGCGGGCAAAGGGGCGGATGGCCCAAAGGGCCGGCATGATCCGGGCCCAGTTGGGGAACTCGGGGCCGGCATCGTAGCGGCCCCCCAAGAAGAGGGTATCCCAGGCAGTCGCGATGGGGGCTGCCGCGCTGGAGGCCAGCGCAGGCACGCGCCGGTAGGCAACCAGATGCCCACCGTCGTCCGCCGCGGCGACGAATTGTTCACCGGCGAGGATGGTCAGCGGCCCGAGTTGGGCGACGCGATAGGAACCCAGCGGAACTGGAAGGGGCCAGGAGGGGGTGGGGTTGAGATCCTCGGGGATGGCGGCGGGGTCATCATCCTCACCCACCTGGAACAGCGAGGCGGAGAGTTCCGCAAGGGGCAGGAACCGTTGGGGAGTCGACTGGAGTCGGCCCAGCAGCTCCTCCATGACGTCGACGGTGCGGAGTAGGCTCACTGGACCTCCCTATCCGATCAGATCCTCGTAGGAGAGCCCGGCTTGACGCAGGATGCTGCAGAGGGTGCCGCTTTTCAGATCACCCTCGTGGAAGGGCACTGTGACCCGCTGCCCATCCTTTCCGCGGAACTGCTTGTGGCTACCCTTGCAGTGCGTCAGGACGAAGCCGCGACGCTGTAGGCCCCTGGCCACCTGCCGGGCCGAGAGCACTCGCCCCCGCTCTTCGATCTCGTCCTGCAGGACCAGGACAAGCGCCTCTTCGAGGGCCTCGAGTCCGCCGATCCAGCGCCGCTCAATGCCTAGCTCGGGGATGGTCAGGCGGCCGCCGCCCTCCTCGGCCTGGATGAGGATGGCCAGAGTGTGGGCCTCTTCCGGGGGCCGCAGGCGCAGGGCCAGCGCGGCCCCTGGGCGTTCGGGCAGCCAGATGTCGAGGGCCTCGCCCGCTCCCACCTCCAGCCGCAATTCACCCTCGCCGTCGGTGGCGTGGGCCTCGTCGCCATCGAGTAGCAGGGTATCGTCAAGCTGCAACATCACCGGCTCGCCCACCAACGGCTCGCTGTCCTCCCCATAGACCGACAGCTCCAACGTCCAGCCCCGATCCGCGAGGGAAAGCGCCACCGCAAGCTCGACCCCATCGGTCTCCACCCGTTCCAGCCAGGCCGGGGCGCTCCCTGGTGATCGCTCGCCTCCCTCGGGACCAAGCGGGACCTCGATGTCCACCACGCGCACCCGGATGGGTTCGGTCGGGCCTCCGCGCAGATCGAGGAGCTGGATGGGGACCTGGTGCTGATCGCCGTCCCGCCGCTCGAGGATCACGGGGTCCACGACAGGGGGGCCGGAGACTGTTTCGTTGCTGGTCATGTTCTCATCCGCGCCCGCTGGCGGTCTGCGACTGCGAAGATAGGCCGCCGGGGGCTCTGTCTGGGTGGAGGGAGCTGTGCCAAGGCTGCGCGCTGGGCGGTATCCGCGACAGACAGCGCCCTAGGCAGCAGCTCCTGGGCCTGGTGATGGGCGAAGAACTCGATCATCCCGTGCGCCAGGGTCGCGTACTCCTCCGGCGCTGCGGTCGCGGCCAGGCAGCGGAACCAGGCGGGCAGCACGGACTCCCAGCGCACATCGACCTGCCACGAGCCCCCCTCGTCCGCGAAGAAGACGATGGCATCGCTGCCCTCGTCCAGCTCGCAGAGCAGGTCGAAGAGCAGCTCGAAGGCCTCTCGGACCGCCGCGTGCTCCTCACCCCTGGCGGCACCCACGCAGAGGCCCATCAGCCGCTCGCACTCCGCGATCCAGGTTCGGGTGCCCTCCGACAGCCGCGTGAAGTTGCGGGAGTTCACCCTGAAGTCCTGGTAGTAGTCGCCTCGCAGGCTGGCACCGTGGAAGGCCTGGACGGCGGCCAGCACCGCGACCGCCGCGGGACCGTCGGCGCGGAGCTCGGCAGGCCGGGCGTAGCCCTGGACGAAGCTCGCCAGCTTGGAGGCTGGCAGCAGGTCGATGGCTCGGTCGAGAAGGTCGAACTGCTCGTCGGAGCCGAGCTTGCGCACGAAGACACGGAGCTTGTCGCGGTCGATGGGTGGAGTGGGCATCAGGTGGTTCCCTCCGCGAGTCCTCTTGGGTGATGGGCGGCAGGCGCTGGCTCGATGGAGTCCGCCAGGGTCAGCAGCCCATCGGCCACCCGCTCGAAGCTCTCCTCATCATCTGGCCTGACCACGTACACCACCGGCCCATGGCCGTGCCCGAGCCCTCGCCCCGTGTGGTGGGCCCACGCCTCCACCCTCATGGCCAACCGAAGGTCGCCGGTCACGAACATGGCTGCGTTCAGGGCGAACCTGGCGTGGGTGATGTCGGCGATGAAGCCTGGTGGACGATGTCGGAGCTTCCGCCGCTGCTCCGGTTGGTACCCGAACACCGCGAGCATCATCGGGCCGAGGTCGTCTTGGTGGAGGCCCTTTTCGGTCATGGACCGCTGAAGCACGAGGTCGAAGGACTCGCCAAGTCCCAGTCCGCTCATGAACCGGTCCACAGAAGCCACGGCGTCATCCGGCTCAGCTCGGGCGATGGCGTCGTAGCGGGCGCGGTGTTCACCGGAGAGCTGCTCGAACGCGAGCATGGCGGTGGCCAACGGACCCATCGCGAGTGAGGAAGCCTCGGCGAGCGCGGGGAGGCCGCGCTCGCCCAAGGCCCGAACCTGCTCCATCAGTTCGTCGGCGATCTTCTGGGAGGTGGGTTCCCTTCGGTTGGCGTTGGCACGCATCTGGGCCAGCGCGGTCTCGGCTCTCATGCGAAGGGCTTCCTCCACCGCGGCGACCTGCTCCGGTGCCTCGGCCCTCCAGTCGTCCACGGAGTCGAACAGCGCCCTCGCCTCGGCCTCCCTCCACATCGGATGCCGGCGGACCGTCGAGCTGTCATGCTGGATCTCCCAAAGCAGACTCTCCGTCACCCCATCAGCGAACAGCATGGTCCGAAGCCGCCCGGCGCGGTGCTCCCGCGAGAGCGAGGGCCAACCCGCTGTGGCATCGGCGAGGTGGGCGTAGGAGTAGGGGACGTCGAGGGCTCTCCTGGTCGAGGGCTCCAGGAGCTGGCCTAGGAGTGGCGCCGCCTCGTCGCGGCTCCGCAGGTACTGCATGACGTTCCAGTCGAGGTAGGCCAGCGCGGAGGGCAAGCGTTCGAGTGAGCCGAGATCCTCCACGGTCGGCGCGCCCACCTGGTAGGGCATCGTCATGGTTCCACTCCGTGGAGACGCCTTTGGACGAGCACCGCCTCCGCATCCTCGACGCTCATCAACTCCCGCGCCGCCAGCTCCTGCTCCACCTCCGGCGGCAGGCAGGGCTGGAACTTCGACACCCTCGCGTTGGCCTTCACGTCGGTCAGCCGCGCAGCATCGGCCCAGGTGAACCTCGGCCCCTCCGCCAGCTCCCGGATGGCAGCGCGGATCGCCACCTGGGAGAGGGAAGCCGAACCCGAGAACCGCACGGCTTCGTTGCTGGCCGTGACCTTGCCCCCGAGCCGCTCCTGGAGGGCCGCAGCCAGGAGCCTGTTCCCCCGCCCGCCGGCATGGGTCCACCACTTCACCACGCCGTCTCCCTCGTCGGTCAGGGGCGTGGCCTCGTCGTGCAGGAAGGCGTGGCCCTCGCGGAGCTGCTCGATGGCAGCAGTCGCCCGCTTGGACCACCAGGGCCGCACATCGTCGCTCACCAGCACCCCCCTCATGGCCTGGCAGACCGCCCGCGACAGCAGGGTCGGGCGACCATACCAGCGGGGGTAGGCGCCGTGCTTGGCCGGCTCGACCTCACAGATCCCCGCCTTCCAGTTGACCGCGAGGATGCGCCAGGGGCGCCCCGCGAGCACGAACGCAGCGCTCCTGCGGTCCTCGTCCATCAGGAAGAAGGCGTCCACAGCGCCGATCTCCTGGGCACCGTGCAGGACACGGAGCACCGGCGGGGTCGAGAACACGGCGTACAGCTCCAGGAAATTCCTGGCGCCGTAGAGGCGCTGCCCCCGGTCGCCCAGGACCAGCCGGTGATCGATCTCGGTGAGAATGCCGCCCTCGAGCATGTGGCGGACGAGCGCCTCCCGCGTCTCGGGCGACAGATCCGCGAAGGCGGTGCTGCCGTCCAGCCAGTCCCACCACTCCAGCGTGGGGACGCCGCGCTCCTGCATGGCCAGGGCGATGATCTGCTGGGCCAGGACGTGGGGGGTCCAGCGTGAGGGTGCAGCGGGCTCCACGTAGCCCTGGGCGAACAGTTCGAGGAGAGCGGCGGCCTGCAGCACCGCGTCCTCGTCCACGCAGAGGAAGGTGCAGTTGGCGGTGGCGCCGGCGCGCCGGCCCGTGCGTCCCATGCGCGGGAGGAAGGAGGACACCGTGCTCGGGGCGTCGATCTGGATCACGTGGTCGAGGTCGCCGACATCGAGGCCCAGTTCCAGGGCGCTCGTGGCCACGATGGCGCAGTTGGAGCCTTCGGAGAAGGCCGCCTCGGCGGCGGTGCGCTCGGACAGGGCCAGGGACGAGTGCGAGAGGTACACGTCCATGTCCCGCAGGCCGAGGGTGTGGCCGAGCCGCTCGACCCCCCTGCGGCTGTCCACAAACACCAGGCGGCGGGTGCCGGCGTACATGCGGTCGATGAGCAGCGCAGCGTTGTCGTGGTTCCCGACGTGGTCGAGCGCGAGCTTGGGCTCGCGGCGAGGACCTCCCGGGTCCACCACGCGCCCGGGGCGCAGGGAGCTGCCCGCCAGCCAAGCCACGATCTCCTCCGGGTCGCCGACGGTGGCGGAGAGCCCGACGCGCTGCACGTCGTGGCTGGACAGCCGGGTGATGCGCTCCAGCAGGGAGACCAGGTGGGCGCCCCGGTCGTCGCCCGCGAAGGCGTGGATCTCGTCCACCACCAGGGCGCGGACGTGCCCGAGCATGTGCTGGGGGGGCACCCTGGTGTTGAGGAACATGGCCTCCAGGGACTCGGGCGTGATGGCCAGCACATCCGGCTTGTCGCGGTAGAGCCGCTTGCGGGCGGAGAGGCCGACATCGCCGTGCCACTTCGCAGCGGTCCTGCCGACCAGGGCGGTCAGGGCGCGCAGGCGGGGCTCCTGGTTGTTGAGCAGGGCGCGGATGGGCGCGACGTAGAGCACCGACACCGGCTCCCAGTCCTCGGACTCCATGCAGGAGAGCAGCGGCAGCAGCGCCGCCTCGGTCTTGCCCCCGGCCGTGGGGGCGAGGACGACGCAGTTGGCACCGTCGAGCACGGCGTGGATGGCTTGCTCCTGGACGGGGCGCAGCCCTGTCCAGCCGAGCCCGTTCACCACCTGGTACCGCAGCGCCGGAGAGAGACGGTCGAAGGCCTCCACGGGCGCCTCAGAGGTCCAGCTCGAAGTCGTCGGGCGAGCTGCCGCCGGCCGCCGCGCGCTCCTCGACGGTCAGCTCGTCGCGGGTCAGGGTCAGCTCGAAGTCCCGCCGCGGCTCGAAGTCGGGGTAGAGGTCCACGCGGTCGAGCAGACCGGCCACCAGCTTCCGCAGGTAGAGCCGGGGCGCGACGCCCACCTTCCCGCCGAGCTTGCCCGCCACCGAGTCCGCGAGCCCAGCCAGAATCCGGTCGTCCACCTTCTCCATCAGACGCTCTGGCGCCTCGGAGGGGTATAGGGCCCTCACCCTCCTCCCCACCTCCACGAGCCGATCGAGGTCGAAGGGGTGGAGCCGGACCTGCACGTCGCGGGGGTTGTCCCAGCGGGCGTCGCCGGAGAAGTCGACGTGCAGGCGCTGGGCAAGTGGGGGCAGGCGCTTGACGCCGTTGGGGCCGTCGAAGAAGGTTGGGGTGCCGGTGATGAGGACGTACAGCCCCGCGAAGCGGCCCCCATAGAGGTCATCGATGAGCTTGCGCAGGGCCTCGAGGCTCTTGTCGCGGCTGTCGGAGCGCACGCGCTGGATGGTCTCCACCTCGTCGAGCACCAGCAACAGGCCAGGCCGCCCGCACTGCTGGAGCACGGCCAGCAGGCCGCGGAAGAAGCCGAGGGCCCCGGTGTGGTCCACGTCTCCCTTGATCCCGGCCTGGCGCTTGATGCCCGCCGCCACGTTGGGCTGACCCATGAGCCAGGCGATGAGCCCCTCGGCGAGGGCGTGGTCCTCTCGGAGCTGTGCGGCGTGGTAGGCGCGCAGCACGGCGGCGTACTGCGGCTGGACCGCGCTCACCTCGGCCAGGCGCGCCTCCATGAGGTCGCCGACCCCGCGGCCCAGGGCGCCGAGGTCGTCGGGGTCTCGCAGCTGCCGGGTGACCCATGATCCACTGGGAGATGACCGCGCGGAAGGCCCCGGTGTCCCACTCTGACGTGCGCAGCCCCTCCATCGCCCGGCGGTAGACCGTCTCGAGGCGGTGCAGCGGCGTGTCGTTCTCGGAGACCTGGACCTCGGCCACCGCGAAGCCGCGGAGCATGGCCTGCTGCTGGTACCACCGGGCGGTGAAGCTCTTGCCGCAGCCGAAGTCACCGCGCAGGGCCTTGAACACCGAGCCGCCCGCGGCGCAGCGATCCAGCTCCTCGCCCAGGGCGCGCTCGAAGCGCTCGGTGCCCACGGCGAACAGGTCCAGACCCCGACGGGGGACGGTGCCCCTGCGCAGGGCCTCGACCACGTCGCGGCGCAGCAGCAGGCTCGGTGCGCTCATGCTCCGATCCCGTAGTGCTGGGCCGGGCGGGCGCGGTGGAGCACCACGCGGCGACCCGTGTGGTCATGCTCGATCATGGCGAAGCCGTCCGCGTTCAAGAGCCCCATCCGGGCGACGGCACCGGCCACCTGGTGGGCGCGCACCCCAGCGGCCGCCGCGAAGTCCGCCGCTGGCATGGCGTCTCCGGCCGAGGCGAGGGCGCCCAGCCAGGTGAGGACCCGCTCCACCTCTGCGACCGGCTGCCCCTGGACCTGATCCCGGAACACCGACGAGCGGCGAAGCTGCCCGATCAGGGTCGGCTCGGTGGGTGTGGACGGAGCGGGCTGAGACGGGGCCACGAACAGGGCGGTCTGCAGCTCGGGAGCCGCGGGCGCCGCAGCCGGCGGCGCGGGGGCTCGCCGCACCCGCAGGCTCCACCAGTCAGGGGTAGGCAGCGGACGCACAGCGAGGCCCGGGTCATCGGGATACGCGCGCTCCAGCCAGTCGGGGGCGATCAGGATGGCCGGGGCGACGACCTCGGCGAGCGAGACGCCGCCGTGCTCACCGTACTTCGCCGAGCGGTTCACCACGGCGGGATCCCACAGCGCCGCGATCCGGTGCCACCCGGACGGAACCCAGGAGGACGCCGGGAGCTGCGCCTCCTCCGGTGCCGGTGCCTCGTCCTGGGCCAGGGCGCGCCAGCGGGGCCCGCCCGGTCGCCCACCGCCCAGCCGACCGTGCAGGGTCCGCGCGCCGTCACCGAGCACGTGCCCGTGGTCGGCGACGAGCAGGACGACCCGCTCGCCCTCCTCGGCAGCGCTCAGCAAGGCGTCGAGGGCCAGCACGGGCACCTGGCTGTAGTCCTTGGCGACCTGCACGCTGCTCTTCAGGTCCTCGTCGATGGCGTTGACCACCACCGCCACGGCACGGCAGTTTCCCTTGATGGCGTCGCGGATGTCGGTGCTCAGGTCGTGGCCGCTCAGCAGCGCGCTTCGCATGACGAGGTCCGGAGGGCTCTCACCCAACAGATCCGCGAGGGCGCGGTTGGAACGCCAACGCTCCGGGTCCTTGCCGGTGCCTTCGTCGTGGAACCTGGGGTCCGCGCGGCCAGCGAACAGTGCGCCGCGGCTCAGCTCGGTGAGGGTGGGGGCCACGGCCAGGACCGGCGGCAGGGGCAGCGCACCCCGCCACCCGTCCTTGCGCCACGCGATGGGGCCCCAGCGGCGCGCCGCCGCGAGGCGGCTGAGCACCTGGACGGCGGCCGCCTGGCCCATGCCGTCCATGAGCACCACCAGCAGCTTGCGCCGGGGGTTCTCGCGCAGGAAGGGCGCGATGACGGCCTTGCCGACCTGCTCGATGGGCAGCGCGGTGGAGGCGGGCTTGTCCACCTCGACCCAGGCCACGTAAGCCTCGGCGAAGCTGCGGTGGTCAGCGTGCAGGGCCGTGTCCACGGCGACCAGCAGCGCCCGCGCGGAGGCCGCCAGCGCTTCAGCCACACCGCGGAGCCCCCGCACCTGCTGGCGGGCCCACTCCAGGTGGCCGCCCTCCTCCGAGTAGCGCTGCGCGAGCTCCACGGCGGGTTGCCAGCGTGTGCCGGCAGGGCCAGGGGCGGGCCGGCGAGCCAGCCACAACGCGAGGCGGCCCAGCGAGCGGCGTGCCTCCCGGGTGGCCGGCTCGGGGTGGCGCGCCTGGTCGAGGCCATGCTGCTCCAGGGCGCGGAGGGCATGCAGCACCTCCTCGGCCTGTTCGGGCGCGGGCTGCCCGACGAAGGCGTCGATCTTGTCAGCCAACGCCCGCTCGCGGGCCGCATGCCCCCCAGGGAGGCGGCCGCTGTGGGCTGCGAGCGCGCCAAGCCCCGCGCCTTCCGCGAGCTGCTGGCTCCGTTCCATGAGCCTCAGCAGCGGGGCGGGGCTCGACGGCAGGGTCTTACCCACGAACGAGGGCTCCACGAGCATGGTCCATATCTGCCGGACATCGTTCGCCAGGCTCGGCAACCAAGCAGAGAGCTGCCCCCGGAGCTGGCCCTGCAAGGCGGGGTCTGCATCTCCAGCCGCCTCCAGCAGGGGCAGCAGCTCGAGCAGGCGTGCTGCGAGGCCCTGCTCCCAGGCACGCCAGACCACCCCGGAGGGCTCACCCAGCTTCGTTTCGAGCCAGTCGAGGAGCTCGCGGCGGGCGTTGCGCCACAGGTCGTCGCTCTCCCACATGCGCGCGAACACGGGACCGGCCTCGCTCGCCGCAGCCCAGCCCAGCAGCGCGCCGGCCGATGCCAGCGCTTCCTCGGGAAGCCTCATGCGCTCAGCGAGCAGGCTGCGCCATGCGTGGTCGCGGGTCAGGATCAGCCCCTGGACCTTCTTGGGCTGGCCCACCGCCCCTGTGAGGATCAGCTTCGCCAGGGCGCTGCCTGCCAGACCCTCTTCGACCTCCCGCGCTCCGAACAGGGCGGCCAGGCGCGCGCCGCGGGCCACGTGGTAGAGGCGCCCGCCGGCCAGGCGGCATGACACGTCCAGCGGCAGCCCATCGCGGGCCCAGTCCACCAGGTAGACCGTCCCGGCCACACTGCGCTCACCGGGCCGCGGCAGGCGCTCCCTCAGCTCCAGCTCGCAGCCCGTGGGCACCACCCTCCACGCATCTCCGCCCAGGTCGAACTCGGCGGCCTCGCCCGTGCCGTACAAGGCCACGAGCCTGCTGCGGTGGGCGCGGCGGAAGATCCGCTCTACCTCCTGGCGCAGCTCGGCCAGCGTGAGCGTGGGGGCATCCGTCATCGGGTGGGCTCCCGGCGTGCCACGACTGCGGACAGGTCCACGCGCAGCTCGGTGGCTCCGGCGGCGGCGGCCTCCACCTCCTCGGCCAAGGTCCGGAGGGTCTGGGCCAGCTCCGCAGGGTCGACGACGCGAAGGGACTTGTTGTAGACGGTCTTCCAGCCGGGCGGCGGAGGGGGAGGTCGCACCCGCAGCAGCTCCTCCGCGCGGCGGGTGAGGTCGGTCAGGCCCTCGGCGAGCATCTTGTTGACCTCGTCGGACGAGAGCAGAGCCCGCAGATCGGCGAGCAGGATCGTGGCGCGCTCGCCCTTGCTCGGATCGCCCACCAGGTTGCGCACCTGCTCGAAGAGGATCCAGCGCGGCCGCTCGGTGAGCAGCCGGTGGGCGGATTCGGCGGTGGTCAGGTTCCGACCCATCGCCGTGAGGGAGGTCTGCAGGTCGAAGCCAGCCAGGGCGCGGACGTGGGCCGCCCCGTGCTCACGCTGCAGCAGCGCGAAGAGGTCGGCACAGGCGCGCGCGGTCGCCAGCCGGGGCGCGTCGGCAGGATCGGCCCAGGCGCGGATCAGCGTCTCGAGGGCGGGCACCAGCGGGGCCGTCGAGGCGTAGCTCGCCAGCTTGGCCCTGACCTGCTCCTCGAAGGTGGCGAGGTTGCGGGCGGTGAGCGCCCGGCCCGAGAGCGCGAGCCCGAACAGGCCACCCGCACGGTCCAGGGCCTCGGTCCACTCGGCCTGCGTGGGCAGCTCCGGGCGCAGCAGCTCCACGTCGTCGGGGAGCTGCCCGGGGCGCGGGGTGGGGAACGCCCGGCCGTTGCGCTGCAGGGTGCGCCCGCTCCACGAGCACCAGCACAGGATGAGCAGATCCTGCACCTCGGGCAGCAAGCCGCGGGTTTTGCCAGGGTCGAGCCACGCCCGGACAGCCCCGGCCGTGGGGGTGTCGATCCCGCGCTGTTGGCGCATCTTCTCCAGCTCCTGGAGTGTGGGATCCCGCAGCACGGTGGCGACGTCGCTGGTCTCGGTGAGCGCGAGCGGATCGGCGTAGGCGCGCAGGTCGTTGCGCTCGCCGCGCTCCACGTTCTTCCGGCGCTCCCGTGTCTCCAACAGGCGCTCCAGGATCTCGTGGACGCGCCCCATCCGGGTCGCGGTCACTGGCCCGTCGAAGCGGGGGTGGTGGGGGTAGCGCTTGGTCAGCACCGCATCGACCACCTGCTTGAACCCGTCCTTCAGCGTCCCGGCCAGGACGTAGCGGACCTCGAGCCCCTCCATCAGCGGCAGGATGTGTTCATCCACCGAGCGGGAGGGGTCGAGCAGGGTGGTCTCGGTGGCGGTGGTGAGCCCGTAGGCCTGGCCCAGGGTGCGCCGGATGAGCGCCTCCTTCTGGGCCCGCAGGCTCGTCAGGTCGGCGCGGGTGGTGCTCTGGTCCTCGACCCGCAGGTGCCCCAGGTACTTGGCGGTGTCGCCGTCGAGGATGTGCTCCAGCACCACCAGGTCGCCCAGCTCGTTCTCGAGCTCTCTGGAGAAGAAGGTCGGCAGCCAGACCACCGTGGGGTTGGGACGGGCCGAGCCAGCGTGGGCGTCGCGGTAGGCCTCGATGCGCTCCAGATCGTCCGTCGGACCGTAGCCCCGCTCGTCGAAGGGGTAGTCGATCACCACCTGCCACTCGAGGCTGGAGTGTGCGGTCAGGATGCCGTCGTCCATCTCGCGCACGTTGCCGTAGCGCACGCGGCCGGGCCGCTTGGTGCCGAAGTAGCTCTGCTCGGTGTCGACGATGCTCCCCTCGGAGGAGAGCCCCAGCGCGTCGAAGAGCAGGCGCCGCATGGCGTTCTTGCGGACCCCCGGCTTGTCCGCGTCGGCGGCCGAGGCGAGGATGGGGCGCAGGTCGATCCCGGAGAGGTGGACCGAGACCTCGGGATCGGCCTGATCTCCCAGCCGCAGGGCACCGATCTGGCTGGACCACTCGCGCAGGCGTTGGGCGGCCACCTGCATCTCCGCGCCTGGGATGGGCGAGGCGATGGTGCCGTGGTTCAGGTGGACGAGGCGCTTGACCGTGAGCCCCTCGAAGGGCTTGGCACCGGGCACCAGGGCCGCCATGAGCAGGGTCTTGGCCAGCCGGTTGTCGTTGCGGCACGCTTGCTGGGGGCAGCGGGAGCAGCCCAGGCGCCGGTCGTGCTCCTCGCGCATCCGCTGGCAAGCCGAGGCGTTGTCGGTCCCGTGGGAGCGGCGGACCAGCGGCAGGAAGCTGTTGCGGTACAGGTCGCGGGCCCGGTCGAAGCGCGCCTTCATCACGGGGTCGTCGATGGGGTCTTCGCTCTCGGCGAGCGCGTCGAAGGCGTCGCCCACCGGCACCACGCGCCCGATCTGCTGATCGGGCAGGTGGTAGACCAGCAGCTCCATCAGCACCCGGATGGCCGTGCGCTCACGCTGCAGGCAGTCGGACAGCGCCACCAGGGCTTCCACCAGCGCCGGGGAGAAGGGGTAGACCTGCTCGAAGGCCGCCTCGTCGCCCTCGCTTCCGATGAGCACGCTGGCGGCCTGCCCCGCGGCCCGCCAGGTGCGGGCGAAGTCGTCCTTGAGCTTCTCGGCGGCGTCATCGTCGCGGGGCCGGAGCACGCGGCGCTTCACGATGGCGGGCAGGTTGCTGTCGGCCAGGCTCACGCGCTCGAAGCGCCCCTCGTGGTGGGAGAGGTTGCGGGTGAGCTGGGCGCGGATGGCGCCCTGGGCCTCGGCGCCCAGGAAGTCCGAGAGGTCCCGCTGCCGCGCGATGAAGCTCACGATGGGGATGGTGCGGTCCGCGTCCTGGGCCTCCTTGAGCTTGACCAGCTTCTGGATCTCCTTGCCCACGAAGGGGAGGTCGGCCGAGCGGCCGGCGAGCCAGAGGATCAGCTCGTCGAGGAACAGGACCACGCCGTCGTAGCCCAGCCCCTTGGCGTGGCGACTGACCACGCCGAGCCCGGTGTCCAGGTCCACGAAGCGGCTTCGCTGGGTGGTCCAGGACGAGAAGAAGCTGCGGACGAGGTCGTTGAACAGCCGCGCCCGGGGGCTGTCGGCGTCGCGGTCCTGCTCGCCCACGTAGGCGCTGGATGCCGCCGCCTCGAAGCTCGGTGCGTCCCAGGTGGAGGCGTCGTCGTAGTCGCCCCAACCGTCGGCCGCGGCCTGGACGCCGCCGTTCAGCTTGGCGAAGAACGCGGGGTCGCCCAGGGTGGCGCGCAGCCCTCGCGCGTCCTCGAACAGGCCCTCGTCCACGTAGACCGCCGGCACCGGGGCGCCGGGGTGCTGCTCGGCGACCCAGCGCACGTAGGTGCCCAGGATCTTCGACTCCATGTCCTGTGCGTCGAGCATGTGGATGGGGAGCAGCGCCAGCTTCTTGTGCCCGATCCACGGGTGGGGCGTGCGCAGCTCGTGCAGCTCGGCGCGGCGCCAGGGGGTCGGGTCGTCGAGCAGCATGAGCGCCAGCACGGCCATGAAGTGCGACTTGCCGGAGCCGAAGGAGCCGTCGAGATAGGCGGCCTGGCTACGGTTGTCGTCCAGCGCGCTCTTGATGATGGAGAGCGCGTCGCGGAACGACTGGACGATCTTGGGGGTGATCGCGTAGTCGCGCAGGGTGGCCTCGGGTTTGGCGATGCCGTCGGCGAGGCCCTGGACGAAGTCGCCCTTGCGGACGGCTGCGGGGAGGTCGAGGAGGTCGCGGATCAGGTGGGGCATGGGCCTACCAAGGAACGTTGCGGAGGAATTGGACGAGCGACTGGGACTCGGCACCGCTGAAGTGATTTCGGGGAAGGCCCTCTTTTCGCAGCACCTGGGTCATTGGATCGCCTGCGAAGCGGAACTGGCCGGTGATGCATATCTGGGCCTTCAAGGCCTCTGTACGGTCGGTCGTTACGGGATCATCCGGGTCTCGATTCGAGGACAGGTAGGTTCCCGCCTGGCTCCACCGGGTCGGCCACTCGGCATCTACCATCGGGGCTAGAATCTCCTCCAGCGTTCCTTTGCCTGTGACTGGATCATGGAAGACGTAGAGCCCCACCGGACATACCGGGCCGGTCACCCATCCAGCGTGAGAGGGAGAAGCGCCGTTGAGCAGATCGGCGTAGTTGTCTTTGAACCGTGATTCACGCGAGGCGAGCCCAGCATCATCTGCATCGAAGAGAAAGGCAGCAGCGATCTCTCGTACCGTGACCCCGAACGGAAGCTGGGTGGCGATATCCCTGGTCAACGTCGCTGATGCCAGTGCGGCGCTGTCTCCGTGGCAGCGGATGAGGACGTAGAGGGTTCCATCATCCTCCAACATGGCCTCGAACACAGGTGGTGGGGCATGAGCCGCTGCAACCAGGTGAAGATCATCCAGGGATCTGGCGGCGTAGTGGCGGGATATGATACTATGTACCTTCGGATTTCTCGGATTTCGCGGGTCTGGCAGAGGGCCGAACGGGGAGGGGAGCTTGGAAATCGGCTCTCCGAGCCAACGCGCACCTGCTACCCCCAAGCTCCTGGTGACATAGACGATGTCATGATTCCCTTCGCAGTAGACCAAAATTGCGCGCATCACAGCCTCCGCAGGTCAACGTCGCCCACCTCGACAGCGCGACGCAGATCGGGCCCAGCGAAGCGACGGATCTGAATCGCTTCTCCCTCATCACGCCTCAACAGGAACGCGACGAGATCTTCGGTGCGGTAGTCGTTGAAGAGGAAGGCATCGACGGTCTCCTTGCTGTGTGTCGTGAGGAAGACCTGGTTGTCGAACTCCATGGCCAGTTGCTGAACGAATCGAGTGAAGGGAATCAGCACGCTCGTGTGTAGCGCGTTCTCGAACTCGTCGATGAGCACCACGCCTCCACGGACTCCCGCGAACAGCAGGCCCACCTGGAAGACGCGCTGAAGTCCTTCTCCGAACACCGAGAGATCGACCGCCTCCGGCAACGCCGAGTGGGTCACCAGGAAGCGATCGTGCTTGTCTGCTAGGGCGATGTCTTCGATCCCAGGGTCGAGGTGATCACGGATGAAATCCAGCACCCGGTCCTTGGACTTGGAGCGGATGCTCGCCTCGTTACAGCGTGTAAGCGTCTCGCGATCCGAGAGGGAGAAGGGGGAGTGCAGCACCGCTGGGCAGAGCCAGCGCGGTTCGCCTTCGATCAGGGTGCGTCGTACACGGCCTTCGAAAAAGTCCGTCATCGACCGCTGCTCTCGCCCGGCGAACGCTGTCTTGATCTCCAGAGAGCGGAGATAGGAGGCGTAGTCTTCCTCGTCATCATCCGGCTCGTCCATGACCTTGACGGAGAGGCTGACGACGTTGTCCTGGCGCTGATCGAAGGTGGCTGTCATCTTGGCAGTGTGGGGTAGCTGCTCCACCATCCAGGTAGGGTTCTCCTCCGGTTCCACACGCGTCCGGCGGCGAATGACCTCGATGATCGCACGGGGGTCACTCTGGTGGGCGAGGAGGTAGAGGGCCTCGAGCGTGCTGGTCTTACCCGCATTGTTGATCCCCACCAGCAGGTTGACCCTTGCCAAGTCGCTATATTCTACTCCACTCAGGCCGCGATACGCTTCGAGCTGCACCCGCCCGAAATGGGCCTGCGGAACCTCCGTGTATGTTTGCCATGCACGACCGGTGCGTTTTGATGGTGGCTCTCGCTTGCGAGCGATGGCGACGGCTTGCAGACGAGCTGTCACGGCGTCGATGCGATCCAGCTCGGTGGCGGACATCCGGTGAGCCAAGTTGAAAAGCCTGCTCACATCCTGGTTGCATCGCTCCAGGGCTCCTTGGATTTCGTTCTTGACAAGAAGGTCGCTGGACAGGCTGGCCGACTGAAGGCTGCGCGTCTCCTCGAGCCTCTTCACGGCGTCGGGGTCTTCGATAATCCTTGCCAGCTCCCGTACTTGAACGCCGCTTGTGATTGCCGGTTCGCCAGCTACACCGTTCACCTCGTCCTGTTCCTCACCCTCCGTCTCTGGTTCGGGTTCGCGAGAGAGCCACGAAAACAGTCGTTCCTGGTTGGCGGTGTCAAGGCAGCGCTCCGCGTCAGGATCCCACCGAAGCCAGGCTCGCAGCGCTGGTGCCTTCAGGACCTCGCGAAACAGGTTGAACTTTTCCGAGACAAACTGGTCTCCATAGTCGCTGCGGCGGTATGCTTCCGTCAGGGCCAGCGTACGCAGTGAAAGATTGAACTCCCGCTTACTGACTCCAAGGGAGCGACACACCTGGTCGGGATCCTGATCGTGTGCGTCCCGTAGACGCTTCATCAGCCTGGCCTGGTTGATGGCCGGCCAGCGCTTCTTTCCGCTGATGTGATGGAGGCCCATCATCACGAGCTGATGGACTGCATCCGTCTCTTCGTAGTGGATGCAAGGAACGGCGCTGAACACGGCGGGGCCAAGCCGGCCGAGTTGACCGCTAGAGCCCAGCCAGCGAGCCTGCATGTGTTTGAGGGTCGCGACGCGGCGGTTGCCCTCGACCACGAGATACTTCCGATCCGCAAGACGCTTCACGTGAATCGGCTCGACGTCCAGCCATCCGTTCTGGGTGAAGCTGGCGATCAGATCCTGTACGAGCTCCGCGTTGCTCCCTACGATCAGGGCCCGCGTGCGACGCTGGATGTCCTCATCGGTGAGTGCATCGTCTGGCACCATGGAGTAGTCCTGGTGGTCGATGAAGCGGAAGTTGTTGGGGTCCAGATACAGGCTGGCCAGCGAGAGGTTGATCCTCTTGCTCCTCGCTTCCTGGACTGGCTCGATGTTGGGATCGGAACTCACGATTCACCTCCAGTCGCCACATACCTCGCCGGTCGCCCGGGCAGCTTCTCAACGCGCCCGTCGGCCTCCAGCGCCTTCAGTGCCTTGTTGACCAGCGCCTTGCTGGCGCCCACCTCGCTGGCCAGTTCGTCGGCGCTGGGGCCCTCGGGGGGCTCACTGTCGTCTTCCTCGTCGACGTCCTCGTCGACCTCCGGCACCCAGCGCAGCAGGGCGGCGTAGACCTCGTCGGGGTCGAGGGTCTTGCGCTTGGGGGCGGCGGGCGGGGTCCAGGTGCGCAGGTCGTCGGTGGCCTGGGTGAAGTCCACGGCCACGCCCAGGGTGTGGGCCTCGCCGCTGACGAACTGGCGGAAGAACTGGCCCAGGCGCATGCCGCCGTAGGCGTCGCTGGGCTCGTCGTGCCACTGCAGCAGCCAGGGCACGCGCTCGGCGATGCCGGCCAGCAGGGGCAGCAGGCGCTCGGCAGGCCAGCCGTCGTCGGTCTTGCGGCGCTGGTAGAGGGAGGACAGCGCCTGGGCGGCGGCCAGGTGGTCCCAGCCCGCCCAGCCCACCAGCGGGGTGGGGTCGTCGTCGCTGTTGCCGCCGGGCACGGTGACGAAGCGCTCCTTGGGCACGTCGAGCTTGCCGCGCAGACCCCAGTAGTGCCGCAGGAAGTCCTTGTTGGCGTACTTGTCGGGCACGGGGATGGCCTTGAGACCGAGGCGCTTCAGCTCCGGAGCCAGGGTGCCGGCGTCCTCGAGGCGCTGCAAGCGCCAGGTATCTTCCCAGGCGGCGCGCTTCTCCATGCCGGTCTCGGCGTAGCGGTAGCCGGCCAGGAAGGGCACGCCCTCGGCGTCGAGGAGATCGGAGAGCAGGCGCACCAGATCGAGGCCGGTCTCCTCGGTGAGCAGCTCGTGGGCGGCCTGCACCGCGGGGTCACGGCCCAGGTCCAGGGTGAGCTGGCGGGCGGTGCGCAGCTCCGGGGTGGTCTGGGCGCGGAAGGCGGCCTCGATGCGCTCGAGCAGCCAGCTGCGCACGGCCTCGCGGAAGGCCTTGGCCTCGTCGGGCGGCGACCAGCGGCGCTTGGTCTCGGGGGTCTCGAGCAGGCGGAGCTGCCTGCCTCTCTCCGGGTCGTCCAGCAGGCGCAGGCGCTGGTGGTAGAGGTCGGCGAGGGGGCCGCCCACGTCGGCGGGGGGCGCGCGCTTGTGGACGCGGAACCACTCGGAGGCCGAGATGTCGCTGGCGACCTCGCGAGCCAGGCGGACCTCGAAGGGGCGGTGGTTGGGGGAGGCGGGGACGCGCACCGCTTCGACGGAGGGAGCGGTGACCGTGGGCAGGCCGAACAGGCCGTAGACCCGCCAGTCCATCTCCTCCTGGAGCGAGACGAGGACACCCCGCAGGCGGGCGCGCTCGGCGAGGGTGTGGGCGCGGGCTTCGCGCAGGGCGGCGATGGTGGGGGTGGCGGCGAGGGTGGCGGCGACGGTCTTGTCGGGGGCGAGAGCGACCAAAATGCGCACGGTGTCCTCGGCGGCGATCACGAGGTCGAGGAGGGTGTCGCGCAGGCGGTCGAGGGCGGGGACGGGGAGCTGCTGGAGGAGGTTGCCGGCGTACTCCAGGTGGCGGTTCCACTGGGTCGCGGAGAGGCGGGCGCCGTCGCCGACCTGGTCGCCGCCCTTTGGGAACATGACGAGGCGACACCAGAAGCCGACGGTGGAGGAGTTGAGGTAGCCGAGGAGGGCTTGGTGGTCGGGTTCCGGCAAAGCGGCCTGACAATTAATGATCGGCGCGCTTCTGTTGAACGCTCGTCCACCGCGGTCCAAGACAAAGTGGTTATGGGTTGAAACGAACGAAAAGGCGATGCGGAAAGCGGCAGAGTGCTTGCGAGCTGGAAACTGTGGAACGGCCCAGTACGGCATCCCAACGTCGCGCATCGTTGTACCTCCCGAAACCCAGCGGAGGGCCAGCCATTCACGGTGAGGCCAGAGGAAACGCCCAAGTCCGGGGAGACTGGTAATCTCCAGCAGTTGCCAGCTTTCATGATTGTATGGGACAGTCACACTCGTTGTGGCATCGGTCAAGGACCAGTCTCGTACGTCGTCGCCGTTCACGTATGGCAATATCGCTGAACCTTCAACGCCACTCCGCAGAAGCACAGCCTCGGGTTTCTCTATGAGTTGCGACGCACGCGTAATTGTGTCGAATCCTATTTCCGCAGCGTGAACGCCCAGTGTCGGGGTTGAGCGGGACTCAAGATTGCGTAACAGCAGTTTCGCACCGCCTCCAGCGAGTATCCAAGGATGTGTCGCCGCTTCCCGCCTGCTCACTGTCTCTACCGAAACGTAGTTGCCATCGAAACCTATAGCAGAATGCTGTGCAGTGATTTCAGCCCACACCGGAGCGTTGGCTGGATCAAGAGGTACCTTCTGCTCACCGCGTTTTCCGAGTACGGCAGTGACTGCGCCGTCGTTGGCCGGCTGATTGCGGCCGAACAAGAGCAATGTCGGCGTACCATGTCCTGGTAGATAGCAACCTGACGTGTCGATGATCTTCTGTACGTCAAGTTGGGGAAGCACCCTCTCGATCAGCGCCTTGCCGTAGTCTCTCTTTGTCCAGGCGTTGCTGTTGATCATCCCGACGAAGCCACCGGTCACCGCAAGATCGAAGAACCGCTCGGTGAACGGAGCTGCAAGCGCCCAGCGGCCGGTCGTGCTCACGTAGAGATCCTTGATTCGTCGTTTCTTCGCCCCGTCCTTCTCGGTGATGTACGGCGGATTCCCCACCACCGCCTGATACCGCTGCCCCAGCACCTCCCCCACAGCCGCGGGCTCGCTCAATCGGAACAGCGCATCCCCCCAGCTCGACCACTCCTCCATGGTCACCTGCTGCGACAGCCGCTGCTGGGCCTGCAGCCGGTGGAGCAAGCTGTCGGCCACGACGACCTTGGGCCGGATCGCGGGCGCCCGGTCCAGCCGCGTGATCTTGACTGCTCCCAGGAACGCCAGCACCAAGCGGAAGCGCGCGATGGCCACCGCGTAGGGGTTGATGTCCACCCCGTAGACCTGCCCCAGCGCCCGCCGGGCCAGATCCTCCACCGGCGTGCCCGGCTCGGCCTGCCGCCAGCGCTCCAGCAGATCCCGGAAGCCGCCCAGCAGGAAGTGGCCCGATCCGCAGGTGGGGTCCAGCAGCTTCACCTCGGCCAGGCCGAACTCGGCGATGGCCGGGTGCAGGGTCTGCTCCAGGATGAAGCGCTCCACGAAGTCCGGGGTCTGCAGCAGGGCGTAGCGCTTGCGCACCGCCTCGCTCAGGTCCTGGTACAGATCGCCCAGGAAGCGCGTATCATCGCCGGGAAAGCACAGCAGGGGCTCGCCCGTGGCCTGGTCCACCTGCTGGAAGAAGTCGAGCAGGGCGCGGGCCCCCTGGCTGGAGGGCGCGAGCACCCAGACCGGGTTGTGTCGGGCGTCGAAGACCTCCCGGGCGCCGGGCAGATGCGAAAGCTCGCGGAACAGCGTGAGCAGGTACTCGCGGGGCCCCAGGTAGGGCGCGAGCTGCACGAAGGTGGCCTCGCGGTCCTGCGCGGCGGCGAGCCCATCGGCGGCCGCACCCGCGACGCGGGGGTCGATGAAGCCCCGGTCCTCGAGGGTCCGCACGAACACCAGCGAGAGCACCCAGGCCACGGCGATCTGGGTGACCCGCGCCCGCCGCCAGGGATCGAAGCCCTGGCCGGTCTCGCCGCCGCGCTTCTCGGCGTCCCAGGCGGCCCGCAGGCCGGCCTCGACCGCGGGGAGCTTGGCCCGCGTCAGGAGGTCCTTCTCCAGGGCGCGGAGCACGGGCTGGAGGCGCTTGGGGAGGGGCTTGTCGGTCATCGTGGCTCCGCGGCCCGGTGGGCGTTGCCGATCCAGGGCTCGGGCATCTGCAGGCGCTGGCCGGGCAGGGGCGCGGGCACCGGCAGGCGGCCGTTGATGGAGGGGGCGAGGCCGTCGGCGTGGGAGGGTACCACCAGCAGCACGGCGTGGGAGTCACCGCGCTCTGCCCGCTCGACGAGGCGGGAGAGGGTGGTGGACAGCTCGTAGCGGGCCAGGGCGCCGGGCCAGACCAGCAGCAGCGGGCCCTGGGGCCGGGCGAACAGCTCGTCCACTAGGGCGTTGGCGGCGTCGCGGACCAGGCGCTGCAGCCGCCCCCACTCGGGGCCCTCGGGGCCCTCGCGGTCGGCCTGCTCGATCCTGTCCCAGCGCACGCGGGCCGCTCCTGCCCTCGCCTTGATGGCCTCGTGGAGCGTGTGGTCCAGGGAGATGGGGGCGACCCCCAGGGACTCGCCCAGGCGCTCGGCGGCGGTGGCGGCCAGGTCGGCGCGGACCTGGATCACGCGGAAGCGCCCGCTGGCCACGCCGCGGTCGAGCTGATCCTGGAACGCGGCCGCGCGCTGGGCCTGGGGATCCCGGCGGGGAGGAACGCCCGGGGGGGCGGTGGTGGCACAGGTGGGCGCCACCACGGTCATCGAGGTCGGCGCGTGCTGGCCGGGCCGCAGGTACTCGCCCAGGTCCACGGAGAACACCAGCCCCAGCGGCGCCAGCATCCGGTCGAGGTCCGGCCGCCCGGGGAGGGCCTGGGCCTCGGGGTAGCGGGCGGCCACCCGGCGGCGAAGCACCTCGGCGCTCAGCCCGCCGCCGGGCATGGCGGACAGCGAGAGTTTGAGCGCCCGCGCGGCCTCCATGCCCCGCGGGTACAGCTCCAACCGGGCTGACGCGGCGGCCCTGCGGCTCGCCCGGGCCGCCAGCAGGGCGCGCTGGTCGGGCGGGAGCGCGGCCAGGGGCGTGCCCTCGGCGGCCTCGGCCAGGCGCTGACGCACCGCTTCGGAGGACGGAAGCGGATCCTCGCTGGCCAGATCGTCGGCGAGCCGGGCCAGGGCCGGGAGCGCGTCGAGCACTCCGGAGTCGCGGGCGATCCAGGGGCCCCCGTCGAGGCGGCGCCAGGCCCCCAGGGGCTGGGGGCGCAGCTCGAGGGCCACCCGCACCAGCGCCGCGGCGGTGGCGAGATCATCGGGCGACGGCTCCCCGGCGCAGCGGGCCTCGGCCAGGGCGGCGGCGAGCTCGGTCAAGGGCATGGCCGGCTCGGCCAGCAGGGGCCGCAGGCTGTCGAGCAGGGCCGGAGCCACCTCGGCGCCCGGGCCCTCGGACCAGCGCTTGCTGCGGAGGAACTGCATGGATGAGTGGAGCAGGCCGGGCGCGATGCCCATGGACTCGGCCACCTCGGGCACGCTGCGGGCGGCGGGGTGGCTCTTGTCGGCCCGTTCGTCGGGGAAGGGGTCGAGCCCCACCAGCACGCGCAGGCGCCGCTGGGCCTCGGTCTCGGACTTGCGGCCGATGAGCACGCGCTCCCAGTCGGCGAGGGAGCCCGGGGCTGGCTCATCGGCCGCGAGCTGGCGCAGCCGCTCGGCCAGGCTGGCCGCGGCCTCGGCCCCCACCAGGCGTTCCACCCGGCGCTTCGGCGCCTGGGCTGCGTCCACCGTGCTGGTGATGCCCGCGGCGGCGAGCGCCTCCAGGTGCTGGCCGTCGAGCCCCACCTCTTCGTCGCCGAGGGCGAGCCGGGGCCGGAGGAAGCCGCGGACGAAGGGCTCGGCCGGGCTGATGTCCACCTGAGCCCGGAGGGCTTCGGCCTGCGCGAAGATCTCCTTGGCGACCTTGGTGCCGATGCCCCGGATCACACTGAGCTGGTTGCGCGGCAGCAGCAGCAGGTCGGAGACCAGCACCACCCCCGCGCGATCCAGCGCGTTGCGGGCGCGGGCGCTCAAGGGGAGCGCCTCGACCGGCGTGTCGGGCCGGACCTGGGTGACCGCGAGGGGCTGGGCGGAGACCGGGGCGACCTGCCCCTCGCCCGGCGCCAGGGCGGTCAGCCAGGCCTGCCGCATGTCCTCGGCGTGATCGAAGCGCTGCCGCGGATCCCGCGCGAAGGCCCGCTGGAAGAACGCCGCCAGCCGGTCCCGCACCGCGGCGTCGAAGCGCTCGGCGTCCACCGCGACGGCTTCGCCTGCGCCCCGCTCGGCCGCGGGCTGGGGCCGGAGCCCGGTGAGCGCGTGGTAGAGCACGGCCGCGGCGGCCCAGCGGTCGGCCGCGGCGTCCCAGCGACCGCGAAGGTAGAGCCAGGGGTCGCGCCACTCGGCGGTGCCCGCGCCCACATTGGATGCGTCAGCCGAGGCCAGGGAGAAGTCGAGCAGCAGCAGGTGCTTCTGGCGCCCCTCGTAGCCGGTGAAGCCCACGTTGCCGGGCTTGATGTCGCGGTGGGTGACGCCGCGTTCCTCGAGGTACTGCACCGCCGAGAGCAGGTCGTCGCCGTAGCGGCGGGCCAGCTCCAGCGACAGGCTCCCCTCGGCCCGCAGCAGCTCGGCCAGGGTGCGCTCCCCGGCGAAGTCCAGCAGCAGGCAGGGCCGCTTCCCCAGCGTCGTGACCTCGTGCAGGGCGACGATGTGCTCGTGTCGCAGGTCGCGCAGCACCTCGGCCTCGGCCAGCAGGCGCGTGCCGCAGGGCTCGTCGTGGGGCACCTTGAGGGCGTAGTCCTTGCCCTCGCGCCGGACCTGCAGCACCAGGGCGGTGCCGCCGCTGCCCAGGCGGCGCTCCACCCGCAGCCCGCCGTTCAGCACGTCGCCCTTGTTTGCGTCGTGGGGATCGGGGTCGTCATCGGCCGAGACCGCCGGCTTGGTCAGGGCCTCCATGACGAAGGCCTCGAACCAGAAGGTGGCGTCGTCGGCGCGCTCGTGCTGGTTGGGCTTGGTGGCGAAGGAGATGGCCTCGTCGAGCACGGCGAGGTCGGGGCGCAGCGCCGAGGGCCACAGGCCGGTGTCGGGCGAGCTGCGCAGGCGCTCGTCGCGCTCGGCCAGGGTGGGCGCGGGGGCCTGGCCCGTGAACAGCAGCCAGGCCAGGCAACCGACGCTGAACATGTCGCTCTCATAGACCGCCTTGTCGGGGTCCATGAGCACCTCGGGGGCCTGGTAGAGCCGGTCCAGGGTGTGGGACAGGGCGGTCATGTGCCGCGTGCCCTGGCTGCTGTGCTCGTACCAGGTGGAGGTCTGGAAGCGGTGCAGCCGCACGCACAGGCGCCCATCGCTTTCGCGCCGGACCAGCACGGAGGCGGGGGACAGGTTGCGGTGCAGGACCCCCTTGCGGTGGCAGTGGGCCACAGCCTCGACGATGGCCTGGAGGATGAGCAGGCGGTCGTCGAAGGAAAGGTCGGGCTCGTGGCGCAGGAAGATGTGCAGCGGCAGGGCGTCGTCGAAGGGCTCGAAGATCACCGCCGGGCCCAGCGGCGCGTCCTCGACGTAGCTGCGGTAGCCGAGGATGCTCGGGTGCTGGCCGATCTGGGCCAGCGTCTGGGCCTCACGGCAGGCGGCGCGTTCGAGCTGCTGACGCCGCTTCGAGGTCGTGGCCGCGGGCACCAGGTAGGAGCGGATGCGGGCCCGATCCTGCTTCACGGTGGGGTGGTGGGCTAGGTGCTCCTGGTAGCCCTCGCCCTCGTCCACCAGGGTCTCCAGCTCGAAGCCGCCGACGATGCGGGAGGCGCGGCTGGGGCGCAGGCCCAGGCGGTTGGCGGCCTGGAGGATGGCCTTCATCATCGGCCGGTTGACCAGGCGGCGGGGCATGCGGCCGTCGAGGCCGTTGACCAGGCCCGAGGCCACGTCGTCCTTCAGCAGCAGCCAGGGCGGGCGCCCGTCGCGGAGGTCCACCGCCGTGACGTTCGGGGTGAACACCGCGGCGTGGACGTAGGGGCGATCCTCCAGCCCGAGGCCATCCAGCAGGGAGCCGAGGACCTTGGCCTTGTGGTTGATGGTGGCGTAGGGGCACTCGATGGTGCGGCGCTTGCCCCCATCATCCGTGAAGGTCCAGTCGACCACGTCGCCGGTCAGCACGCCCGGGTGGCTCTTGATCTCCACCAGGAACAGCCCCACGCGGGAGAGGAAGGCGAGGTCGATCTCGTAGAGCCGGCCCGTGGAGGGCTCGTGCAGCTCATGCAACTCCCAAGCCTGGTACGGGTCGATGTCCGCGATGCCTGGGTAGATGAGGTCGAGCGCCTCGCGCTCCCACGGGTAGTGAGTGGGGCGTCCTCGATGGATGCGGGCTTCGGACAGAGGCATCTCAGGCCACCCCGGCGGCGCGGTGGGCGAAGTCGCGGCAGGCTGGCTCGGCGTCGGTCGAGACGATGGCGGCGTCGACCTGGGCGAAGCCGGCGGCGCTGAGGATGGCGCGTAGGTCATCCCCAGGGCGCACGATGCGGGTGGCGCCGTCCGAGTTCGCGGGGATGGCCATCAGCGCGGCGAGCTGCCGGTGGGCCGGACGGGTGGCCACGGCCAGCACCTGGTGGGACCAGGAGAGCGAGGACTGGTCGCGGAAGGCCTCGGCGACGGCCAGCAGGGCCGCGCCGCCGGCGACGATGAGGTGGGTGGACGGGGTGAGGGCGGGGAGCTGGACGGGCTGGGGGGTGATGCCGAGCAGGGCTGCGATCCCTGTGGGCTCAGGCGCAGGCTGGTCGCTCTGCATGTGGCGGCGGGCGGCCTGGGCTGCGATGGGGCGCCAGTCCGGGCCGAAGGGGTCGTCGGGCGCGAGGCCGAACAGGCCGAAGGCGGCGGCGGGGGAGAAGGCGGCGCCCCAGGTGACGGCTGCATCGCGCAGGAGGAGATCGAGGCGGTCGGCGTCGTTCAGCGCGCCGCGGAATGCCGCCCAGCGCATGTCGGCGTCGGGGCCGAAGCGGCGCGTGGAGCCTTCGCGGGCTTCGAGGGCGCGGAGGCCAGCGGCGGCGGCGGCGTAGAAGGCTTCGCGCTGGGCGGGCGTGATGTCTGGCGGGGTGTTGGCGTCCATGGTCCCTTCAACTGCCGTGCTCTGGGGGATGGCATCAGGTAATCGGCGAGGGGGGGCGGTGCATTGGGGAGTCGGCTGGCGGGGGCCTCGTTGGAGCTATCGGACAGTGGGCGGAAGCTGCTTCGCGTGCCCTCGGCCGGAGGGAGTAGTCCTGACGCGCCTCCAGCTTAAGCATGGAGCACCCATGAGCGTTCTCCCGACGAGGCCTGTCGGTGTCGCCAGCGGACCATCACGGCCCTGCTGGTCTGGACAGAGCCTCCGCAACTACGAAGCCCCGATTCAGGTCTTCTTCTTGACCTTCCCCAGTTCCTTTCGTAGGGCTTGGTGGAGCTTCTCCCACGCCCTGAGGTTCTGCTTCTCAATCCCCGAACGCGCGTCGGCCTTGGCGTGGGCCCGAGTCGCGTAGTTCAGGAAGCCAGGGCGAGGAGCGCAGTCGGGTGGCAGCCTTCTGCCGTCTTCGAACTTCCAGGGCCCGTAGGCCTGCCCCGCGCCGAGTTCGGACATCGTCGCATAGATCTTCCGTCGCTTGATTCGTGCGGGCTCGTCGTTCTCGGCGGCATAGCGACCTCTCGTCACCGCTCGGTTCATCCGGATCAGGTACCTGGAGATCGTCCCGTCGCGCAGGCGAGCCTTCTCCCCATTGAAGGTCAGGCCGAGGTACTGCATGGGGCGGCCAGGGTGCTGGTTTCCTGCGGGCGTGATGTACGTTGAAGAGAGCTTTCCAGCCGAGAGGCGGAATTCGATTCTCTCGGTCTTCTTGTCGTTCACCGCCAGCTTCACGGCGGCAAGCGCGCCCTTGACGATGGCCTCGACCACCTTGAGGTCCCCCGGGGCGCAGATGACGAGGATGTCGTCGCTGTACCTGCGGTAGCTGGCGCCCCTGGCGCCAAGAGCACTGAAGAGCTGCGCGTCCACGTTGCGCATGTAGAGGTTCGCCAGCACCGCGCTGATGGCGGATCCCTGGGGGATCCCAACAGGAACCCCGATGGGGATGCACGGCGGCGGGGCCTTGCCCTTCACCTTCCAGACGAGGCTGTGGCGAGGTTCTGCCAGAGGAGCGACCTTCTGGCGGAAGTCCGCGAGCGTGCAGATCGGCTCTCCTGTCGCTCCGGCCCTTCGACGGTATTTCTCGCCGAGAACCCTGCGAAGCTCTGGCCACTCGATGGCGTGGTCCGTCGTCACGGAGCGGAACACGGCGAAGTGGTCCGAGGGAAGCCGGTCGACTCCAAGCAGGTCAGCCCATGCGGCCTTGAGCAGCTCATGGCTGAGACCGTCGAAGAAGCCCTCAACGTCCACCGCCAGGACATCGGCCTCACCCCGTTCGATGACCTCACCGAAGGCCTCGAGCGCGAAATCGATGTTGGAACGCGGCGGGTGGTGCTGGCGGTAGGCGAGCACCGAACAGCCATAGGCGTCCTGGAGCCTGACCTCCAGACGCTGGTTCAGATCGTAGGCGTAGTAGGCGTGGATCTGGGTGTCCATGTGCGCTGCGTACGTCACTGGGCGAACCTTGTACACATGGCGCCGGCGCCCCGCGCCGTCCGCCTTGAAGTGGCAGACACGCACGGGTCTCATGATGAAGGGGAAGAACCCATGCCGCGCGACGCGCTCGGGGTCTCTCACATACGCCAGCACGCGGTCACGGGAGGGTCGCCTGTCGAAGTGAGCGTAGGTGCGCTGCCGGTACCAGGGTGCGTCGTCGCTTTCGTTGCTCATCTGCTGGCCACCCCGGAGATCAATGGGGGAGGCGGCGATACCGGCCCCGCCGCCTGGTTCCCCCGCAGAGCACGAGTTGCCTCGCACCCAGACCCTTGGGACCGGAGTTCCTGGGTCTACACCTTCGCACTCCTATGATGAAGCGAAAAGGGGCCGGAAGTTATCTGATAAATATGATTCTGGAGAACCTGATGCCCACCTTCCTCAAGCTCCTGGACCCTCTCGGGCTGGGACTCTTTCGGACGATCATCATCGAGATTCTGACTCAGGTCATTGACATGACCCGGGACTACCCAGAGGCCGCCGCCCCAGATGAACGGCGTGGTGTTCAGGTATCGACCTCGGGCTGCTCCTGGCAACTCCCAGCCTTCAGTTCTGGCGGCCTACTCGTAGGTCGGTGGCTCTTCGATGGATTTTGGAGGGCGTGAGCGAGTGCTGGTAGCGACCCCTTCTGGGCCACCCTGGTGGAGCCCCCATTGCGCGCCGGGCTGGCCCGAAACCCCTTGAGAACGAAACCGCAGATCCCGAGTCTCACGCCGGCCCACAGCCCCGGCCAGCAACCGGCCCGATACCATCTGCATTCGGGCCAGCCAGATCCCCCGCGGTGACCACAGAGGCCTCCGTGGCTCAGCCGTTCTGCTCTGCCAGCCTGCGCTGCAGCGTGGACCGAGGGAGCCCCAGCATGTCGGCGACCTGGCGGAACGAGTGGCCCTGCGCCAGGAGCGCCTTGGTGGCTCGGAGATCGATCTCACGCCGCGGCCTGCCACAGTGCCGGCCCGCTGCCTGGGCGCGCCGCACACCAGCCACCACGCGCTCCCTGATGATGTCCTTCTCCAGTTCGGCCACGGCGGCGATGATGGTGAACATCGCCTTGCCCATGGGGGTGGAGGTGTCCACCTGCTCGCGCAGGGAGACGAAGTCGATGCCCAGCAGCCGGAACTCTTCCAGGGCCGCCAGGAGGTGCCGGGTCGATCTCGCGAAGCGGTCGAAGCGGAATACCGCCACCAGGTCGAGCCTGCCCGCCCTGGCGGTCTCCATGAGTTGGTCGAGCCCGGGGCGGCGGTCGCTGCTCCCGCTGACCTCGTCCAGGTACTCGCCGACCACCTGCCAGCCTCGCTGCTGGGCCTCTCGACGAAGCTCCTCGAGCTGCAGCTCGGCGTCCTGGCCCTTCCCGGTGGTGGAGACCCGGGCGTACAGGGCGGTGCAGGGGCGCTGCTCGGGCGGCTGGGAGCGGGTGGTCACGGCGTCGCTCCTGCGGCGATGTCCCTCGCCACGGCGGTCGTCTCCTTGCGCCAGTCCTGCCCCGCCAGCTCCAGCACGCCGGTGGGTGTGACCATCTGGCACAGGCGTGAGTAGACTCGCTCGCCGTAGTGCCTTGCGACCTCTTGGAAGGGGAGGTTGCTGGTGAACACGATGGGGCGCATGGCGTTGTAGCGACTACAGATCAGCCCCTCGATCATGTCGAGCGCCCAGTCGGTCATGCGGTCGGATGAACCGAAGTCGTCGAGGACGAGAACCTCTACCTCGGAAGCTCTCAGGAAGGGATCCTCCTCGCGCCCCCCCTGTACACGTCGTCGTTCGTCTGCCAGCAGCTCCGCCTCCGACCGGAACCAGACCGAGAGGCCCGAGAGCGCGAGTTCGGCCGCGAGTGCGGCGGCCAGGTAGCTCTTGCCCGATCCCACGGTCCCCATGATGTAGAGGCTGTGATCGCTGGGAACGTACCTCTCCAGGGCCTCCACCACAGCGCCGTTCCTGGGGGTCACGCCGACGGCCTCCCCGGCGCATCGGACGCTTAGGTCGTGGATCGTCTCGCCGATCTTCTGAGCGAGCTGGCGTCCCAGGCGAGAGCCCGCCAGGATCTTCGGGATGTCGCATCGGTGAAGCCTTGCCATGGCGGCGCGGTGGGCGCGTTCTTGAAGTTCTTGGCGTTCGCGCTCGACCTCGCGTGCGTCACGGCAGCTCAAGCACAGGCCTGGGTTGAACCACTTGGCGCCGGGACCATGACGGGAGGGCACAGGCTGGCCGCAGTCGACGCACGGCCTGGCGCCGGGATCCTCGTCGAAGAAGAAGTCACCCTGGAAGTCGGGGACGATCATTTTGCCGATAGCCTGGGGCGCACTCATCTGTCACCTCCGCTTGCAGCGGCGAGCTGCCTGCGCTTGCGCTCGAAGGCAGCCTGGTTGTCCACGGGCTGGGGTTGCCACCTCGGATCTTGTGCGGCCTCGTCGTGGGAGAAGGGCCGCCGGTACTGTCCTCGACCTGGATCAGGCGGCGAGGGGCCTGCAGCCGTCTTGCCGCGTCCAGGTGGAGCATCCCCAGCCTCCCAGTCACGAGCAGCCTCCATCCTGGCGGGGAGCTTGGCCGCTACCATGAGCGACTCGAGGTTGAGGTACTGACCCCGGTTCTCGCGCAACCAGTCAACATGAGGGGATCGTGGTGGCGCCTCGAAGGCGTAGCGCAGGAGCAGGACCAGGTCCGGGACCGTGTAGCGCTCGCCGGTGGCGGGATCGGTCTCGCGGAGCGCCCTCGTGATGCAGCGAAGCTGCGTTTTCGTCGCGGTGTAGCGCTGGTGCCGTTGGCGCTGGGTATGCTGGTTGCGGAAGGCTCGATAGCGGTGCTCCCACTCGCGGTGGACCGCGACCTCGGGGGGGTCGGCCGAGTCGGGTGGGTCCCCCCCGGTCTGCTCCAGAGCGAGAGGGATCTTTGTCTGGGTCTGGATCTGGTCTCGGTCTGAAGAAGAGGATCGCGCGCGAGGTGCCGTGCCTGTGCCCAAGCTGTCCCTCACCTGTGCCCCGGTGGTCGATACTCGGCTTTCGTCCAGTGCCGGACCTGTGCCATGCTTGTCCCTCGGCTGTGCGCTCCCTGTGCTTTCGCTGTGCTCCTCGTTTACGAGGCCGCGCACCCAGCCCGGAATGGGGCGCTTGTTGTCGGGTCCGTGCTCTTCGAACCAGGACACCCACTTGACCAGGACCCTCCTGGCCTTCTTGCGGCTCCACCCCCAGTGCTGGGCGAGCTTGGAGACGCTCCAAAGCTGCAGCTCCTCGACCTCCAACAGGCTGGCGATCTGCGCCTCCGCCAGCGTCTCGGGGCACTTACGGGCCTTGCTCCAATCGCCTTGCCGCATGCAGGCCACGACCTTGCGCGCATTCACGGTAGCCCAGCCGGCCATTCACCACCTCGCTATCGAACAAGCTCTGAGAGTGCTGGCATGCCCCATGGAGGGGATGCCCCGCCGACCATTCGCCGGTCTCACGCGAAGGCAGTAGGGAAGGACTCTCTGCCAGATTCATCTCGGTGGGAAAACCGTCATCGGGGCCACACGCAGCCGGATCAGTGCAGGACGGTCCTTGTTGGGGATGGCGGTCTGGGGTGTCCGGCGACTTTCGCGAAGAGGCATCGGCGCCTACCGCTGCGCCAGGGCGGCCACACCACCCTCCTGGTAGCCGACCATCCGCTCCTGGAGCCAGGCATTGAGGACGTCCTCGTCGAACCGCACAGTGCGGGGCCCGATCCTGAGATGAGGAACGGCCTTGGTGTGGACGAGGGCGTAGAGGCTGCCCACCGGGATGTTCAGAAAGTGGGCAGCTTGCTTGTAGCTGAGAAGGCGTCGGGGCTGCATGATGTTCTCCTTGGTCAAGGGCCTTTTCTGGCCTCGGCTTGATTGTGCGACCGGCACTGCCCGGTGGCCAGCCAACAAAAAGGAGCGCAAGTGTTGTCCCCCCCAGGTCCCTTTCCCACGAGCCATGGTCTGCTGACGCATCGCGGCGCCCATCAAGCCTCGCTGGTGCTCGGCGATCTGCTTGTGAACAGCAAACCACCAAGGGTGGCCTGGTGCGAACTGCGGGCCTTGGCGCTCCTGCGTCCGGTCGACAGGGGCTTCAAGGTCGTCCCTGCTCTTGCGATCAGACCCGGGCTGGAGCATCCCTGGGACGTGGGTGCCCTGTGCCAGGCCGACCGCGATCAGGATGAAGGAAGGCGGATCGCCAGAGGGGCCTCCGCCTATCTCCGCCCGTCTGATCGAGAAGAGAAGGATCTGGAACCAGCCGTGAGGGACCTACTCCGCTTCTTCTCGGAGGAGGCTGCTGGTGTCCGGAGGCTACGTGGTGAGGCCGCTGGCCGGGCCGAACCGCCAAGCCGGTGCGCGAATGACCCCTTCTGGGACGTCGGTGTTGAAGCCTGGCATGAGTTCTCGATCCAGACCGTCAAGGAGCTTAGGGGGGCCGAAGCGAAAGCACGAGAAAATGGGACGCAAAGCGTCAATCCGGTCGTGAGGCTGCTCAGGATCTGGATCAGGAGTACACCGTGGGCTCTCTTGGTCTCCGAGGTCGCCCTGGCCGCCTCAGAGTGGGGCGGACTGGCGAAGCTGGGGCTGGATCCGACCCAGGCCAGCGCGGCCGTCTGCTACCGGCTGAGGTGGGCCCGTGCGGCTGGGGGAGGTCACGGTCGGAGGGCGGCATACCAGCCACCCGTCTTCAACGAGGAGGAGAGTCTCCTCCACTGCCTGGCAAGCCTCGAGGACATCAAGCTCATCAAGGACGGCAGCCGCCTCTTCCGGGCCATCGTCCAGGGCAGTCGAGGAAAGCCGAGAGGTGGCGACGACTGGCACGACTTCAAGAACCTCACGAGGTTGAAGAAGAAAAAGCTGGTTGAGCGCATTGGCAGAAGGGGAATCCGCACGCTGGTGATCCCCTTCCTCGACGAGGGCCCCAGCCTGACCCTGACTGACCAAGAAGCCAGAGACCACAGCTTGCTCCTCCCCATCTTGGAGCGCTGGGTGGTCACCCCCGCCGTGAGCGCCCGGATACTGATCATCGCAGGTGGCGACCCCGACGGGATCCGCCTCGCCACCAACGACCCCGGCAGACCCCCTCATCCCACGGAGCTCGCGTCCGAAACCTCCCCCGCGGCGGGTAGTTCGTAGACCTCCCCCTCACTCCTCGCCGCCGCTCTTGGGCACAAAGTCCCCGAACCGCCCGAGATCCTGCTTGAAGGCATCCGGCGCCAGGTGCGCGTAGCGCTGGGTCATCTCGATGCTGCGGTGCCCCAGGATGCGCTGCAGCCGGAACAGGTCGCCGCCCTTCAGGATCCAGTGGCTCGCGAAGGTGTGGCGCAGGGCGTGGAAGGTGATGCGTGGGATCTTCGCCTTCTCGCGGCATCGCTGGAAGGTCTGCTTGGTGACCCGGGAGTGGGAGACCTGCATGTTCCCGGCGAGGTTCGGGAAGACGAACTCGGCGGCCGGGCAGAGGGGCTTCCAGGCCGAGAGCACCGGCAGCAGCGGGTCCAGGATCGGCACGCGCCGGATGCGGTTGTTCTTGGTGGGCGTGTCGTAGCTGCGCTTGACCGTGATGAGCCGCCGCTCCAGGTCCACGTCCTCCCAGCGCAGGCCGCACAGCTCGCCGGCGCGCATCCCGGTGTAGAGGGCGGTGGCGTAGAACTGCATGAGCCCGGGGTAGTCTTCCTCCTCGGCCACCTTGAGCAGTCGGCCCATGGCCTCCTCGGAGCGTATCCACTCGTAGTCGAGCTCTGGCGCCCGAGGGAGCACGACGCGCGGGGCGACCACCAGCCAGCCGTGCTCCACCGCGAGCTTGAGCATGGCGCGCAACAGGGCGAGGATCTGGCGCACGGTGTTGACCTGCAGGCGCTGGGAGAGGCGGCGCTCCAGGCGCGCGATGTGCGCGACGCTGATCTCCGTCAACTTCATCCCGCCAAAGGTCGGGGTGAGGTGGTGGCGGGCGCGGCTGATGTCGTCGGACAGGCTGCGCTTGGCGTGCTTGACCTGCTCACAGAGGGTGAGGAGCTCGGCGAAGGTCTTCTCGGGGGGCAGGGCGGGGCGCTGGCCCGAGGCGATCTCGTCGGCCTCGGACTGCAGCTGGCGCAGGCCGGCGACGGCCTCACGGTGGGTGGCGTAGGTCTTCCACCTGCGGCGCCCTTCGGCGTCGAGGTAGTTGATCTCCCAGCGGTTGCCCTTCTTGCGGGGCTTGGCGACCTTGGGCATCTTCTCTTGACCTCGTATGTGGAAAGAAAGTGGAAACGGCCACTCTCGAGGTCAGTATAGAATGAGAAAATGCTGCTTGGGAAGGAAGCTCCCGCTGCTGGACTTGAACCAGCGACACCCGGATTAACAGTCCGGTGCTCTAACCAACTGAGCTAAGCGGGAAGAGTTTTTCAACATCGCCGGAGGGACCCCCAGCGACGGCCGCGTAACTATCGCCGGCCCGCGCGAGCGTCAACCTCTGCGGGTTCCCCGCATCTGCGGCGGGAGCCCGTGACGATTCGCGACAAGAAACACCGCCTCTGTCCAGAACACCCCGCGCTCCGCGACCGATGGGCCTTGCGAAGAAAGGAAGGCCCCATGCTCCCCATCCTCGCGGTCCTCGCCCTGCTCGCGCCCCAGAGCCACGCCTACACGTTCATGACCTCCGACGAAGGGGCGCCGCTGGCCTGGCAGCAGATGCCGGTGCGGTTCGCCATCAACCCCGAGAATCCGTTCGGGCTCTCGGAGCTCGAGGTGGAAGACGCGGTGCTGCTGGCGGCGGAGGCCTGGGAGGCCACGGGGGCGGCGGTGGAGTTCGAGTACCTGGGATTCACGGACACCCAGGAGGTGGGCCTGGATGACGAGAACGTGCTGTTCTTCGATGATGCCTGGCAGGATGATCGGGCGAAGGCGGCGATCACCTCGGCATGGTCCACCTCGGAGGCCGAGATCGTGTCCTTCGACGTGTCCATCAACGCCCTGGACTGGGAATATACGGTGTCCGACGAGGCGCCGGTGATGGACCTGCAGAACGTGCTCACCCACGAGTTCGGGCACGTGCTGGGGCTCGGGCACTCCGATATCGACGACCTGGCGACCATGTGGGCGACGACCTCGAGGGGCGATCTGCTGCGCCGCTCGCTGCGCCCGGACGACGAGAACGCGCTGTTCGCGAACTACGGAATGGCGACGCCCATGGGGCTGGCCTGCTCGACGACGCCCGGGGGCGCGGGGCGGCTGGGCCTGGGGTGGCTCGCGGGGCTGGCGCTGGTGGCCGGGGCCGCGGTGTCCCGCCGGCGGAGGTGAAAGGGCAGGGCAGGGCAGGGGTAGTGAGGGCAGGGCAGGGCAGGGCAGGGCAGGGCAGGGGAGCAACCCGAGCTTTGGCCTACTCTTCGCCGTCCTCTTCGGGGCCCGCACGCCAGGCGGCGTCCACGGCGCGGCGGTCGCGGGCGCGGGCGCGCTCCAGGCCACCGCGCTTGAGGCGCTTGGCCACGATCCTGCGCTGGCGGGCCTTGTAGCGGGCGTGGGCGTTCTCGCCGACCTCGTTGGCGGCGGCGGTGTCGGCGTCCAGGATCTGGAACTCCACCGTGACATAGACGATGCGGCCGAGCAGCAGGTGCTGGACCGGGTCGAGGTCGGTGAGGAAGGGGTCGAGCCGCACGGGGAAGTCGGCGATGAAGTTGACCATGCGGTAGGTCGAGCCGGAGAATGGGTTGGGCTCCGGGGTGAGGGGCTCGTCCTTGAGGGGGAACTGTAGCTGGCCGACCAGCCCCGGCGTGATGCGTGCCGCTGAGAGCATGGCGGCGAAGGAGCGCAGGTTGTTGTGGCTCTGCCCCGGGATGACGTAGTTGAAGGGGACGATGTGGCGGGTCAGCCAGACGATGGCCGGGAGGATGTGGTCCGGGGTCTCCGTGATGATGCGGAAACGGAGCTTGTCGAAGATGGTGGTGGCGTGGGCCTCGGTCTTGACCAGCAGCTTGGTGATGACGCTGCTGCGGGTCTTGCGGCTGCCGTAGAACGCCAGCAGGGGGAAGCCCTCCTGCCGCATCTGGTCGGCCATGGCGACGACGCGCCGTTCGGCCAGCTCGATGAGGTGCGACTCGCTCACGGAGGTCTGGAACTTGAGGTCGGCCGCCTCCATGTGGTTGATGACGTGCATGAGCTTGAGGATGGCGCAGGCGAGGATCTGGCGGCGGCGGAAGCCGCGGGTGTCGCTCGCCACGAGGAAGATCTCGCGCACGTCGGCAGGATCGCGCAGCTCGGGGGGCAGGGCGAGGCGGTGGTTCTCCTCGAGGTAGTTGACGGACTCGTTGAAGAGGAAGCGGAGGCGCTCGCGATCGAGTGGGTCCTCCACGTCGAGCATGTGCAGCGCCAAAAAGCGATCGACCTTCTGGATGGTGTCGAGATCGAGCCGGTGCCAGTCGATGATCGACTCGCCGTTGAGCACGAGGCGGGTGGATTCCAGGTCCTGCAGGTCGAACTCCAGGCGCTCCAACGCGCCCGAGGTCGAGCAGTCCAAGGTGAGGATGTCCTGGCTCAAGGTCGATCCTGGGTGAGCGGACGAGAACTGTCCAGCGTCGCACCGCGCGCGGGTTGCCCGGGGTTCACCGCGTAGTTACCTCGCCAGCGCCATGCAAGCCCCCCCCACCAACTCCGCCCCAGAAGTCCCGACCACCTCGCTCTCGCTGCCGCGCGACGTGCCTCCACCAAGTGGTCTGCTCGACGCGTGGTACAGGCCGTTCAGGCAGACCTGGAGCGATGTGTTCGGGTCCTTCGGGGTGTTGTTTCGCGCCCTCGACGTGCTGCTGGTGCTGGCCATCATCGTGGTGGTGCCCACCACCGCGCTGCGCGAGTACCTCACCGATCTCATCATGCGCTGGATGGCCCTGGGGCTCCCGGCCCACGGCGTCAGCCTGGATCCCCAGCAGGGGCCCATCCTGGCCATGACGGTGGCCGAGATCCTGGTGCTGCCCTGGACCTGCGTGGTCGGAACCTTCGCGGCCGCCGCGATCCTGCACGTGTACATGCGCGATGTCACGGGGAAACGAGCCGAGATCGGCGACACCATCTCCCAGGCGCTGTTCCACTGGCGCCGCCTCATCGTCCCCTTCACCCTGGCCACGCTGGTCATCTGGGTGGGCTCCATCGTGGTCATTCCGGGCATCCTCTACACACTGCTCTACGCCTTCGTGGTGCCTGTCGCGATCCTGGATCCGGGCGTGAAGCACGTGCTGAGGCGCTCCACCCGGCTCACCCGGGGGCGGCGCGGGCGGATCTTCCGCGCCTACGTGGCCTTCGGGTGGTGGTGGGGCTGGTACGCCACGGTGGGCGCCCTGATGCTCCACGGCCAGGAATGGTGGAAGGTCTACACGGCGAACCTCTGCGACGAGCTGGTCGGCTTCGCCATCAGCTTCATCCTCTTCGGGCTGTACCTCGAGCGCAAGAAGCAGCTCGCTGAGATCCTGGCCGACGACGCCGCTCCCCAGGCCTGAACAGCTGAGCGCAGGGCCCCAGCGGCCTGACGTGCCACCTTGGACGAACCCCCCATGTTCCTGGCCGAGGCTCCCGCGCTGCTGGCGCGGCACGGCGCGCTGGCCAGCCTGCCGGAGGGCGCAGCGGCCTGGGTGCTGGCCCACGCGCTGCCGGGCGCGGGCTGGATCGTGGTCGAGGAGGAAGATGCGGCGGAGCGCCTGGCCCGCGCGCTGGCCTTCCACGCGCGGCCTGGGCAGCGGGTGATGCTCTACCCCGGAGATGAGCTGCCCCCCTACTGCGGCATCGCCCCCCACCCCCGGCGCCTGGCGCGTCGGCTGGCGGCCCTGGACGCCCTGGATCGCGGCGAACAGGCTCTGGTTGTGGCCCCGGCGGCGGCCCTGGCCGCAGGTGTGATCACCCCCGAGACCCTGGCGGCCCGTGTGGTTCCGCTGCGCGAGGGCACGGTGATCGGCCGCACGGCGCTGCGCGGCCGGCTGGACGATCTCGGCTACGTTGCGGCCGTGATGGTGGAAGACCCTGGCACCTTCGCGGTCCGCGGTGAGGTGGTGGATCTCTGGCCCGCGGGGGCTTCGGCGCCGGTGCGGCTGTCCTTCTTCGACGACGAGATCGAGCAGCTGCACCACTTCGATCCCGACACCCAGCGCACGGGCGCCTCCCTCGGCGAGCTGCGCCTGCTGCCCACCCGTGAGGTGCTGGCCGACGATGCGGCGGTCCAGCGCCTGGCCCTGCACACCCGCGCCCGCGTGGAGGGCGACCGGGACGCGATGGCGCTCAGGCGCCGGGTGATGGACACCCTGCGCAACAAGCTCTCCTTTGGCGGGGTGGAGGACTGGCTGCCAGCGCTGCACCCCGCCTGCTCCCCCCTCGAGCACGGCCCTGGCGCGCAGCTGGTGGTGCTCGATCCCGACGCGGTGGCCGAGCGGTTGCGGGCCTTCGGCGCCGAGGTGCACGCGCGCTTCGAGGATCTGGGCCCGGAGGAGCGCCCCCTGGTGGGTCCGGAGGAGCGCTACGCCCAGCCGGAGGCGCTGCTGGAGCGGCTGGAGGCGGCCTGGCGTCTGCTGCCCCTGGCGGTGGAGGAGGCCGGACAGCGCGTGCCCACGGTGCAGGTGGCCGGCAACCAGCACCTGGCCGTGAGCCGCGGCGATCTGGCCCCGGTGGCCCGGCAGCTCGAGGTCTGGCTCGATGATGGCTGGCGCGTGGGGCTGGTGGCGAGCGGCTCCACGGCGGCCGAGCGCGCCCGGGCCCTGCTGGAGCCCCACGGGCTCCGCCTTCAGGATGTGGAGGGCCGCGACGCGGAACGCCTGCCCCCCGGGCGCCTGGCCCTGCTCACGGGGGATCTGCCCGCCGGCTTCCACGCGCCCCAGGACCGCCTGGCCCTGCTGCCGCTCGATGAGCTCTTCGGCCGCCACGCGGCCCCGCCCCGCCGCCGCCGGCACCACGCCTTCCAGGCCGGCCAGGGCGTGGGCATGGGCAAGGTGAGGGAGGGCGATCTGCTGGTCCACGCCTGGCACGGCATCGGGCGCTTCCTGGGGATGGCCAGGCCCGATCCCGGCCCCTCCACCACGGATTTCCTGCTGCTGGAGTACCGCGGCGGCGATCGCCTGTACCTGCCGGTGCACAAGCTCGACCAGCTCTCCCGCTACCGGCCCGCCTCCGAAGACGCCGAGCCCCGCCTGGACAAGCTCGGCGGCGCCACCTGGCAGCAGAGGCGTGGCAAGGTGCGCGACGCCATGCTGCGCACGGCCCACGATCTGCTGAAGCTCTACGCCCGGCGCAGCGTGATCACGCGCCCGCCCCACGAGGGGCGCACGGAGTGGATCCATCGCTTCGAGGCGGCCTTCCCCTACGACGAGACCCCGGACCAGCGCCAGGCCATCGAGGACGTGGCGGCCGATCTCGGTGCCGAGGAGCCCATGGACCGCCTCCTGGTGGGCGATGTGGGCTTTGGCAAGACAGAGGTGGCCATGCGTGCCGCGGCGCGCGTGGTGGCCGGCGGACGCCAGGTGGCGGTGCTCTGCCCCACCACGGTCCTGGCCTACCAGCACCTGGAGACCTGGCGTGAGCGCTTCTTCGGCTTCCCGGTGGGCATCGCCATGCTGTCCCGCTTCAGCTCGCCGGGCGAGGTCAAGGCCACCAGCGCGGCGCTGGCCTCCGGCGACCTCGATCTGGTCATCGGCACCACCCGCCTGCTGGGGCGCGGGGTGCGCTTCGCGGACCTCGGGCTGCTCGTGGTGGACGAGGAACATCGGTTCGGGGTGAAGCAGAAGGAGCGGGTCAAGCGCATGCGCGCCGAGGTGGACGTGCTCTCCCTGTCCGCCACCCCCATCCCGCGCACCCTGTCCATGGCGCTCTCGGGCATCCGGAAGTTCTCCACCATCGCCACGCCGCCCGCGGAGCGCCTGTCGGTGGCCACCCGCATCGCGCGCTTCGACGACGATCTGATTCGGGAGGAGATCCTCCGGGAGCTGCAGCGCGGCGGGCAGGTGTTCTTCGTCCACGACCGGGTGCAGTCCATCGGGGCCATGGCCCGCCTGGTGCAGCAGCTGGTGCCCGAGGCCCGGGTGGAGGTCACCCACGGCCAGCTGCCGCCCGCGGAGCTGGAGGCGGCCCTGGTGCGTTTCGTGCGCCGCCAGGCCGAAGTGCTGGTCACCAGCACCATCATCGAGAGCGGGGTGGATCTGCCCAACGTGAACTGCGTGATCGTGAACCGCGCCGACCGCCTAGGGCTGGCCCAGCTCTACCAGATCCGCGGGCGGGTGGGGCGTTCGTACCGCCGCGGGCGCTGCGTGCTGCTGGTGCCGGCCGAGGTGGGGGTCTCCCGCAAGGCCACCAAGCGCCTGCGGGTGCTGCTGGAGCACCAGGACCTCGGCGCGGGTTTCGCCGTGGCGGGCGCCGATCTCGAGCAGCGCGGCGCGGGCACGGTGCTCGGCGACAGCCAGCACGGCCATGTCGATGCGGTGGGCTTCGAGACCTACGTGGAGCTGCTGGAAGATGTCCTGGCCGAGGCCCGCGGCGAGCTGCACCGCAGGCGGCTCGATCCGGAGGTGGAGGTGCCGGTGCCGGCCTTCATCCCCGAGAGCCTGCTGGAGGGCATGGATGAGCGCCTCACCGAGTACCGCCGCCTGGCCAGCGCCGAGAGCCCGGCCCAGCTGCGCGCCCTGATCGATGGGCTGGAGGAGCGCACCGGCGAGCTGCCCACCGAGGTGATCAACCTCGGCTGGCTGCTGGAGACCCGCCTGCGCTGTCGCGACCTCGGCATCGCCCGCCTGAGCTGGCTCAAGGTGCGCGCAGAGCTGCAGCTCGACGCGGGCACCACCCTGGTGCCGGCCAAGCTCGATGCCCTGGTGGCCCGTCTCCCGAACCG
>JBDRKM010000128.1:0-17550 GCA_043814015.1 Pseudomonadota bacterium
CGGCGCCGTGGTGCGCGCCACCACCGACGGCGGCGATCCCCGCACGGCGGGCATGGAGGGCGACCCGCTGGTTTTCGCCCTCGACGGCACCACCGTGGTGCGCGCCGTGGTGCTGCTGGACGGCGTCCCCCTGGGCTTCCCCGTGGCGCACACCTACCTGTTCCCCGCCCAGATCCCCGACCAGCTGGCCCCCGAGGGTGCCCCGTCGGTCTGGTGGACCTGGTCCAGCGCGGGTCATGGGGGCTCCTCGGGAGGTGGGGCACCTATCCTGTCCGGGACCGCGGGCAGCCTCGGGCAGCCAGGGCCGAGCCAGACGGCCCTTGACCGCCCTGGCGAGCACAGCGCTCCCGACGGTTCAATTGTGTATTTCGAAAAGGTGCCTTATGGTTGTACTCCCCGCCACGGAGGTGCCTCGTGTCGACTTCAGCAAAGACCGGTCTCTGGTTCGCCATCCTCCTCGCCGCCGTGGGCTGCGACGACCCCCTCCGGCTCGACGGCGATGGCGATGGCTACTGCGAGCTCGACCCTTGCGAGGATGGCAGCGATCCCGGCGACTGCGACGACGCCGACGCCGAGATCCACCCCGGCGCCACCGAGGCCTGCAACGGCATCGACGACGACTGCGATGGCGCGCTGCCCACGGACGAGGCGGACGACGACAACGACGGCTTCATGATCTGCCGCGACGACTGCGACGACAGCGACGCCTCCGTCCACCCTGGCGCCTCCGAGATCTGTGACGGCGTCGATGACGACTGCGACGGCGACGCCGACGAGGAGAACGCCACGGGCTGTGTGATCTACTACCTCGACGAAGACGACGACGGGTATGGCGCCGTGGCCAGCCACGCCTGCCTGTGCGGCGCCAGCGATCCCTACGACGCCCTGGTCGCGGGCGACTGCGATGAGGCGGACGCCGCCGTGAGCCCCGCCGCCGCGGAGGCCTGCGACGGCCTCGACAACGACTGCGACGGCGACACCGACGAAGCAGGCGCCACCGGCTGCTCCGACTACTACCGCGACGAAGACGACGACAGCTACGGGGTGATCTGGGACGTGGCCTGCCTGTGCGCGGCCAGCGATCCCTACGACACCACCAGCTACGGGGACTGCGACGACGCGGTCCCCGAGGCGCACCTCGGCGCGGTCGAGATCTGCGACGGCCTCGACAACGACTGTGATGGGGGGGTGGACGAGGGCTTCGATCTGGACGGCGACGGCTACAGCAGCTGCGCGGGCGACTGCGACGACCACGACGCCACCATCCTCCCCGGCGCCGCCGAGGTCTGCGACGGCGTGGACCAGGACTGCGACGGCGACATCGACGAGGGCGTGCTCTCCACTTTCTACGCCGACGCCGACGCCGATGGTTTCGGCGACCCGGCCAGCACCACCGAGGCCTGCGCCGCCCCCTCGGGCTTCGTGGCCGACGCCACCGACTGCGACGACGCCGATCCCACCGTCTTCCCCGGCGCCGAGGAGGCCTGCAACGGTGTGGACGACGACTGCGACCCCACCACCGACGAGCTGACCGACGCCGACGGCGATGCCTACTCCGCCATCTGCGACGGCGACTGCGACGACAGCGACCCCTCCGTCTTCCCCGGTGCGGACGAGATCTGGTGCGACGGCGTGGACTCGGACTGCGATGGTGCGGCCGAGTTGCTCGTCCCCACAGACCACGCCACCATCCAGGACGCCATCGACACCTCCTCCGACGGGGACGTGGTGTGCGTAGCTGCCGGCACCTACAGCGAGACCATCACCTTCGACGGCCGCGACATCACCGTCGAGGGCCTCGACGGCTCGGCCGCCACCATCATCGACGGCGGAGGCGACGGCCCGGTGGTCACCTTCGACGACGGCGAGACGGCGGACGCCGTGCTCCGTGGCTTCACCCTGACCAACGGCTACGCCGAAGACGGGGGCGGTCTCTACGCCGTGTACGCCGATCCCACCCTGGAAGACCTGGTCCTCACCGGCAACGAGTCCACCGGACACGGAGGCGGCGGGTATCTCTACTTCTGCGACTCCGTCATCAGCGATCTGGAGGTCAGCTCCAACACCGCCGCCGGCAGCGGCGGAGGCCTCTACGTCCGGAACTCGACGGCCACCCCGGAGCGGCTGGTCGTCACCCAGAATTCCGTCACGGACGGCAACGGAGGCGGTCTGTACCTCCGCGATGCGAACATCGTCATCGACGGGGCCACCATCGATGAGAACACGGCCCTGAACAACTGGGGTGGCGGCATGTACGCGGGCTATTCCGAGCCCGAGATCAGCGACGCGACCTTCAACGACAACCTGGCGGACTACAGCGCAGGGGTCTATTTCTCACAGGGGTACGGCGCCTTCACCGACGTCGAGATCGACGGCAACATCGCCACCCAGGACTACGGCGGGCTCTACCTGGCGTACTCACACCCCACCCTCACCAACGTGAGCGTCTCGGAGAACGAGGCCTATGTGCGAGAGGCAGGCGTCACCATGACCGCCTCCTCCCCCTCCCTCTACAACGTGGCGGTCTCCGGGAACCACGCCCCGAGCTACGCGGGGCTCATGCTCTGGTCGGGCTCGTGTCCTGACATCGAGCACCTCACCGTGTCGGAGAACCAGGCTGACAACTACGTGGGCATGGTCACCGCCAACTCCGATCCCACCATCAGCAACGCGGTCTTTCTGGACAACACCGTCAACAACGATGACGGCGGCGCCATGTTCCTCAACGGCTCCTCACCGATCCTGGACCACGTCCTCGTGGCGGGCAACCACGCGGGGGCGTCGGGGGGCGGGATCTACGTCTACTGGAGCACCGCCCACCCCGTCATCACCAACTCGCTCATCGTGGGAAACACGGCGGGCGCGGGCGCGGGCGCGGTGTGCCTGGCATGGGACGCCCAGCTCACGATGACGAACGTGGCCGTGGTGGGCAACGTCGCCGGCACCGCCGCGGGCGCGTTCTACCTCGGGAATGGCGACTTCTCCTCCTTCACCAACGTCATCGTCTACGACAACGTCGCGGGGGTGGAGGCGGGCGGCTTCTCGGTGGGCGGCGTCGCGCCCGCCATCTCCTACAGCGATGTCTGGGGCAACTCACCCGACGACTTCGATGGCATCCCCGACCCCACCGGCACCAACGGCAACGTCTCAGTGGAGCCGATCTTCCTCGACTACGACCCCACCGCCGACCCCTACGACTGGGATCTCCACCTCGCCAGCACCTCTCCCCTCGTCGATCAGGGCGATCCCAGCCTCGCCGATCCCGACGGGGGGGCGAGCGACATGGGCGCCTATGGCGGAGAAGGCGCGGAGTATTGGGATCTGGACAACGACGGCTTCTTCGAGTGGTGGCTCCCGGGCGCCTACGATCCCACCACCTCTCCGGGCATGGACCCGGATGATCGCGACGCGAGCGTGGTCCCCTGAGGCCATCGGCGACAGATCACATCGCTGCATTGCGGCGCGGCGTGCCCTCATCCGGGAGCGAGCGGAGCGCGCCGGGATGCCCGCACCAGGGTGGTCGGGGCTGGTCCCGACTCTTCTCCTCGCTCGGCGCCCGTCCGGCGCCTGACGGAATACGGTTCCCCCTGCCGCCCCGGAGCCCCCATGTCCCCTGCCCTCCCGCTGCTGCTGCTCCTGCTCCCCGCCCGCGCCGACCTGGTCAGCGGCCCCTGGGTGCAGGCGGTCTCCACCGGCGAGGCCTGGGTGCTGTGGGAGGGCGAGCCCACCGGCCTGGTGGAGTGGGGTCCCGCGGGCGATCCCACCCGCACCGCCGGGGTGACCGAGACCTCGGGCGCCATCCAGCAGGCGCGGCTCCAGCCCCTCGATCCTGGCACCCGCTATTCCTACCGGGTGGTGGACGGCGTCAGCACCAGCGACACGGCCACCTTCCGCAGCGCCCGCGCCGGGCGTGACGCCTCCTTCACCTTCGCGGTGGTGAGCGACACCCAGCACGACCACGGGCACCCCGGGGTCTGGCAGGAGACGGTGGAGGAGGGCATCATCCCCTGGTGCCTGGATCACTACGGCCAGCAGGACATCGACCAGGTGCTCGACTTCGTGCTCGTCGTCGGCGACCTGGTGGACAACGGCTGGGAGGAGGAGCAGTGGCGCGAGGAGCTCATCGCGCCGGCCCAGCCGCTGATGGCCGCGGTGCCCTTCTACGCCGCCATCGGCAACCACGAGGCCAACAGCCCCGACTACTTCGACCGCTTCCACCTCCCCGACAACGGCAGCGCCGACTACCCCGAGCACTGGTGGTACCTGGACCGCGCCAACATGCGCCTCCTCGGGCTCGACTCCAACGCGCCCTACACCGGCACCCCCCAGCTCGAGTGGCTCGACGGCGTCCTGGCCGACGCCTGCGCCGACGACCGCATCGACATGGTCTTCGCCGCCATGCACCACCCCTTCAAGAGCGAGCTGTGGCCGCCGGGCGAGAGCGCCTTCACCGGCGAGGTCATCGCCCGGCTCGACACCTTCGCCCTGGATTGCGAGAAACCCGCCGCCCACCTCTTCGGGCACACCCACGGCTACGCCAGGGGCCAGTCCCGCGACGCGCCGCATGCCTGGGTCAACGTGGCCACCGGCTGGGGCAACATCGACCACTGGGGCGAGTACGATCAGCACGACTACGACGAGTTCGTCACCTCGCTGGACGAGTACGGCTTCGTGGTGGTGGACGTCAACGCCGGCGACGATCCGGGCTTCACCATCCGGCGCCTGGGCCGGGGCGACGAGGACAGCCCCGGTGCCAACGCGGAGCGCGACCTCCTGCAGGTCCGGCGCTTCCCCTCGCACCCCGCCACCCCCGAGGCCCGCAGCCCGGCCGCCGCGGTCCAGCCCTGGTGCATTCCCCTCGCGGCCTCACCCTACTGCGACTTCGAGGGGGATCTGCACGGCGCCGCCTACTGGCAGGTGGCCGCGGACCGCGAGGGCTTCGACACACCCCTCTGGGAGTCCTGGGAGCAGCACCAGGACCTGTATGGCGACGTGGACCTGCGCGCGGGCGACGACCTGCGCGACACCGTCATCCCCGCCCTCGAGCCCGAGCGGAGCTACCGCTGGCGCGTGCGCTACCGCGATCGCGGCCTGGCCTGGAGCCGCTGGTCCACACCCACCGCCTTCGAGACCGAAGCCTCGGGGCTGAGCGACAACCTGCTGCAGAACCCCGGCGCCGAGCAGGGCACCGCGGGCTGGGAGGCCATCGACGGTCCGCTGGAGGCCCTGGCCACCGGCGAGTGCGACGGGGGCGAGCCCCACGCGGGCGCGGCCTACTTCGCGGTGGGCGGGGTCTGCGAGGCCGGCGTGGACGCGGCCGAGGCCGTGCAGCGGGTAGACCTCACCGCCTGGGCCGACGCCATCGACGAGGGCGCCCTGAACCTGCTGTTCGGCGGCTGGGTCGCCAGCTACGAGGGCCACGACCTGGCCGAGATCGAGCTGCGCTTCCTCGACGGGGATGGCGCGGAGCTCGGCCGCAGCGAGCGCCTGGGCGAGCCCAGCGCCACCTGGGTCCAGCTGCGCGGCGTGGTGGCCGTGCCCGCCGGCACCCGCGCGGTGGACTTCGCCCTGCTCGGCACCCGCAGCGCCGGCCAGGACTGCGACGCTTACCTCGACGACCTGGAGCTGCGCGCGGACGATCAGGGCGTGCTCACCGCCTGCCTGGTCCCCCCGCCCTACCCCTGGCCGGAGGAGGCCGTCAGCTGCCTGGCCCCCGAGGACTCCGCCGAGCCCGGTGACAGCGCCGAGCCGAGCCGGCGCTGCGGGTGCGCGAGCGGTGCCAGGGCGCCCGCCTTCCTCCTGCCCCTGCTGGCGCTGGTGGGGCTGCGGAGGCGGCGCTACGGCTCCAACCGATAGACCCGCCCGTCCCCCGCCAGGCAGGCGGCGGAGCCCCCCGCAGTGGCGATCAGCACCGCGGGCCCAGATCCGCAGGGCAACGCGGTGGTCTCCTGGCCCCCGGGCAAGGCGATGACATGGGCGCCTTCGCCGCCGACCAGCGCAGTGTGCTCGTCCAGGCATGCCACAGGAGCGTCTGCGCCGCGGGCGAACGCGCCGGCCACGACGCCGTCGGTCAGCGCGCGCACCTCGACCCCCACGGGACCCGGCTCCAGCACCCAGGCGCCGCAGAGGAGCGGCGCGGAGGTCCAGGCGCCCAGGGCCCGGTGCTCGGCCCCCGCGTCATCGGTCCAGGTACAGACCGCGGGGGCCTGGGAGGCCACGGTGAGGTTCGCCGGCTGACAGAGGATCGGGCGATGGGCGGTGCCGCGCACGATGGTCAGCGACGGGCTGGGCGCCATCAGGCGAACCTCGCCGGCCTCCAGGGCGTAGAGCCCCGAGAAGGCGGCCGCGACGGGCTTCTCTGGCCCACCGGCCACAGCGGTGGCCACACCGGCGCCCAGTGACCAGCTGGCGCGAACCACCCCCTGGGCGTCCACCTCCACCACCAGGGCCTGCTCCTCCTGGCCGGGGGTCCCGACGGAGCCCGCCAGCAGCGCGCGCTCCTCCCAGGCCAGGGCGTCCACCACGTAGGTCAGCGGCAGCCGCGGCGCCTCGGCGAGCCCCTCGCCCACCCGCCCGGCCCGCAGCCGGCCGTCGGCGCTCCAGGCCAGCACCCGCCCCTCGCCCAACAGCAGCAGCCCCGCCGGGGGGCTCGGCTCCCGGCCGCCTCCCAAGGCCGCGCAGCCCGCGATCAGCAGGGCCGCGATCCCCGCCGCGGCGCTCATCGGCCGGTCCAGCTCTCCGAGTAGGCGTGGATCTTGAAGGCCACCCCCGAAGCGAAGGCCCCCAGCCCCCCGAGGGTGTCGCGGTCGGTAGGTTTGATGTGGATGCAGCCGTGGGATTCGTCGAGCGTGACGTCCCGTCCCTGCGCCGTGTCGGCCTCGTCCTGGGGCGTGGTGTGGATCATCTCGCCCTCGAGCCGCTCGTTCCCGTCGAGCTTGCCGTCGCCGTTCAGATCGCGGAAGTAGCGCACGGCCAGGGGCCCGAAGTCGTTGAACACCCAGGTCTTCGGCACGATGGCCTGGTCGTAGAGCCGCTGGTGGTAGGCGATGACGTCGGCCCGCTGGATGCCGTAGTCCCGCGCCAGGGAGCCGTACTTCCCGCTGGGGAGCTCGTACCAGATGTCGCTGCCCTTGTCCTGGAGCTTCGTGCCCCAGTCGATGGCGGAGTAGGCCCAGGAGGGGGTGTTGTAGGCCTCGGTGCGCGCGATCAGGAAGTCGCCGCTGTCGGTGGGCCCCGCCGGCATCTCGCCCTGCCAGCGCGGCTGCTGCTCCTGCTCCGGGCCGCCGCGGGCCTCCACCTCGGCCAGCACCTGGCCACCCTGCACGTACACCAACATGGCGGCGCCGGGGAAGAAGTGCAGGCCGTCCGTGAGGCCGACCTCGGCAGCGCGCTGTCCGGACGCAGCTGGTGCCTGGCCCGCGAGCAGCGCCCGCACCGCCTCGTTGCCGTAGGTGTCCTGCAGCTCGGCGACGGGGTCCTGATCCATGGCCGGTCGGGCGGAGGAGGCTGGGCTGGTGAGCCCGGGGGAGTGGGAACGGCTGCGCTGGTGGCCCGGCATGAAAGCCTCGCTGTGAAGTGCGGGTGCGGGCCCAGTATAGCCCCGATCGGGTGAACTCTCCCAGCGAACAGCGCGGGTTCGGGCACGCCCCCCCGCCCGCCGAGGTACCATGGGTTGGCCTCTGGAGAGCCCGATGCTCGCGCTCCTGTTCACCCTGGCCTGCACCTCGCCCGACACCGGCAGCCTCCGGGACAGCGCCGGTCCGGTCGCCGCGCCCCTTGAGCGCTTTCATCCCCTCGTGGAGACCGTCATCCAGGGGGTGGAGCAGCCTAGCGCCATGGGCTTCCTCGAGGCCTCCGCCGTCACCTTCGTCCTGGACCACGCGGCCGGGCGGGTGCACCTGCTCGACCCCCACTTCCACCACAGCCGGGCCACCCACTGCCTGGGCACGCGGGACTGGCCCGGGATCGAGGTGGGTGAGGCGCGGCAGGGCGGCTGCCGCGAGGGTGAGGTGGAGCTGCACCGCGGCTGGGTGGAGCCCAGCGCGCCGCCCGTGGCCGTGGCCGCCGACGAGGAGGAGCGCGCCATCTGGCTCGTGGACGCACGCGGCGGGCTCTCCCAGGTGCCCGCCGATCCACTGCAGGAGAACCCCTTCGACCACCTGCGCCTGCAGGAGCCGCTCACCCTGGCCCTGGAGGCGTCCGACCTGCCGCTGCCGGAGGGCCACCTGGCGGTCGCCGGAGGCGCGCTGCTGCTGGCCGCGGGCGAGCACCTCTACCGCTTCGACCGCGACGGCGCGCTGCTGGACGAGCGCGCCCTGCCCGACGAAGCCACGGCCGTGGTCCTGGTGGAGGGCGCGCCCTGGGTGGCCGCGGGGGAGCAGCTCTGGCGCGACGGCGCCGCCGTGACGGTGGAGGGCTCCATCGCCGCCCTGGTGCCCGACGGAGAAGGCGGGGTCTGGGCCGCGGTGCCCACCACCGAGCGCCTGCTGCGCTTCCTGCCCGGCGGCGAGGAGCCCATCGAGGCCGTAGAGCTGGCTGGGCTCACCGGCGCGCTCGCCCACGACCCGGGCGCGGGCCGTCTCTACGCCGCCACCACCGAGGGCATCGCCGCCTTCGACACCGAGGCTGGTAGCCTGGCAGGCACACCCGAGGTGGCCGGCGCGCCGGCGGACCTCCTCGTGGTCACAGAGAGCCACGAGATCCTGGCCCTGCGGGGCGACACCCTGGCGGTGGCGAGCGACGAGGGCGCCATGGAGGGGCCCCCTCCCATCGCCCTGTTCGTGGTGGTCTCCCTGGAGAAGCCCAAGGCTGCCGAGGAGCCCTACCCCTGCACCGCCGGCGACGGCGAGGAGTCCATCGCCACCTGGGCCGCGCGCGCCCTGGCCAACCTGCCCTTCGTGGCCTCGTTGCCGCCAGCCTGCGCCGTGGGTGTCATCCCGGGCCTGCTGGAACGGGTGCAGGAGTGCGGGCGTCTCGCGGACATGGCCCCCTGGTGGGAGGAGACCTGCGAGGCTGGCCCCCTGTTCCACACGGCCCACGAGGACTGCGGCGCGGACCAGGACTGCCACCTCGAGGCCCTGCGCGCCGAGGCCGACGCCTTCACCGCCCGCATCCCCGCGCCGCGCTGGATCAGCGGCCTGGCCGCGCTGGCGGACGACGGCGCCGAGTGGCCTGCCCATGTCCAGGCCCTGGGGCTCGGCGACCTGCCCCTGCTGCACTTCGGCATGGACCTCGACCCGGACATCCCCCACGCCGATCCTCGGGCTAAGGAGCCCTACCCTCCCGAACCGGCCCGCATGAGCACGGCCTGGCGCGCCTCCTCCCTCGACACCCTCGCGCCCCCCGGTGACCCGGACGGCTTCCTGGCCATCTACCCAGGCGATGACTGGCCGGGGTTCACCCACGGCGGCTGCCCCAACCTGTTCCTGACCGAATGCTCCCGGCTCTCGCTCGGCGGCGGCTCCTGGTTCTCCCCCGAGGCCATCCAGGGCCTGGACGTGCTCGCCCACCGCGCCATCGCCCGGCGCGCCACCGACGGCCCCGCCTCCTGGGGCTTCTACCTGCCGGACCCCGGCCAGTTCGACTACACGGCGGGCTGCACCGAGCAGGACGGCGTCTGGAGCGGCGAGGACTGCCAAGCGGCCACCCTCCAGGCCTGGCTCCTCGGCCTCGACGCGCGCTTCGTGGGCAACGGCCTGGCCGCCTGGAGAAAGCCCTCCGAGCTGGCCCACCAGTAGACCAGTAGGGGTCAGGTTGTTTCTATTACTTTTTTTCGGCTGCTTCCAGGCCCTTTTCCTTGTCGACAGACATTGACGTGGCAAGACATCACGCGGCACCCGAACGGGGGAACCTGCTTTATCCCGCGGAAAATAGTAATTGTAACGTCCTGACCCCCAGGGTCCCGTCCTGACCCCCAGGGTCACTCCCAGGCGACCTCGCCGTCCGCGCCCACGTGCACCAGGCGCGGGGCGCGCTGGTCCTTGGTGGCGGCTGTGAGGACCTCCGGGATCCCGGCGGGCCCCTCCAGCAGCGCGTCGATGTGGATGTGGCCACCGAAGAAGGCCCCGATCTGCTCGGTGAGCCCGTGCTCCTCCACGAATTCCTCCATGGCGTCGAACTCCTCCTCGGTGAAGGTGTAGAGCCCGGCGCCCGAGAAAGGGTGGTGGCCGAAGACGAGGATGCGGCTCGCGCGGGCGGCGCGCTCGCTCAGGAGGTCCTGCTGCAGCCAGGGCCACATGCCGTCGGGGACGTCGTTCAGGGAGGCCTCGGGCCCGATGCCAGGGGCGTTGACGGTGGTGTGGGAGCGGGTGTTGGTGTCGGTCACCACCATGTGGGCACCGCAGACGTCGAAGCTGTAGTCCACGAAGGGGCGGGCGGCGCCGCTGTCCGGATCGGTGGTGGGGGCGGCGAAGGTCAGCGAGGAAAAGGCCTCGGCCCGGGCGGCGAAGACGTCGTGGAAGACCTCCCAGAGGACGGCGTCGCCGGTGGCGTCGTCCGCCTCCTGCCAGGTCCCGCCGCCCTCATCCCGCACGTAGGGCCACACGTCATGGTTGCCGAGCAGGGGGAAGTATGGCAGGGCCAACCCGTCCAGGACGTCACGGGCGGCCACCAGCTCCGAACGCTCGGCGCTGTCGGACAGGTCGCCCAGCACCATCACGAAGCGCAGGTCTTCCTGCGCTTCGGCCAGCGCGTTTGTCTGCTGGACCGCCGTCGCCAGGTCCGTGCCGTTGGCGCCCCCGTCCCCGCCCTCGTCCTCCCAGCCGGCGCTGCCGTGGTCCTCCAGGCCCTCGCCGAGGTGGGTGTCGGTCAGGATCGCGAAGGAGAACGCACAGGGCTCGGGCGCCGTGTCGGCCGGGGAACCGCTGTCCGCGGGGGTGTGGCAGGCTGTGAGGGCCAGGCAGGCGAAGAGGAGCGAGCGCGCGGGGATCCGAGCGGGCATGGGTGCCTCCTGTGGCGATCCCCATCCTACCACCGGCGCCCAGCTCGCCAGCGTCCGGGCCAGCGCCGTGGTGCTGGTGCCCCGCACCTCCCTCGGCTACACTGACCCCGCACGGCCGCGAGGTACACCATGAACCGCTTCTGGCGCACCGTCTCCATCACCCTCGGCACCCTGCTGGCCGCGAGCTGCCAGCCCCGCACCAAGGACGGCATCGACACCGGCGACACCGGCGACACCGGCGGCTCCGACGCCCAGGCCGTGACGGCCACGGTCAGCCCCGAGGGCAGCCCGCTGCCCGCCACGGAACGCCCCGTCCCGGCCAAGAAGCCCGCGGCGCGGTAGCCGCTTGGGCCTGCGCACGCGCACGCGGCGGCGCCTGCTGCCGCTGTACCACCACGCCGTCCGGCGCTCGCCAGCCCTGCGCTACCTGTTCTTCGAGATCACCCAGCGCTGCAACCTGGCCTGCAGGCACTGCGGCAGCGACTGCATGGCCTCGTCGATCCACGACGATCTCCCCGTCGAGACCGCCCTGCGCGTGGCGCGGGAGGTGGCCGGGGCCATGGACCCACGCCAGGTCACCGCGGTGATCACCGGCGGCGAACCCCTCTGCCACCCCGGGGTGTTCGGGCTGGGGGCGGGCCTCGCTGCCCTCGGCTTCCCCTGGGGCATGGTCACCAACGGCTGGCTCTGGGAGCCCGAGATCGTGGCGCGCGCCCGCGCCGCGGGCATGACCTCCACCTGCGTCAGCCTCGACGGCCTGGAGGCCGCCCACGACGCCCTGCGCGGGCGGGCCGGCAGCTTCCGGCGGGCGCTGGGGGCCATCGATCTGCTGCGCGGGCCCGGGGGTCCCCCGGTCATGGACGTGGTCACCTGCGCCCACCCAGGCAACCTCGATCAGCTGCATGACGTCCACGATCTGCTCGTCGCCCACGGCGTGCCGGCCTGGCGGGTCTTCACCATCGACCCCATCGGCCGCGGGGCGGATCCTTCGCTCCAGCTCGACCGCGACGGCTTCCAGCGCCTGGTCCACACCGTCGCCGCCCTGCGCGCAGCCTCCCCCATGCGGGTCAACTTCGGCTGCGGCGGCCACCTCGGCTACGCCACCAACCGCGCCGTGCGCGACGCCGACTACGTCTGCCTGGCGGGCATCCGGGTGGGCGGGGTGATGGTGGACGGCGCCATCCTGGCCTGCCCCAACATCGACCGCCGCCTGGCCCAGGGCGATGTCCACCGCGATTCGTTCGTCCAGGTCTGGCGCGAGCGCTTCCAGCCCTTCCGCGACCGCCGCTGGATGCGCCAGGGGCCTTGCATCGGCTGCCGTGAGTGGGGCTTGTGCCAGGGCAACGACATGCACCTCTGGGATCCGGACGCCGGTCAGACCCGGCTGTGCCATTTCCGGGAGTACGGGTTGGCAGGGTTCGAGCCCTGACCTAGCGTTCGAACCCGCCCCCGCTCCCGCCCTGCCCCAGGAACTCGGGCGCCAGCAGATCCTCGCCCAGCCCGGGGTGCTCGTCAGGGCGCAGGGCCGCCAGGCGGCGGCTGGCCTCGGCGGGCACGGCGCCCACCACCTCCAGCTCCCGCGAGCGGACCACGGCGTGGGCGTAGGCCTCCACACCCTTCTCCTCCATGCGCCAGGCCTCGTCCTCCAGCCCCATGCGGTACAGCTCGGCCTGGTCCTCGGTCAGCCAGGGGGGCACCCAGGCGCCGCGCAGGCTCACGGCCATGGCCTCGTAGGCTCCGCCCAGGCGCACGAGGGCGGCCAGCCCCCAGCCGCCTGCGCCCGCCTCCAACACCCGCGCCTGCGCCTGCTCCACCTCGCGCAGGGCCGCGCCCTTGGCCTGCACCCGCTCCCGGGCCCAGGCCTGGGCGGCGCGGCGGCCTTCGGGCGCATCGCGACCCGACAGGTCGATGGCCTCGTAGCGGGCCAGGCTCTCGGCCCCCACCAGGAAGCAGGCCTCGGCCACGGTCTCCCGGAGGCTGGGCTCGGCTTCGGCGGCGGCGCCCCAGCGGGTCAGGACCTCGCGCCAGGCGCGGTTCGCCTCATCGACACGCCCCAGGGCCGCCAGGGCGCGCCCGCGGCGCAGGGTGGCCACGGCCCGGGCGGGCTCGCCAGCCTGGGTGGCGGGCAGCTTGCCGACGCGCTCCCACGTCGCGAGGGCCTCGCCCCAGCGCGCGTGGGCCTCGTGGATGCCCGCGGCGGTGGCCAGCGCCTCACCCTGGCGCGGATCGGCGGGGAAGGCGGTGGCGAAGCGGGCCAGATCCTGGAGGGCGACGGCGTCCTCGCCGAGAGCCTCGCGGAAGAGGGCCGCGGACCACAGCGCGTCGGCCGCGCCCTCGTGGGCCGGGGCTTCGCGGGCCAGGGTCTCGTACCAGGCGGCCGCGGCGACGAAGTCGGCGGTGGACTCCCGGTCGAACCCGGCGGCGGCGATGGCGGCGACGCGCCGGGCGCCCTTCGGGTAGCCCTGGATCAGGGCCTCGGCGGCCTGGGCGGCCTGGGCCGCCCGCCCCACGGCGCGGAAGTGGACCGCGGCGTTCCACAAAGCGAGATCGGCCACCTCGCTGTCGGGGAAGCGGGCCTGGTAAGCCCGGAAGGCCTGCGCAGCCGCCAGCCGATCGCCGTCCTGGGCCAGGTGGGCGTCCACCACCTGGAAGGAGGCGCGCTCGTACAGGCGCTGCAGCTCCGTGTGGAAGGTCGCGCGCCCCAGCCCCTGCTGACCGAGGAAGCCGGCGGCCACCTCCACGAGCTTGTCCCAGGAGCCGGCGACCTCCAGCGACTCCAGGATGCGGGTGGCGGCCTGCTCGGCCTCCTCCGAGCCCGGGTTCATGGCGATGACCGCGCGGAAGCGATCGGCCGCCGGCTCCAGGTGGTTGCGGTGGAACAGCAGCCAGGCCGCCTCGTAGGCGAAGGCCGAGGCGTGGGCCTCGCCGGAGAAATGGGCCAGGTAGGCGTCCACGCTGTCCAGCAGGCGCTGGTCCCAGGTGCTCAGCGGCAGGGGCTCCACGCCCGGAGGGGCCTGCTCGCCCGCGGCCGCGCGCTGCAGCACCCGGTGGGCCACGTACACCGCGCTCTCGGCACAGAACTCCGCGTGGGCCCCGGCCGGGTCCATGACCACCACCGCGGCGTAGCCGGCCCAGGCGTCGTCCAGGTGCCCCACGGCGTAGTCCAGCTCGGCCTTGGCGTAGCGGATCTCCACCTCCCGGGGCTCCCCGGCGAAGCGCGCCAGCCAGGCGGCGTAGGCGCCCAGCGCCAGGCGCGCGGCCTCCTCGGCCTGAGCACCGGTGCGCAGCTTGCGGGAGAGCTGGTGCCAGTCGGTGGCCACCTGCCTGAGGGTGGACTCCACCTCGTGCCGCCCCTCGTCCAGGATCTCCCGGTCGCCGGCCTGGGCGCGGGCCCAGGTGCCCTCGGGGCCGTAGTCGGTGAGCAGGCGCTGCAGGGCGGCGGCGGTCACCTCCGGGCGCCCCTGGGCGTGGCGCAGGCGCACGACGCGGGCCTGCCACGCGGGCGCCTCGCGGCCGGTGGGCAGCTCGCCCAGCAGGGCACCCAGCGCCTGGACCGCCAGATCGGTCTTGCCCTGCTCGCCGGCGAAGGTGGCCACCCGCTCCAGGGACTCCGCCAGCAGGTCGCGCCGGCCGAGCGCGGTGAAGACCTCGATCGCCTCACCCAGATCCCCGTCGTCGGCGTAGAAGCGGGCCAGGTCGCGCAGCGCCTCGTCACGCAGGCTCACGGCCCCGGGCGCGTCCTCGGCGCCGCGGGTGGCCACGGCGCGCATGACGCGGATGGCCTCGGCGTACTCGCCGAGGTTGTAGTCGCACCAGGCCAGCTTGTAGAGGGCGTAGGGGCGGATGGGCGAGTCGGGGTAGCCTGCGGCGCGGCGGTAGGCCTGCAGGGCGGGCAGGGCCCGGTCGCGCTCGAAGTGGTAGTCGCCCATCAGCACCAGGGCGGGGGCCGCGTGGGCGCTGTCGGGGCGGGAACGCGCGAGCCAGGTCAGGGCACGCTGGGCGTCGTCCGGACGATCGAGGTCCAGCAGGGCCATGGCCTGGCCCCAGGCGGCCTCGTCGGCCCGCGGCAGGGTGGGCCAGTTCTGCAGCACCAGGGCGTAGAGCCGCTCGGCCTTCTCGCGCCAGACACGCACCTCGGCCGCCCCGGGGGGCTCGTTGCAGGCGGGCTCCGTGCAGTCGGGAGCCGGCCCCTCCCAGCCGCGGTAGGCCTCGAGCCAGAGGTCGTCGGCTTCGTCCTGGTACAGCTCGGCCAGCCTCAGCATCATCTCGGCCTTGCGCTCGCCCTCGGCGCTCGTGCCCATGCCGCGCAGCATGTCGATGGCTTCGTGGCGCCGGGCGCGGGCCAGGGCGCGGGCTTCCTCGGACAGGGCGGCCTGCTCGGCGCGTTCGGCCAGCACCCGGCGGGTTGCGCGCTGGTCACGGAGGCCGGGATCGTCCTCCGCGCGGACGGCGTGGGCCAGGCCGAGGCCGAGGCCGAGGGTCACGAAGAAGAGGTGGGGGAGGCGCAAGGACGGGGACATGACGGGCTCCTGGGCGGCGGGTGGAGGTGGCCACCCCCCGCGGGGTGCGGGTCATGCGGCGGATCCTGCGAGAGGGACCCGCACCTCGGGGCGGCGGCTGGCCGTCATGGACAGCGCCGCGGGCGCGCGGTTCCCGCCGGGTTTACGATTCCTTGACGCGCCGCCGCCGCAACCCCAGCCCAAGCCCCAGCATCCCCAGCAGCGCGGCCCCGGGCCCCACACCCCGCCGCCCGCCACAGCCGCAGCCCTCCTCCTCGTCGTCGGGGGGCGCCACGGGCCGCTCGAAGGTCACCGAGACGGCGAAGTCCATCATCGGGCAGTTCATGCCGGCCAGGTCGAAGTAGTAGGTCTCGCCCGGCACCAGGGGCATGTCCGGGTCGTCGGCGGAGAGGTGCACGCCCGCGGGCTGGTCGTCGATGACCACGTCGTAGTCCACCACCTCGTTGAGGATGGTGAAGTCGAAGCCGATGAGCTGGTAGAGGTTGTACTCCTCGAAGGTGACCAGCTCCCCCCGGCGGGCGTAGAAGGCGTACTGCAGGTCGTCGTCGTCGGGCGCGCCGGCCAGCCCGTAGGGGGTGATGCCGAACTCGATGTCCACCCCGGTGATCTCCACGCCCTCGGGAACGGTGAAGGAGAACTGGTAGGGCAGCGGGAAGAGCAGCCCGCCCTGGAAGCTGCGCGCCAGGGTGCAGGCGGCCGAGCCGGCGTAGCCCGCCAGCAGATCCGCCCCGATGAAGAGGCCGGTCTCCACCTGGCCCTCCTCCAGCGCGATGGCGCGCCCGCTCTTCATCCAGCCGCGCTCCTCGAGGATGGCCTCCACCGCCGCGAGCTCCTCCGCGCTGACGCTGCCCTCCCCCACCAGCACGCCCACCTGCTCCAGGATGGCCTCGCCGTACTCCAGGAAGGTGGGGCCGGAGGTGAGCGTGCCCAGGGCGCCGTAGATGGCGTCGTCGGCCACCTCGGCGCCGAGCACCTCGCGGACGGCCCAGCAGGTGCCGCCGACGATCTTGCCGTCCTCGTGGGCCTCGCCGAGGATGTCGTCTGGGGTCTTGGTGTCGTTGTCGAGATCGCGCAGGCACTCCAGGCCGAAGGCCGAGCCGAAGTACTCGGCGGAGCAGGCGTCACCCTGGAAGGTGGAGGACCAGTAGTCGGCCATGCCCTCGTTCAGCGCGTGGACCGCCGGGTGCATGCCGTACTGGTCGAAGGCGATGGGGTAGTCGAGCTCAGCGTTGATGTCGCAGAGATCATCGACCACGCCGTGGCCGAACTCGTGCTGCAGCACGTCGGCGTCGTAGGCCAGATCCACCGTCCCCTGGCCCGCCACGATCACGTAGCTGCCGGAGTAGTCCTTGGTGAAGTAGGCGTTGTCGTACAGATCGCCGGGGCCCTCGCGGTAGTTGACCAGCAGCGAGACGGGCCCGCCCCAGGTGTGACCCCAGCGCTCGGCGAACCACTGGCGGATGCTGGCCACGTGCCAGTAGGCGTTGACCTCGGCGAAGGGGTCGTCGAAGACGGGCTCGTCGTCATCGGGATCGTAGAAGTAGTCGCCCTGCTCGTCGGGCAGCGCCAGGTGCGCCGTGCTCTGGCTGTTGCCGTCGTAGACGACGGACTGTACGTCCACCGCGGAGCTGGAGAGGTAGGGGTCCTGCGCCTCGATCTCGGGCAGGGTGACCTCGATGACATCCGAATTGTCGGCGTTGTGCTCCCAGACCTGGGCCTGGGCCCCACGGCGCAGATCGGTGAGCCCCAGGACCTCGCCGCTCACGGCGTCCAGGGTGGCGCGCCAGTGGCCGACGGGTGCGCCCCAGAGCTCCACCCGCCAGACCAGGCGCGCGCCCGTGGCGCGGGGCAGGATGGCGAGCTGTGCCTGGGGCTCGGCCGCGAGGGGCGCGGCGATGAGACCTGCCGCGCGGTTCCCCGCCTCGGCGGCGTCGAAGGCGGGCTCCACGGCGACCGCGGGCTTGGGCCGCAGGCGGCTGGACAGCGCGACCACCCGACCGTCGCCGTCCACGGTGACCACGGCCTGCCCGCCGATCACGGGCACGCCCTCGTGGATCTGCCGCAGATGGACGCGCGCGCGGCCATGCCAGG
>JBDRKM010000129.1:0-10603 GCA_043814015.1 Pseudomonadota bacterium
TCCGACCCTGGCTCTGCCCTTGGCGTCTTTGCGTCTTTGCGCGAAATTCCTGTTTCATGGCTCCGGGAGCCGCGGCCCCCGCGGCATGGGGAACTATCAAGAAACAGCGCGACCGGAGGCTGGAGGCTGGAGGCTGGAGGCTGGAGGCTGGAGGCTGGAGGCTGGGGGCCACGGGCTACGGGCCACGGGCAGCGGGATATGGTGGGCGAGAGTCAGCCTCGAACCGCTGCTTCATGGCTCGTGGAGCCGCGCCCCGCGCGGCATGGGTGGCTAACCAGAAACAGCCCGGGGCAGAAGGATCTCGCGCAAAGACGCCAAGACGCAAAGATGTCGGTGGCTGGCGGGCGTCGCTGAGGCTGGGTGTGACATCCGCAGGCACCGACCAAATCAGCCGACAGTTCAGGTCTGCCGGAGAGCTGTCAGCTATCAGCATTCAGCCGTCAGCAAGATGGTTTTCGCTGGCCACTCCGAAAACAGCCGGCACCCAGACTGTGTTTCGGCAGCTTCGGCCGTAGCCTTCTCGGTATCGAACTTCGTACCTCGTTCGTAGCTGATTGCTGACCGCTGACCGCTGACCGCTCCCCAACCGCAGGTAGCCGGCGCGCCTCCACGATAGAGTCACCCCCCAGCACCACCCCCACATGTCCTCCTCCCCTCCCCCCGTCGCCCTCGGCCCTGGCGAGACCCTGGATCGCCTGAGCGGCGCGTGGTGGATCCTGCAGCTCGCGCGGGGGCACCGCTACGCCGCGGACGACGTGCTGACCGCCGCTGCCGGGCTCGAGGCGGCGCCAGGCGCACTGCGCGTGCTGGAGCTTTGCGCTGGTCTGGGGAGCGTGGGCCTGATGGTGCTGCAGCGGTTGGCCCCGGAAGCCCGCCTGGTGACCCTGGAGGTGCAGCAGGTCAGCCACGCCCTGCAGCGGCGGACCATCGCGCTCAACCATCTCACGGGCCGGGTCGTGCCGCTCCTCGGCGATCTCCGAGAGCCCGAGCACCTCGCCAGCCAGGCCCCCTTCGACCTCATCCTGGCCAACCCGCCGTACCTTCCCCCCGGGAGCGCCACGCCCTCACCGCACCCGCAACGGGCGACCGCGCGCCTGGAGCTGCACGGCGACGTGTTCGACCTGTGCCGCGCCGTGGCGCCCCACCTCGCCCCCGCGGGCCGCTTCTGCCTGTGCTACTCCGCTCGTGACCCGCGGCCCGAGCGGGCCATCGCGGCCGCCGGCCTCAGCCTGCTCGCGCGCCAGGATGTGCGCTTCCGCCACGACCAGCCCCCCATGATCGCCCTGTTCACCTGTGCCTGGCAGGGCGAGCGCAGCCGCCCGCCCGAGATCTCCCTGCGGGGGCCTGACGGCGCCTGGACCGAAGCCTGGCGCCGCGTGCGCCGCCGCCTGGAGATCGAGGCGTGAGGGACTTCCGCACCGCGCTCACCAGCACGCGCTGCTGGGACCGGCACACCCAGGCCCTCTACGAGGCCCACGGCGAGGCCACCGAGGACTGCATCCTGCAGAGCCGCGAAGAACTGATCGCGCTCTGCGAGGTCATGGAGCGCCTGGGCGTGCGCTCCTACCTGGAGATCGGCGCCTGGACCGGCGCCCTGACCCGCACGCTGCAGGGCTTGTTCCAGTTCGAAAAGCTGGCCGTCTGCGACGACGGCTGGGCCGAGCGCAAGGGGCTCGCGATCCACCTCCCGCCCGAGGCCCGCTTCTTCCAGGGCGACAGCGCCTCCCCGGAGTTTTCCCACTGGCGCGCTGGCCTCGGCCACTTCGATCTCGTCATGATCGACGCCAACCACGCCTACCGCGCGGTGCGACGCGACTTCGAGCTGCAGCGCACCTTCCCCCACGGCCTGCTCGTCTTCCACGACATCACCGGCGCCAACCGGCACACCGCCGGGGTCCGGCGCTTCTGGCGCGAGCTCCGGGAAGGCTGGAAGCACGAGATCCTGCGGCCGCACCTGGCGCTGGGCCTGGACCACTCCATCATGGGCCTCGGTCTGTGGGCCGCGGCACCCCCGCCGGGCTGGGACGGCAGTTAGACGTCCCGCAGCACGGACCACCCGGAGCCTCCCATGCCCACGACCCTGCTGCTGAGCCTGCTGTGCACCCCCGTGCTCGCCCAGGACGTGCGTGCGCTGATGCTCGGCAACTCCTACACCCAGGCCAACGATCTCGACCGCTCGGTGGAGGCCGCGCTGGAGGCCGGCGTGCCCGCGTGGGAGGACGTGTTGGTCAAGGCGCTCACCCGGGGCGGCGCCACGCTGGCCGACCACGCCGCCGCAGCCGATGGCACGGAGGGCGACACGGCCTGGCGCCAGGAGCTGGTCAGCGGCGAGGACGCCGGCACCTGGGCCTGGGTGATCCTCCAGGACCAGAGCCAGGTCCCGGGCTTCCCCCAGTCCCAGGCCGACTGGCAGGCCAGCCGGGATGGCGCGTTGATCCTGGACGGCCTGATCGAGGCCGGCGGCGCCGAGACCGTCTTCCTGCTGACCTGGGGCCGCCGCGATGGCGACGAACTCAACCCCGATCGCTACCCCGACTTCCCCACCATGCAGGCCTACCTGCTGGAGGGCTACCAGGCCTACGCCGACGCCTGCGCCGCCGACGGCACCCGCCCATGGATCATCCCGGCGGGGCTCGCCTTCTGGCGGGTCTACGAGGATCTCGTGGCGCAGGGCGTCACCCCGGAGCAGGAGGGCACCGCATTTTTCGAGCTGTACCAGAGCGACGGCAGCCACCCGTCGGCCACGGGCAGCTACCTCGCGGCCCTGACCGCCGTGGCCGCCCTGACCGGCCGCGATGGTGCCGGCATGGCCCCCCCCGATGGGCTGGACTCCGAGCTGGCCGCCACCCTGCAAGAGGCCGCGCGGGTCACCGTCCTGAACGACCCTCTCGGCGAGATCGACTACCCCTGGGTGTTCACCTGGGATGCCTGGTTGGCCGAGGCGCAGCAGCTGGTCCATCCGGAGATCGCCGGCGAGACCCAGACCCCGCTGGTCTACCTGGACCAGGCAGCGAACGACGTGACATCCCTCGATGTCGGCTCCGCGAACGCCTCGGTGAGTGAGGGCAGTGGCCGCCTGTGGCTGCTGGAGGGGGCCGCGCTGAACGTCCAGGACGAGCTGGTCCTGAGCCATGGCGGCGAGGCCGAGCTGCTGGTGGCCGGTGGCGCACTCTCGGCGGGCCGCCTCTCCATGGGGTACTACACCCAGGGCCTCACGCGCGTCCACATCACGGGCGGCAGCCTCTCGGCCGGCGAGGTCTCCCTCGGCACCGGGCAGGCCACGATCACCATCGAGGGCGGCACCCTGGCCCTGGCGGAGGGCGCGCTCCCCTCCCCCGTACAGACCGGCGGCACCCTCTCCCTCGGCGATCTGACGTACCTCGGCGGCGACTACACCCTGCCGGCCGGGGCCGCGCTCACCCTGACCGGTGAGCAGGACGACGACGCCTGGCTGACGGTGGACGGCGACGTGGTGCTGGAGGGAGATCTGACCGTCGCGATCATCCCCGAGCTGTTGGAGGGCAACGGCCAAGCCTGCCTGGTCCAGGCCGACAGCATCACGCTCGATCCTGCAGGCGCCACCCTGCCCGCCGACACCGAGCTGCAGCTCCTCCACAGCGGCAGCTCCGACTCGCTGATCCTCAACTGGAACCTGCCCTGCGGCGACTGTCTCGACCAGGACACAGAGCACCTCGGCTGCGACTGCGCGAGCGGTGGCGGCGCGCCCCCAGCCCTGCTGCCCCTGCTGGGCGCCCTGCTCGCCCTTGTCCGCCGCCGCGGGGGTTTCCGACGGCGCTGTTCCCATTGGAATGGGCCGCCACGCTCCGGTCGCCTCACAGGAGCGCCCTTGACTCCCTCGCCTCACCTCCTGAGCATCACCCTCGCCCTCCCGCTCCTCACCCTGGCCCCCCGGGTCTGGGCCGACGGCGGCTGGCCGTCACTCGATACGCCCCCTGCCGGGGTCGCCGACCGCAGCCAGGACGCGGCGGTCGTCATCGGTGTCCAGGACTACGAGTACCTGCTCGACGTGCCAGGCGCCGTGGACATCGCCCAGGCCTGGGACACCTGGTTGGTGAGCTCCCTGGGGGTGCCGCGCGCGCAGGCCTGGCTGTTGCTCCAGGAAGACGCCACACCCGACCTCATGGCCGCCACGGTGACCGAAGCGGTCAGCGCCGTCGGTCCCGAGGGGCATCTCTGGCTGGTCTTCATCGGCCAGGCCTCCCCGACCTGCGATGGCCGAGATGCGCTGCTCTTCGGTTCCACCGCGGGCCCCGAAGCGCCCGAATACTACCAGGGCGCCCTCACCATGAGCACCGTGCAGAGCCTGCTCACCCTGGGCAGCCCCGCGCGGGTCATCCTGCTGCTGGACGCCAGCCTCTCCGAGCGCGACCGCTCCGTGGACAAGCTGTCCTGCCTCACCATGCCGGTCATGCCACCCGTGGCCCTCGTCCCCCATGAGCGCGAGGTCCTGCTCACCGCCGCCCAGCCCGAGGAGCTGGCCGGCACCCTGCTGGGGGCCGACCTGCCCGCCTTCTCCTGGCTGATGCTGGCCGCGCTCCGCGGCTGGGGCGATCACGACGGCGATGGCGCCGTGACCGTGGCGGAGGCCCTGGCCTTTTCCCGCCAGGTGCTGCGTGCCACCGAGCGGCGGATGCCGCAGACCCCCGAGCTGTGGGGCGAGGGAGGTGACCTGGTCCTCGCCCCGGCCGCCGAGCCCGCCCTCGACCTCGACGAGCTGCTCTCCGGCGTGGCCCAGACCCAGACCCGCGCGCGCGCCGAGCGCCTCGATCGAGCTGAGCAGGAGCTGCTTGCCTCGGCCGCCCAGGCCTGGCAGGATGCGCAGGGGGGTGGCCCCGAGGCGGCCCAGGCCTTCCTCGACCGCTTCGGCCTGGCCATGGTGCGCGCCGAAGGTCAGCGCCGCTACCCGAGCATCCCCGAGCTCGCCCTGGCCCGCGCCGCCCTGCCGCCGCCACCCGAGGAGCCCGAGGACGCGCCGAGCCCCGCGGGCACCGCCACCCGCGACCAGCTCCGCGGCGAGATGCAGCTGCACGCCCGCCGCAACGCCTGGAAAGCCGTGGACCAGGCTTTCCGCGACCTGGAGACCCTCGCCGGCGAGGGCGTGCGTCCCGGTCCGGAAGATCTCGACTTCGGCGCCCAGGCTGCCCGCGCCCTCGGCGAGGTGGAAGCGGTCCACACGCGGTTGGAGCGCCTCGCCATGATCGCGCCCAGCCCTGAGGTCTTCGCCTGGCTCGACGATCTGGAGCGCACCTACGGCCAGGTCGACCTCCGCGACCGCTCAGGTGTGGCCCTCACCCTCACCGCCGCGCGCCCGCCGCTGGCTCCCGACCAGCGCGCCGTGATCGCCTGGGCCGCTGAGCAGATCACCGCCTCCGGCCGCTACCGTGGCGGCCTGCCCGCGGGTGTGTACCACCTGGGCGCGCGGACCTTCGTGGTCATCCCGGGGGATCCGGTGCTGGAGATCGTGGCACGGAGGGCGCAGTAGGCCAACTCCAGACACGCGAAAGCCCGCCATCCTGGCGGGCTTTCTTGATGGTCGGCCTTACTGGATGATTTTAGAACTCGGTGGGTGGTGGAGGTACTGCTGGAGGAGGAGGAAGCGGTGGTGGAGTCCTTCAGGAGGTTCGGAAACCCCCTGTGAGGGCGAGTTTCTGTGTCGGCCAGGTCGTGTTTCGTCATCGACAGGCTCTGTCGGAAGATCTCGGCCTGCCGCCCCCCCCGTTGCACCGGTGCCCGCCGCGCACCACAGTGACCCGGGCTCAGTCCGTCGAATCGTCCACGCCACCCGTCCCGTCGAGGGCGGTGGTGGGCGCGACCAGACGAAGCGCGACCTCCATCCATGGGTCCTCACTGCCTGCAAACTGTTCGATGTTCAGTTCGACGGCGTGGTCGGGAGCCAGCCCCCGTCCGGGCGTGCAGCCCGGTACCGCGAGGTGCATGGCCTCGATCAGGCTGAACATCACGACCACACCACTGTCCTCCCCGGTCCACACCACCGGAAGCTCACCCACATGCCGATCGCAGGCACCGCCCAGGCTTTCTCCCACGATGTGCGCGTCGGGTCGGTAGTTCCTGACCATAAGGACGAAGCCATTGGCCGCGCTGCCGGTGCGCGCGTCGACGAGGAGCACCAGTGGTCCCAGGTGAGTGCCCACGCCCTGCATCTGAAGCGGATCACCGTCGAAGACGAACCCATCAGGTGACCGCTCGAAGTCGCGGAGACGCTCACGGTCCGTGCCGAAGGGGAATTGCAGGCGCCCTCGCCACCGGCGCGGGATGCGGCGTGTGGAAGTGCGCATGCTCGTCCACTCGGCGAATGTGCCATCGACGAGGTGCCGCAGCAAGGCGTTGGCGTTCGGCCGATAGCCTCCCTGATTGCCGCGAAGGTCGACAACGATGGGCGCCCCGGCCGGGATACCAGCCATGAGCCCATCGACCGCCCGGGCGTAGCCATCCATGTCCTGGGCGCCAAACGAAGCCATCGTGAGCACCGCGACGGTCCCGGACCAGGCGAGCCGAGGCGTTGGTTCTCCGGAGCCCCACCAGGTCGCAGAGTGGCGGCTGGTCTGCATCGTACGGGCCTCTGCTCGACCCGCGGCGGGCACCTCTCGAAGGACCCGACTCCCGTCCGGGAGCACCAGGGTCAGGACGTAGTCCGACGCCATGCCGCGGGTCAGCGCATAGTACCGAGGAAGGTCGTAGTCCAGCGCCCGCCGGATCGCGGTTGGGTCGCGGCCATCTGCGGCGACCAGCGTCCGCGCCTCATCAAAGATGGTCTGGATGGGGACATCGTCGATGGCGATGAGGGCTGTTCCAGGATCGAAGGGGAACGTCGCCGCATCGAGCAGCACCTGGCCCTCGACCGTCCTGACCAGCACAGGCAGGAGAGCGGGTTCTATCGTCGCCTGCGGCTGCATCATGGGGAGGCCGACATATACGTGGGCGTCTCCCAGCGAAGCGACCACTCGGGACACGGCCGCGCCGAAGGCAAGCTCGGCATCGCGCGGATCACCGGGTAGCGCATCCAGCCCTGGCATCTCACGCTGAACGGCCTCCCGGAGAGCGGGCGCGTCCAACGTCGGATGGGCAGCCTCGAGGAGTGCTGCCAGATCGGTCAGATCATCAGCCGGCGCCCCCCAGGCGACGGCCGTGGTCATGAACCAGGCGAGCATGGCGATGTCCTTGGTGGGTCCGACAAGCATGCCCGGGGACTGGGCTCAAGCATGCCGGTCCGCCAACAACTCAGTCAGCGCCGCCTCGGCCTCCTCACGCGGATAACGGGTTCGCAGGGCCTCGAACCGAGCGCGCTGCTCCTCGACGGACTGGACCGCGAGATCCCGGGTGAGCGCGTAGACGACGAGCTGGTTGATTGAGACGCCCTCCGCGTCGGCGCGTCGGGCGATCGCCTCGTGGAGGGAGTTCGGGAGCCGAAGGGTCAGTCGGGCCATGGTCATACCTCCAGCCGCAAGAGGAAGTCCTCGGGAGTGAGGACGGGGATGCCGAGTGCTTGTTCCGCGAGATTCAGGTCGCGGAGGTTGCGCGTCACGATGGGCGCCTCGGCCGAGAATGCGCATTCGACGATGAAGTCGTCGTCGGGATCGGGAGAGAAGGGGCGTATCCGATGGTGGACCGGCACCCACTCGACCCGATCGAGGAGCGCCTGGAGCGCCTTGAGGACGGTGGGGCGTTTCGCCTCTCCGAACCTGTTGGTGAGGATCTCCTCGTACTCCAGGGCCAGGGTGGTCGAGACGCACGGGACGAAGCGCCTCGCGACCCAGGCATCGACGACCGCACCGCACGGGCCTCTGCCGGAGAGGCCCTCGAACAGCACGTTGGTGTCGATGACGGCGCGGATCATGACATCATATTAGCACCACCCGCGGTGCAGGTCCAGCGGGAGAACCCTACTGGACCGTAACGGATTTCGAACTCAAAGAAACGGCAGCGAACGTCGAAAGCCCCGCTCCAGGACGACAGGGGCGACAGCCTGCGTAAACGAAAACGCCGCTTCCGGGGAGGAAACGGCGTCTAGGTGAAATGGTCGGCCTTACTGGATGATTTTAGAACTCGGTGGGTGGTGGAGGGGGTGGCTGCGGAGGTGGAGCTAATGGGAGAGTTTGGCGCTTTCGCGGCGATAAATAAGTAATCGAAGTCTCCAGATTCCGGTTCATCAGGAACCAGCTACCCAAGGAAGATCGGAAGATCTTCAACCACCAGATGTCGCGGACCTCACCCTGCTCGCTGCTCGACACACCCACGCATGGGTCCGCCATCTACGCGCCACACGAAGACGGACAGAACGAAACCGCCGCAGGAGGTCGAACCCGGAGAGGAAGTACGACAGGCCACCTTACCCCAAGCGCAAGGACCACCACGCTACAGCCCGCCTAACGAAACTTGTTCGCCTGCCGCCGACCTTGGTCACGCCTCCATGTGCTGCTCAAGCAGGACTCCATAGGGAGAAGTCAAGAATCACTTCGGTCGATTCCCCTGTGCATGGCTTTCTCTTAGACGTAGATGTTACCCATGGTGTTCCCACAAGAAAGGCCAGCACGATGCACGCAACGTTCCTTCTGACACTTGGTGGAGTCGTTCAGCAGATTTTCGGGCAGGACGAGCCCCAGACCATCTCCATCTCGTTCGCTGCTGGTGCCACGAGTGCCGACAGCATGAGCGTAGACCGGCTGCTGGAGATGGTCGAAGAGAGACTACCTGGCGCCGTGGTCACGAGTGAAACGGCCAGAGCTTTCAACTTTTCCATCCTCGATCCCGACGGGGCGTTGTTCCCGGCCGAGATGCACGCGGAGCCACAACTGCCCAAGAAGACCGAAGATGGGTACAAAACCGGGATGCGCTTCGTCAAGTACTACTTCAGGTAGAAGCGCAAAAAAGCCACCCATCGCGGCTGCCTGACCTCGGCTTCAAACGTGTGGCGCGGCACGAGCGTGAAGCGCCGGTGTGCTCATCTACTTGCACTCCAAGCAGGCCACAGAGTCTTCAGTAGCGGCTGTGTACGCACGGAGGAGAAGCCACCGAATCGGCAGACCGGGAGAAATGGGAGCGGAGTACTTCGTGGAATCCCGGTTGTAGTAGTGATCGCGAACCTTCAAGACTCGTGCAGAGGGGCGCACCGATAACCCGACACCGACGGCTGTAGCTCTGGGTGCTTACCCCGCCTCGACACCGATCTCCCCGATCATCCCCAGCGGAAACGCCGCCTTCATCCCTGCCCGCAGCTTGATGGCGAAGTGGACCACGAGGGCGCTGCCGTCGCTGCTCGGTCCCTGGACCGGCCCGCGCATGATGGCGCCCGCGAACCGCTGCTGGACCCAGCTCGACGCCTGGAGGGGCACGGTGAGCAGCAGCAGGCCCTGGACATTCTTGAAGCCCAGGTCTCCGAAGCGGCCCAGGGGCACGATGGCGCCTTCCCCGTCGGGCAGGGCCAGGGGGTAGACATCGACCGCCACGCCGGCCTCGGAGGGCCGCTTGAACACGGGCGCCCGCAGGAGCGAGGACAGGATCTCGGCGATGGGCATCCCGATCATCTGCTCGACGGGGTCGATGCTGAACACCCCGAAGCCGATCCGGGTGACCGGCAGGGTCAGGTTGACGAGGATGGGCGCGCCGGGCGCGGAGGGAGCAGCCGCATGCGCGGTGGTGGGCTTGGCCAGGTCGCGGGTCATGGGGTCACCTCGGGGATCACTTCGACCACGTCCCACAGCTCGACCTGGCCGAGCCCGGCGAGGGCCGGGCAGCGGAGCAGGGCGTCACGGACGCGGGGGGTCAGGTGGCGGTGGCGGTTGACGAGTCGACTCCAGTAGGAGGCGGACAGGCGCAGCAGGCGGGCGAGGTCGAAGTGGTGCAGGCCCTGGCGACCCAGGGCTGCCTCAACGGCCTCACGCCGCAGGTAGTGGCGCTTCCGTGGGAACGGCAGCCGGGGCTGTCTCACGCCGCCCTCCCGTCCCCGTCGTCGTCGTCGGGCTCGCCGTCGTCGTCGTCATCCTCGCCGTCGAGGATCTCGCCCTCCACCTCCTCGGCCTGGCCGCCCACGGCCTCGGCCAGGGCGACGGGCGGGGCCTGGGGCTCGAAGCCGGGCTCCTCGTCCAGCTCCTCGGGCTCCTCGCCGTCGTCGTCCTCGTCCACGGCCAGCCCCTCGGCCACCTCGTCGAGCAGGTCGCGGACCTGGACGAGCAGGCGAACGGTGGCGGACTCGGCCATGAGGTTCAGGTAGAGCAGGTGGCCGAGCGCGAAGCTGCGGTCCTCTTCGGCCAGGTCGGCCCAGTCGTCGCGGGCGCGTTCGACGCTGCCAGGGCGACGGCGGCCGAAGGCGGCACCGTAGTGCTCGCGGGCGGTCTCCAGGAAGGAAAGGGTGGGGCGCTCGTCGTGGCGGGCGAGTTTGTCGTTGGTACGGGGCATGACGTTCTCCGAGCGCACCGGGGCCGAACCCCGGGCGCGGTTGTGCCGCGGGGGGTAACCCCGCGGGGGGGGGGGGGGGGTCGGGCTGGGAGCCCGGGGGGGGGGGGGGCTGGGCCCGGGCCGGGTCAGCCAGGGCGGGCGGGGTCGCGGCACGGGGCGGGGCGCCGAA
>JBDRKM010000130.1:0-2691 GCA_043814015.1 Pseudomonadota bacterium
AGGGGAGGTGCTCAACGTGCTGATGACGGTGTGGAACGCTGGGTGGCTCCTCCCGCTTCCAAAGACGACGGCTGGGGTGTATCTTTTCGGTAGGACCATGACACAAGAGACATGGGAGAATGAGTCGTCAGGATGAGTAGCATTTTCGGCAACCTCGCACAGGGACGGCACGACCCTCACGAGGCCGAAGCACGTGCTGCGCTCAAGCGGCTGCGCAAGTCGTTTGACGAGCTGTTTCGTTTGAGGGCGCTCAACGAGATGGCGATGAGGGGTCAGGACCGGTCTTGCCGGTTCAGGTCCGAGGAGATGAGGGATCGGGTGGCGGCGTTCCGCGACCCGGAGATGGAGCAGCGGTTCAAGCGGGAGATGTTCCAGCTCCTGAAGACGGTCTACCGAAGGGACCCGACGCAGCTCGAGATACAGGCAGGACCGCCGTCCGGGAACGGGCTCGGGCTGGTTCCGGCTCTTCTCGGCGTCGGTGCATTGGTTGCCGGGTCGGCGTGGGGGCTCTCGAGCATCACCAACTACCTTGCCGAGCGTGAGAGGCTCGCTCGTGGGGAGGGGGATGCGGGCCCGTCGGGGCTATCGAGGGCGTTGAAGGCCGGAGCCAAGGGGGTTCTCGCGCTGACGCTCGTGGGGGGTGCGTCCTACGGGGCGTATCGACTGTGGAAGTGGAGAACAGAGGCCAAGCGCCTCGGGGCCGGGGTGAAGAACGAAGAGACGGTCCCCGAGCTCCCCCCTGTGGAAGAGGAGGAGCCGGAGCCGGAGGAGACGAGCGATGTTGGGACAGATTGACACCGACGTCCTGAGGCTTTTGTTCGAAGTGGACGATGAAGAAGCCCCCGAGAACGACTACCAGGCGCAGCGACGCGCTCACCGAGCGGGCCGACGGCGCCATCGCCAGGTGCAAGCTCGAAGAAGGCGGCTGCGCCGGACCTTGAACAGGCCGTACTGTCCTCGCGGGCAGGACCTGTCCGGGCTGGGGTCGAATGGGAAGGGCGGGGGCAATGCGTATGCTCGACAGCAGATGACGCGAGACATCACGAGCAGCGTCGCGCAGATGACGACCGGGATCGCTCAGGCGATTGCCACGTCACGAGCGGCGAGACGGACGGTGGCAGCTCCGGCGGCCCCAGAGCGTATTGCCCTGCCCGGAGAGGGTCCAGATGGACTGCGCGTGTCGACTCCGTGGGGGCGCATCGCCATCGGAGGGGTCGCCCTCTTCGTGGTCGTCGGGTTGGGCTTCTTTGCTCTCTCGAGCAAGGGCCAGCAGCAACAGAAGGCGGCGTAGAGGAGTGACGTGGACGATGTCGACCGAGAGATCCTTCGCCTCCTGATGGAAGACGAAGATGGGCTCGGTACTGGCTTCGGTACGATGTTCGGGAGTGGGGCTGCCGGGGGGGCCTCGAGTGCTATCTCAACCATCGCCGGTGGAATCGCGTCCGGAGTTGCCGAGAAGAGAGCCCGCCAGGCGCTCTCCAGGCAACGCACAGCAGAGATTCGTGCCGGGCAGAGCATGGCGGCGCAGCAAGCCATGGGTGCCCCTATCGTCGTCCCCTTCCCGTGGAACACAGTGATTCTCGTTGGTGGGGCGGTTGCGCTTGTTGGTGGTCTGATTGTGCTGCTGACGAAGAAGGATGAGCCACCGCAGAGGCCGGCGTGATGGTGGGTGTAGCCGAGGACCTGGTTCGCAACATCTACCTCCTCGCCGAGGAGGATCGCACTCCTGTCATTCAGTCGATCGTGAAGTCTGCCGGTGACGGTGTAGAGCGCCGGTTCCTTGAGAGCAGGCGGATGCTCGTTGAGCTTGGGGTGTCCAGGAGGGAAGCACTGACGCAGGCGTTCGAGCTGGCGATACATGGACCTGATGGGGAGAACATTCTGAAGGTCGTCGCCAGTGCTGCTGCACGTGAGAAGGCGCAGGAGGGGCTGATACCTTCGTCCCAGATCGCAGCCGTGGCTCATCAGTACGAAGGTTCTCTCGTCCAGGCAGAGCAAGGTGTGAGCGGGCTCGGGTTCATCGCCACTGCTGTCAAGGCTGTCGCGTCCATAGGCACTGCTGCCGTGAAGGGAATCGCCAAGGGTGTTCACAAGAAGCGAAGCCGTCGTAGACACCTCAAGGTGAGGATGACTCCCTTGAGCGCTCAGGAGTCCTTGACGATAGCGCAAGCGACGGCGCCACAGTTCCCCACGTTCGAGTCGGCTCAGCCTGCTATCCTGGGCATGATAGCGGAGATTCGTTACGGGAGGAGTGGGTGGCTTCTCGACCCGGCGAGCGGAGCGGAGAAGGGAAGCAAGGTCAACGAGTACAGGGACGTTCGTCGGGTGTGGCTCCAGGTGAGAGCTCAGCTCGATGCTGCCATCCGAGCCGAGCAGAGCAAGAAGAAGAACCTGGCCGTGATGGGTGCTGGGATCGGCGGGGCCATCCTCGTCGTCTTTCTGGCGATAGCGCTGAAGAAGAAACGCCAGCAATGACAGGTGTAGTCGAAGATCTGGTCAAGGCCGTCTACGTTCTTCCTGACGAGGAGGACCGCTCGTCCGTCGTGCTTTCGATCCTCAAGTCGGCCGGAGGAGACCTCGAGCAGCGCTTCGTGGCCGCGAGGAAGATGCTGCTCTCGTCGGGTGCACAACCGAGGGAGGCGCTGACAGAGGCACTCGAGATGGTCGTGAGAGGTCCCGGGGGTGTGAACG
>JBDRKM010000131.1:0-6363 GCA_043814015.1 Pseudomonadota bacterium
ACCTCCAGCAGACCGCCAGTGGATCCGGCGAATCTGCCAAAGGCCTACCAGATGCTTGTCAACACGTGAACGGGGGCCGCGGGGGGGTGGTCCCTAGATGGTGGCGCGGCCACGGTCCCATGCACCTGGCGCTTGACACGCATGCTGAGCATGCCAGAGGGCAGCGCGGTGCCTGCCACCGCGACGCTCGGATCCCCGGAGACATGGGCATGGTGCGCCGCGGGGTCGCGGGCGACCGGCACGACGCCCGGGATGGCCAGCCCGACCGCGTCGCGGTGGGTGCTGAAGGGCCAGGCCAGCGGATCGGGCGCCAAGCGGTCGCGGCAAGGGTTCAACGCCACGTAGCGCAGGGTGCGCCGCCGATGGAGCTGACCCTTCAGCTCCTCTGGAGGCACCGCGGGGAGCCAGACATCGCGGCCGACCTCCCCGCGGAGGTGGTTGCGCCAGTTCGCGTAGCCGCGCAGGAAGGCCAGCCACGCGGACCAGTTGACCGAAGGCACCACCGCGTGGACGTGATCCGGCATGAGCACCGCGGCCTGGAGGGGGCCGACGCTGAGAAGCCCATCCCAGAGGCGGCGGGCCTCGCGCCAGTCGTGGAAAAGGAAGTGGGGCGGGAAGGCGTGGGCGGTGAGGTGCGGCATGGCCGCGAGGACCAGCAAGTAGGATGCCAGCCGCCCACCCGGAGGCGGGACCGCGAATTCCGACCTTGAGATGCTCACCACCACGAGGATCGCCCAGCAGGTCGTGCCCCCTCCGATCGTCGAAACGTCCGACGGATCCGTCAGCTTTTCGACGATCTTCGACACCCCACCGCCCCACGGGGGGGGCGAGATGACCGCTGGAGACTGGAGACGCGGTCATGGCCTTCCGGCAGGCACCCCGTCGGGACCATGCCGCGCTCAGAGCCCTCGCACTGCCCCCCAGTCACGCCGGAGACTGGCATCCAGGTTACCAAATGCGCCGCAGACACCACCCCTGGCTACCACCTGGGCACCCGGCGAGACGGTGAGACCGCGAAAACAGACGTTCGGGGGTCGGCCCCGCCAGCCGCAGGCACCTGTCTGGTAACCCTGGGGCCACTCTCCGGCGATTTCGGTAACTTCTTACTACTTCTTCGGCTCCCGCAGCGCCCATGATCCGCGGTGTACCCGAGACACAGCGTCTTCCGCAAGCACCGAGCGGCGGCCCCTCCAGACCATCGACGGCCCCCAGCTCCCCCCCCCCTCGAAAGCCCCGCGACCACGCGCAGGGCCACCAAGGTCTCGCGACCACCACCAGGCCCCGACCCGCCACGACATCTTCGCGGCGTTGCGCGAAATTCCACCTCAGAACGCCTGCTCCCACAGCAAATACACCTGCGCCCCCTGCTCCGCCGCCCAGCTTGGGTCCGCCCCCAGCGGCCCCGCCAGCAGCACCCCGGCCAGCGCCGGCTCGCCGCCCAGCACATCCGCCACCACGAACACCCCCGCGGTCGCCCCCGCCGCGCGCAGCCAGCCGTCGGGGGGCGTCGGCCCCAGCTCCTCCAGCAGCGAAGCCCCGCCCAGCAGCCCGGCCTCCAGCCCCGCGGTGAGCTGCAGCTCGTCCAACCAGGCGAAGCCCAACGGCACGGAGATGTGCCGCAGCGGCGCCACCCGCGCCTCGCCCCGCAGCACGATCCGCCCGTGGCCCACGGCGATGGAGGCGGGCAGACAGCGCAGCGAGTCCACCCCGCCGAGCACCTCCAGCCGATGCTCGGTCTGGCCCCAGGCGAGCCCGCCGCGAGCCTCGCCGGCGAAGGCGATGCGGGGGTGGGGCGCGGCCACGCCCCCCAGGGCGCCCGAGACGCCGGCCCAGCGGGTGGCGCTTCCCGGGACTCCGCCGCCGTGGACTCCAACCTGGGCTTCGTGGCCGCGCAACGGGAAGAGCCAGTCCACCTTCGTGTCCCAGCGCAGGGTGGCGCCCGCGTCCAGCGCGGTGGCGCCGCCGTCGACGGGGCGAAAGGCGGGGTCCAGCAGGGCGCCGGAGGCCCAGGCGTACAGGCGGTACGGCCGCCAGCGCAGGTCCTGCAAGGGCCCCCAGGACCAGCCCGCCGCGACCTGGGCGCCCGCCAGATCCACCTCGTCGCGGAAGGCGTAGGCGTCGAAGTAGGCGCGGGTGTCGCGCCGGCGCCGGAGACGCACCGCGCCGTAGCCCTCAATGCGGCCCGAAGAGAGGTTCCAGACAGTGGGGAAGGCGGCCAGCACCGCGGTCCAGCGCGCGGGCCAGGCGTCGTCGCCGCGATCTCGCTGGCGCAGCAGGCCGTCCGGGTCCAGGTGGACGCGCGCGGGCGGGGCGTCGAGATCGGCGCTCCAGCTCCCCGGACCGGGGCCCGCCTCCCACAGCAGCCGCTCCTCGTCCACGGCCACCACCACGGGCTCAGGCGGAGCGCCGGCCGGAGCCTCCCTGGTGACCTCGAGGTGGGCGCCATCCACCCGCAGGCGGTAGTTCTGGGGCGGGGCGGGCCCCTCGGCCAGCTCGGCGGGGGCGGCGCGCGGGTCCTGCCCCCGGGCTTCGGCCCGCCCCAGGCGCACCGGGCCCGGCAGGCGCGGATCGAGCACCTCCAGCAGGTCGTCGGCCACCACATCTCCGGGCCAGGGCTCGCCCAGCACCTCGCTGACGTAGGGGGTGGAGCCGGAGTAGAGCAGCGCGTCCACCTGCGGCAGCCAGGCGAACCAGCGCAAGAGGCCCTCGGCGCTGGGGGTGGCGGCCACCACCTGCTCAGCCCTTCGCGCGGCCTCCAGGCTGCGGGCGTCGGGATCGGGCAGCCCCCGGGCGAGCCCGGCCTCCATCGCGCCGCGGGCCACCGCGGGCAGGTGCAGGTGTCGGATGCCCGGGGTCAGCCGGAAAGCGCGGCTGGAGAGGAACAGCAGCCCGGGTGCCGGGCGCACCAGGCGACGCATGAGGGGCGCCTGCACCACGGCGAAGGGCTCGCCCGCGGGCAGGGCGCGCGCGATCCAGCGACGGCGGCCGCGCGCCACGCCATGGCGCGAGAGCAGCGGGATGCCGTCCTCACCGAGCAGCTCGACGTGCCCGTGGGGCAGCACGGCCAGGGCCAGGCGCTCCCCCTCCCCCTCCCAGCGCAGGGTCCCCTCACCTACCGCGGATCCCAGGGCCCCGAGCATCCCCGCCGGCAGGCGGACCGAAGCGTCCCAGGCCACCACCGGCACGCGGCCGTCCGCCACCACGGGCTGCGGCAGCCACAGCCCCGACGCGAACAGCCCCTGGCCGGGCACGCGCCCGCAGGCGCCGTAACGGTCGGGCAGGTGGGCCTCGAACGCGAGGAATCGCCCTTCGGCATCCTCGCCCTCACGCCAGATCACCTCCCCGCGCTGGGGGGCGCGGGGCCAGGTGCGCAGGGCGCTGCGGTCGTCGGGCGGATCCGGCAGGCGCGCCAGGGCGTCGACGAAGTGGAGGTCGCCCTCCCAGCGGAGCACCCCGTGGACGTGCGCCAGGTCGGAGGCGACCTCCGCCTCGACCCGCACCACCGGCGCCGCCAGGACGCCGCGGACGAGCAGCAGCGCGATGACGCTAGTAGGTGAACCCAAGCCCGCCGCTCAGGCTGGTGAGCGTGCCGGGGGCGAAGGAGGCCGCCATGAGGAGGTGGAAGCTGCCGCTGACGATGCGGAAACCGCCCGCGAGGTTCAGGTGGCGAAAGCCGTCCACGTAGAAATCCGAGCCCTTGAAGCCCGAGACCTTCTCGATCCCGAGGGCCTCCTGCTCGTCGGCGGCCAGCCGCGGCGCGGCGTGGACGACCACCTGGCCGATGCCCAGGTAGGGGCTGAACTGGGCCTGGTTGATGCCCACCAGGGTGCCGAAGGGCAGGGTGTACCCGAGGGTGGCAGACCAGTCCAGCGCCCCCAGCTCCAGCTCGTCGTTGCCCACGTAGCCGGAGTAGCCGACCTGGAGCGAGAGATCGGGGATGGGGTGGTAGCCCTCCCAGGGCGCCCAGCGGCCGTAGCCGCCGAAGACGGTCTGGTGGGAAAACGCTATGTAGCCGAGGTTCCCGCCGATCTCGAAGGACAGGGGCAGCCCCTTGCGCGCCTGGAGCCAAGGGATCCACAGGACCGCCTTGGGCGCACCGCTCTCGTGGACCCGCTCCCAGGGGGAGGGATCACCGTTGTCCTCCTTGGTCTCGTTGAAGGCCACGGTGGAGGCCAGCCCCACCTCGAAGCCGAAGACGCCGAGGGTCTCGCCCGGGGCCATGGGCTTGTTGGCCACCGCCAGCCCGAGCTGGTTGACCACGGTGCCGTACGCATCGCCCGCGATGGTGGGATCCACCGAAGTGCCGTTCCACTGGCCGAGGGCCGAGAGGGAGACGTCCTCGGCGGCCAGCGCGGACCCGATAATTGCGAAGTTGGCGAGTCCGAACGCCACCAGCGTCTTGACGGGCCTGCGCATGTTGCTCCCTGGGAAACGTGACAGGGGGAGTCTACCCGGCGCGGGGGGGGCTATCAAGAACAGCGGCGCTACCCGAGATACCCGAGCTGCTGGAGCTGCTGGATCACCTCGGGATCCTCTGGATGTTCCTTCTGCAGGTCCTGGATGGCGGTCTCGAAGGCCCCCCGCTCGCCCGGGAAGGTCTTGGCGCCCGCATCGAGCACGTCGATGGCTGCGGCGTTCTGCTGGGCCTTCTTCAGGTCGTTGGCCACCGAGAAATAGAGCGCCGAGCGCACCAGATCCTTGTCGCTGGCGGTGAGCTCCGCCAGCAGGGCCTTGGCCCCCTCGCCGTCGCCGGCCCTGGCGCGGGCCTTCAGGCGGATGTTCTGGACCTGCCAGACGAGCACCTTGTCGGCTCCAGCCGCCGTCAGGGCGGCGTCGGCCTTGGCGATGGCCGTGGCGGTGTCGCCCTGGTCGAGCGCGGCCTGGGCGGCCTCCTTCAGATCGGCGGCCTTCTCACCACAGGCTGTGAGCAGGCCCACCGCGAGCACGATGGGGACGATGCGAGCGACGAGTCGGTGCATAGGCTGGGGCCTCCGGTAAAGATTGACGCCTGGTAACAGCATCCGCAGAAACGGGCAGTTATCATGCGCGGCCCCCCAAACCCGGGAGCTTCGAGGCGTGTTCCCTCTCCAGGCCCGTTGGCGCGCCCTTTTCGCCGTGTCGGCCCTGCTCGTGGCGCTGCTCTGGGCCGGCCCCGCCCAGGCCTACATCGGGCCCGGCGCCGGGTTCGCCTTCGCTGGCTCCTTCATGGTGCTGATCGCCACCTTCTTCCTCGCGATCGGCACCATCGCCGCCTGGCCCTTCCTGTGGCTCTGGCGCCGCGTCCGGGTGGGCAACCCCTTCAAACGCGCCACCGTGCGCCGCGTGGTGGTGCTCGGGCTCGACGGCATGGATCCGGGCATCGCCACCCGCCTGATGCAGGAGGGCCGGCTCCCCAACTTCGCGGCCCTGGCCGAGAAGGGCTGCTTCCGCCCCCTGGCCACCACCTACCCCTCCATGTCGCCGGTGGCCTGGTCCACCTTCAGCACCGGGGTGGACCCCTCACGCCACGCCATCTACGACTTCCTGGACCGCAACCCGAAGAACTACCTGCCGCGCCTGTCCTCCACGGACATCGGCAACCCTTCGCGGATCCTGTCCCTGGGCCCTTGGCGCGTCCCGCTGGGCAAGCCGCGGCTGGCGCTCCTGCAGCGCTCCCAGACCTTCTGGAAGCTGCTGGGCGAGAAACACATCTTCTCCATCATCCAGCGCGTGCCCATCACCTGGCCGGCGCGGGCCTTCAACGGGCTGCTCCTCTCGGCCATGTGCGTGCCGGATCTGCGCGGCTCCCAGGGCACCTTCTCCTTCTTCTCCACCGCCCAGAAGGACGGCGGCGCGGCCTTCACCGGCGGCGAGCAGACCGTGCTGCGCCGCGACCCGAAGGCCCCCCGGCGGTTCCGCTCCCGCATCGTGGGCCCCGACAACTCCATGCGCGCCGACGGCGGGCGGATGATTCTGCCCTTCACCATCGTGGTGGCCGAGGACGAGCAGAGCGCCCGAATCGAGATCGACGGCGCCGAGCCCTTCACGCTCCAGCCCGGCGTCTACTCCCCCTGGATCGATCTGGTCTTCAAGCCCGGCCTCGGCATCGCGGTCCACGGCATCGCCCGCTTCTATTTCACCTCGCTCTCCCCCGAGGTGAACCTCTACATGACGGCGATCCACATCGATCCCGAGCACCCCGCGATGCCCATCGCGCATCCCTCCACCTACTCCATCTACCTGGCGCGCAAGCAGGGCAAGTTCGCCACGCTGGGCCTCGCGGAAGATACCTGGGCGCTGAACGAGCGCGTGCTCGACGAAAAAGCTTTCCTCGAACAATGTTACCTGAACCATGACGAGCGGGAGAAGATGTTTTTCCACGCG
>JBDRKM010000132.1:0-5561 GCA_043814015.1 Pseudomonadota bacterium
TCAGCGAGAAGGTGGGCGGGTTGGCCCAGTCCACGCCGTCCACCCGCACCTGGAGGGACGCGAGCGAGGCGGAGAGCTTGTCCACGAGCTGGCGCAGCACAGCGTCGTTGATCCCGAGTGTCTGCGCCTTCCGGTAGGCCAGCACGGCCTCCCGGCTCTGCGTGAGGCAACGATAGGCGTCGCCCAGCAAACGGTGCGCATGGGCGTCATCCGGCACGATCTGCACGCGCTCGGCCGCGATGGCGCGCGCCTGTTCGCAGTCGCCCGCCGTCATGGCGTCGCGCACCTTGGCGGCGATGGGGGTGGACTCTTGCGCGAAGCTCATCGCGGAAAACAGGGTCAACATCAACAGGCCCATGGAAACACCCTTTCGACGGTATCCTGTGGAGATGCTCCAAGTTGAGGACGGATGATACCACGCCGAGAGAGCTCGGGGTTCACCTGACGAACTTCGCGGCCTCCTTCTCGATGTGTGGGGCCAAAGTACTGGGGGCTGCTCGTGGCGAGAACCTCATCCACCACAGGACTGGGTCGGAGGACGCAGGCTCCAGGTTGGTTGCCTGACGGTCCCCGCGGCGGCCTCTTCTTCGGTCGCGAGGACATCGTGGTGGGCTGCGACACGCTGGTGAGGGCAGACACGGGTGGTGCGTGGCTCGGTGTTACCACCGCTTTGGGTAGCGAGGAATGCGCTCTCTCTGTTTCGGGCGAGCAGAACCAGATGCTTCCGCCCCCTACCTCCGCCCCACCTTTCGCCCCGCCTTCCCCTGGCTCCTGAAGCCTTTCCCGCGCGACCCCTTTCGGTCCGCCTCGCCCCCCGCCTCCGTAGACCCGGACCGCCCGCCGAGCCGTCTCCGCGCCTCCTCGAGATTCCCCCGCGCCAGCTCGTGCTCCGGCCACCTCGCCACCGCCCTCTCCAGCAGTCCCACGGCTTCCTCGATCTGTCCCGCCTCGACCAGGCACCAGCCGAGGTCGGCCTGCATCTCCGGGTCGTCTGGGCACAGCGCCGCCGCCCTGCGCGCATCGATGACGGCCTCGTCGTGTCGCCCCAGGTGCCCGAGGCACCACGAGGGCCCCTTCAACAGCGCGGCGTCCCGCGGGAAGCGCGCCAGTGCCTTGCGAAAGAAGGCCAGCGCGGCCTCGTGTTCACCCCGCTGCCCGAGGTAGGTGGCCGCCTTGTCCAGGGCGACAGGCAGATCCTCGGTGTCCGCGGGTAGCCCATGGAGGGTGTCGAGGAGAGCCTTGGCCTCGGCCGGGCGGCCCAGCTCGTACTCCAGCGTGCCGACCGTCAGGATGGCTGGCGCGAACCCGGGGTCCGTCGCCAGGGCGACGACGTGCCCCTGCCAGGGGTCGCCGCCACCGAGTCCGAACATGCGCCCCGCCTCGGCCTGGTGGTAGGCGAGATCCGCGGCCATGCGGCGCTGGTCGCTCGGCCGGCGGGCGTACTCCGCCCGGATCGCGGCCAGCTCGGGGTCGATCCGCAGGAGCTCCACGAAGGGGTGCTGTTCGATGCTGGGCGACATCAGGGTCCTCCCGGGAGGGCGTGGCGAGGGCCGAGGACCTCGGATATCCCGGCCGACGCACATGGCCCGCCGATCCTCCCGTTCCTGTTCCTCCGGCCGTGGCGGCGAGCCGCCGCGGCCCCCGCTCGATCTGCTCCGTGTCGCGGTGTACGGCGGCGACGGCCGCGCCGTGGTGGACCTGCTCACGCGCCACGGTCCCGGGCTCTGCCTGCAGTGGGCCGGTCAGGGCCTGCTCGTCGCCCTGGCGGACGGGGTCGAGGGAGCCACGGCGCTTGCCGCGCAGACCGCCGAGGCGCTGCCGGAGCGCGGCCTCCGCGGCGACGAACCGCTGGCCGAGGAGATCGAGGCCGCCCTGGGCACGGGGCCCATGCCCCTGCGCGCCGCCCTGCCCGTGGACCTCGGCGAGCTGGCGACCGTCATGGACTTGTCCCCCGAGATGGGCACCCATCTGCTCCACCGCGAGAGCGGCGAGCTGCGCATGCGTGGCGACAGCATGGTCACCGGCGAGCCGGACGAAGACGGCTGGCTCGGCGACGACGCCTGGATCCGGATCGAGCCGCGTGAGCCCCGCGAGGCGTGGTGGGACAAGGCGAGCTTCGCCGAGTCCATCGAAGATCGCGCCTTCGGTGAGCGCCTGCTGCGCGACCTGGAGGGCCGCGGGGCCTTCCGGTGCTTCAAGAACACCCTGTTCGAGCGCCCCGAGCTCCGTGAGCGCTGGTTCGCCTGGAGCGAGGACCGGGAGCTGGCCCGTGCGCGGGCCTTCCTCGCCGAGCACCGGCTGAAGCCAGCCCTCCGCCCCTGACGCGCCCCCCCCCTGCCCGAGGCCCGGCCATGCCTGACGCCCCCATCGAGTTCCTGCTCCTTGCGGTCCGCCCGACGCACGCGCGCGGTCGCGTCCTCGGCGCGGACGGCCGGATCGTCCAGCTCAAGCCCGTCCCCGCGACCGTCCAGGTGCTGCGCACCCTCGTGCCCGGGCAGGTCCTCACGGTGGTGCCGGAGCCATCCCGTGGTCGGCGAGAGGGGCTGGAGGGCTGCGTCACGGGGCGCCGCACCGACCTCGCGCTGTTGGGGCTCGAACCCCTGGGCCTCGATGAACAGGGCGTATGGGATCCCGCCGAGGAGTACTGGGGCGAGCCCGGCGCGAGCATCGATCCCTGCTTCCTGCCCATCATCGCGGCGGGGAAGCGGCTCTGCTTCGAGATGGAGCAGGTGCTCCCCGGTGCCCAGTGGGACCTCTACGACGGGTACGACCCGATCATCGAGGCGGCGGACCGCATGGCGGTGGGTGACCGGCGCCGTGCGCGCGCGATCCTGCACGGCCTCCTGGAGCAGGATCTGCGCTGCATCGACGCCTACGCCCACCTCGGGAACCTGGCCCTCAACCTGGAGGAGGACCCGGGCGTCGCGCTCGGGTTCTACCAGATGGGCGCAGACATCGCCGAGCTGTCGGTGCCTCCCGCCGCGCCCTGGGTGCTCCCCTGGGGCCTCGTGGACAACCGCCCCTACTTCCGCTGTTTGCACGGCCTGGCACTCTCGCTCTGGCACCTGGGGCGCTTCGAGGAGGCCGAAGCCGTCCTGGAGCGGATGATCTGGCTGAACCCGACCGACAACCAGGGGATGCGGTTCGTGCTCCCGGCGGTCCAGGCGCGTGAACCCTGGACCGAGGAGGAGTGGGGATAGACCGGCGTCTGGATCTCCCTCGGCGACCTCCTACGCCTCTGCGATACCCTCGGCCCCGCCATCCTCCCGCAGCCGCCGCTTGAGCGTGGTCCGCGAGAGCTTGAGCATGTCCGCCACCTGGCGCAGCGACTGTCCCTGGGCCAGCAGGAGCCGGGCGGCGCGCAGGTCGAGGTCCTTCCTCGGGCGGCCACAGTGGGTGCCCTTCGCCTGGGCGCGGCGCACGCCGGCGATCACCCGTTCCCGGATGATGGCGGCCTCGAACTCCCCGAAGGCCCCGAGTACCTGGAACAGCAGCCGTCCGGATGCCGATGTCGTGTCAATGCCGGCGTCGTGGAGGGACACGAGCCCGACTCCCCATGCGGAGAAATCCTCGGAGAGCGCCAGCAAATGCCGCAGCGAGCGGGCCAGGCGGTCCAGCTTGAACACCGCCACCACGTCGAAGCGGCCGGCGCGGGCGTCCGCGACGAGACGGTCCAGTTCGGGGCGGCGGTCGCGGGTGCCCGAGATCCCGTTGTCGCTGAACTCCTCCACGATGGTCCACCCGCGCTGGGCGGCGACCTGGCGCAGCTCGTCGAGCTGGAGCCCCACATCCTGCCCCTTGTTGGACGTGGAAACGCGGGCGTACAGGGCGGCACGGATGGAGGCGTTCATGTGTCACCACCTGGCAGCTTGTCGATGGTTCCACCACAAAGCAGAGATGGCAGACCATGCTCGAGCAGATTCTCGATCAGCCGCTGGGTGCCGGTCTCCTGGCGAGCCAGCCGCTGACGCTGGCGCGCGGCCCGGTAGGCATCACGGAACGCCGCTCGGATGCTGGTCTCCAGCACACCGATGTCCTGGAGGCAGAGGTCGCGCCAGTATCCGATGGACTTCAGCGCCCATCGAAGGGCCTCATCTCGGGCGGGATTCCCGAAGGGAGCCCAATCCTTCGGTGGGGGCCGGTCACGGCCTTGGTCATGAAGCGCCCTCATGACCAGGGCCCAAGCCTCGGGAGCATCATCGATCTCGTCAGCGGCCCGGCCAGGCGTCAGGGAAAGGAGGCGCCCTGGCGTCGGCCACCAGTTGGAGTCGGGGGTCCGGAGGAAGGCGACGGCCGCAGCCATCAGTTCCTCGGGCTCCAGGTCGGCGAGCAGGGCAGACCAGGTAGCCACGGCGACATCGAGGAAATCGTCGGACCCCAACGTGGGTTGGGGACGACAGCCACCGGCTTCGAGAAGGGCAAAGAGCTGGAGGATGTGGGCGCGCGTGATCATGCTTCGCTCTGGGGAATGGGGTGGGTGAAGATCGTCGGGGGCTCGGCTTGGACTGGCACGCGGCGCCCGGCGATACGCTCGGCGATGGACAGTGGACGGATGGGCCCGGCCCTCGCACCGCGCTGATCGGGAGGCCGGTGGACGGCATTGGAGCCGGCCTGACCGCTGGCCAGGAGCCACTTCGCGATCTCGTCTGTGAAGCGGCGTGTGGTGGGCGGGTCGCCCCTGGGCCAGGTCAGCCCCGCCGAGGCTGCGTCGAGGTAGGCGCGGATCGCGCCCTCCAAACGCGCCATCCCTTCGTCGTCCGGTCCGGCAGAATCCATCCAGCGGCGAAGCCGGCGGTGGTCGGCTCCTCGGCGTCCGATCTCCCAGGGGTACGGCGCACCTGCCCACGCCGAACGGGCGTACGCCCGATCCCAGGCTGCGCGGGCGCGGTCCTCGGAGTCGTCAGGAAGACCCGAGGAAACCTCAGGCGTGGGGGGCCGGGGGGTGTCCCCCCGTGTCCTTGTGTCCGGGTGCCCAGTGGGGGTGTCGACGCGCGCGTGGGGACGTTCGCTGGACGGGGGCTGGACGGAGGCTGGACCTGGCCTGGACCCTGGATCTCGTCTCTGTCGCGCTTCCCGGGGGGCGGGCTGGCCCTCCGCTGGACGTGGGCTGGACACGGGCTGGACCTCGCCTGGACGTTGAAAGGGGTCGCTCCACTGCGCGGCGTCGGCGAGGATGGCGCGGGCCTTGCGGTCGCTCCAGGACCAGCGCGCGGCGAGCGTCGGCCGGCCGGGGCGGCGGGCTCGTCCCATGCGTTCCTGGTCGGCGTACCAGCGCAGATCCATGAGCACCGCCTCCTCCGGCCAGGGCTCCCCCGCGGCTTGCAGCCGCTGAGCGATCGGTGGCCACCAGGCTGCGTCGAGGGGAACGAATGGCCGCCTCATCTCGCCGCCTCCGCACCCTCACCACGACGCAGTCCGCCGGGTGTCAAGCGCCAGGTGCATGGGACCGTGGCCGCGCCACCATCTAGGGACCACCCCCCCGCGGCCCCCGTTCACGTGTTGACAAGCATCTGGTAGGCCTTTGGCAGATTCGCCGGATCCACTGGCGGTCTGCTGGAGGT
>JBDRKM010000133.1:0-9408 GCA_043814015.1 Pseudomonadota bacterium
ACCTCCAGCAGACCGCCAGTGGATCCGGCGAATCTGCCAAAGGCCTACCAGATGCTTGTCAACACGTGAACGGGGGCCGCGGGGGGGTGGTCCCTAGATGGTGGCGCGGCCACGGTCCCATGCACCTGGCGCTTGACACCCAACGAGGAGATCGCCGAGCACCTCGTGCCCAACGCGCGCGATCCTGCGGCCATGTGGGACATCGTGCGCAGGGTGCTTGACCCGACCGTGGTGCAGGACGGCGACCTGGTGTGGCTCGAGACCACCGGGGGGTTGCGGCCGATCTCGACGGGCTTCCAGCTCGCGGCGCTGCTGCTGGTGAGCCTGCGTCCAGCGGTGCGTGTGCTGGCAGCGACCTACGCTGAGTTTCCGCCCGGCAGCGGTCGGGGCCTGGTCTACGACCTCCTTCCTTTCTTCGAGGTCGCTTCGCAGGCTCCCGCCATGGCCGCCCTCGGACAGCGGCTCGACGCCCGGCCCCTCGCCACCTACCTTCGCGAGAGGCCCTGGGGAGTGCCGCTCGCCCGGAGCCTGACGCCTGTTTCCGACGCTCTCGACATGGGGTGGGCCGGTCTTCTCGGGGTGTCCTTGGGGCGGCTGGGGAAGGACCTGCAGCGAGCCCAACAGCGCCTCGACTCCACGCGCGCCCACCTGCCGGAGCTGGCGTTCGAGCAGCTCGAGCCGCTCCTGCGGGCAATCCCGGCCGGGGCGCGTGGCGACTTCACGGAGGCGACACTGGTCTACGAGCTGCAGCTTTTCTCGAGGCTGGTCGGGGCGAACCGCGAGGCCAAGGCGCTGCGTCTCCTACGGGAGACGCTCGTCTCGATGATGGTGCTCGCAGGTCACCGGGCGTCCGGAGAGTGGGGGCCTTGCCGCAACGTCCTTGACCTGCGGGTCCGAGGGCAGGCCGAGGCCGCCTGGTTCAGGCTTGGTGGCCCCTGGGGCCGGCGCTGGGCTTGCGTCGCAGCACTTCGCAACCTCGCCGCCCATGGGGACACCCGCGAGGCCCGCGTCAGTGCCCGCAGCGTGCGCGCGGTGTGCCGACATCGCTGGGTCGGCGATCTGTCAGGGATGCTGGTGAAGCCAAGGTGGTGGGTGCGTTTCACCAAGCCGGTGGTGACGGCGCCTCCGCTGTGGCTTGTGGATCTTCCGGGGCCATCGGGTCCGCCTGGCGCTGTGGAGTGCCGCCTGCCTGCGCTCAAGCCGGGCAAGGCGGTCGGCAAGGGCTGGGCCGCCGATCACCTGAAGAAGCTGCGGAAGCAGCAAGGGGGCGTTCCCTCAGCCCTATGGCTCACCCTCCACCCCGTCCGCGCCGCCTCCCTCGCCGCAGCCTGCCACGCCGCTGGCATCCCTGTCTTCGCCTGGGACGGTCAGCAGGGCGTGCAATTCCCCTCGCCCTGGTCCTGAGGGCGCTCGCCACCCCATCGAGCACCGCCTACCCCCGCAGCACCCACACCCCCCTCCCCGACGCCGTCCTCTCCTCCTGAAACCGCGTCCGCTCGCCGATGGGCGCCGCGTCGGGCCGCCGGTCGAAGATCACGAGGATCCCCCGATCGAGCCCAAGCCGCTCGAGGTAGGCGTCGAGCTGCACGAGCCCTTCGGCCAGTGGATCGCCCCTTCCGGGCGCCCAGACCTTGAGCTCCAGGGCCTCGCGCTGCTCGCTCCGCGTGCCCTCTGCGTCCATCCAGGGCCAGCGCACCAGGAGGTCGATCCGGCCCCGGCCGATGCCGTACTCCCGGTCCACGTAGCCGCCTCCATTCACGATGCGTTGCAACCAAGCCATCAGCACGAGCTGCGCCGCCACCTCGCGCCAGTTGGCGGTGCCCGCGAGGATCTCGCCGTGCTCGCGCCAGAAAGCCGCGAACCCAGTGAGCACGCGGCGCAGGTCCAGGCGGCCATCGGGCAGGATGAAGGAGCGCTTGGACGGGACCGGCAGGCGATCTTCGACGGTGCCGAACAGCACGCGGACGATCACCTCGTTGTAGACAGGGTTGGCAATGCACAGACCCGGCCCGGGGGCTACCAGCCCGAGGTCCCGGACGTACTGGAGATCGTCATTGTAGACGTCGGAGGGCGCTTCGCCGAAGGTGCCGGCGAGCATGGGCTCGATCACGCGCCGCACGCGGTCGTCCACCAGACGCGCGACGAGGGAGTCCAGGTGGGTGGCTCGTGCCTGGATGAGGCGCTCTTTCGCCTTGTCCAGGTGGGCGGCGGTGACCGGGGTGGCCGGCGGGAGGCCGAGCTTCTCCACCACCTCCCGGGCCAGGGCGTTGACCAGCCAGGGCTGGCCGCAGGTCAGGTCGAAGGCCCGCCGCAGGGCGTCATCCTCAAAGCTCTGGCCCGTGTCAGCGGTGTGCTGGCCGTACAACTCGGCCACCTCGTCGGCTGTGAAGTTCCCGAGGGTCATGGAATCGACCAGCACGTTGAAGGGGCTGGCCGTGCCGAGTCGCTCCGGATCTCCACCCGAGGCGGCCTTGTAGTCGCGCACGTCGCGCAACCCGCAGAGGATGACAGAGGAGGGGAACGAGGGACCGCGCCCGGGGTGGCCGGCCCGAAGCTGGCGCAGGACCGCGACGAGGCTGCGCCCCTGGAGGGCATCGATCTCGTCAAAGACCAGCACCAGCGGCCGTGGACAAGCCCGCGCCCAGGCCCCGAGAGCCGCGCCGAGCAGGCCGGAGTCCGGCGCCTGAGGCCAGGGCTCGGGGGGCCGCAGGTCCGCAGGGAGATCGCTCTCGGCGCGCGCGCGCAGATCCGCGAGGATGGCCCGCTGGGCCTCGGCGTAGTCATCCCCGACGGCCTGGCCGCCCTCGCAGGAGAAGTGCAGCGCGGCGTAGGTGCCCTCGTCCGTGAGGGTTCGGCAGAGGGCCCGCAGCGTGGTGGTCTTGCCGGTCTGTCGCGGGGCATGCACCACGAAATAGGCGCGCTGCGCGAGCAACTTGCGCACCCCGGGCAGGCGCGGCTCGGGCGGCAGCATGTAGTGCAGCTCGGGAAGGCAGACGCCGGCGGTGTTGAAGTGGCGCACGGGGAGAAACTCCGGGTTGGCGAAGCTCCGACAGTGTAGCGCGGTGGTGGAACGCGGGCCGGACACCCCTCGGTCCCCCGCCCTGTCCGCCCCCCACTCCCCCGCGCGTCTCCCCTGCATCGGGACCACCACACCCACCCCGGGAGCCACCCCATGCCCATCCCCGCCCCCGTCCTCGACCTGCTCGCCGCCGACGACCTCTCCGCCGCCCGCGCCCTCGTCGCGAAGACCCTCTCCACCGGCCCTGCCGTCGTCGACGCCCGCGCCTGGGCCGAGGCCGCCGAAGCGGTGGGCTCCTCGACCCTGGCGCTGACCGCGTGGCAGGCGGTGCTCGCCCACGACCCCGAGGCCGCGGACGCGCTCGCCCGACTCGCCACGCTTCACGCCGAGCGGGGCGATTCGCGGCGGGCCGACGCCTGCCGCGCGCGCCTGGCCAAGCTGCCCGGGCACGAGACCGAGCCTGCGACCGAGGCGCCCGAGCCCGAGGCCGAGCCCCCCGATCTGCCCGGCGAGCCTGGCACGGGCGACCTCGTGCGCTTCGCCTACCTCTTCGCTGGCCGCGAGGGCGTGCATGCCCGCCAGTGGGCCGACGGCGACAAGGGCGGGTACAGCCCGGTGGAGACCTCGCTCACGCCGGAGCTGGCGGCGGCCCACCTGCGGGGCGATGTCACCCTGGGCAGCTACCTCGTGCGTCGGGACGACTCCGCCGCGCAGCTCGTGCTGGACCTGGACGCCTCCAAGGCGGCGCTGCAGCGCGCCACCGGCGATCCGGCCCGGGCCGCGGACCTGCGCCGCCGCATCCACGAGGCCGGGCTCGCGCTGCTCGCGGGCCTGCGCGCCGCCGGCTTCGATCCGTTGCTGGTGGACTCCGGCTTCAAGGGGCGGCACCTCTGGTGTCTGCTGCCCGTGCCGGAACCCGCGGCCCGGGTGCGCGCGCTGGGCGAGGGCTGGGCCCGGGTGCTCGCCCCGGCCGACCCGGAGCTGCAGATCGAGGTCTTTCCCAAGCAGGACAGCGTGCCGGCCGGCCGGCTCGGCAACCTGGTCAAGCTGCCGCTGGGCGTGCATCGCCGCACCGGGCGCCGCTGCCTGCTGCTGGACGATCAGGGCCAGCACCTCACCGATCCCTGGGAGCGCCTGCGGACCGTGCGCCGGGTGCCGCTGGCCGACATCACCCTGCCGCCGCCGACCCTGGTGCGACCGAGCGCGCCGCGGGTCGAGCCCGAGCCCGAGTCCACGCCGGCCGCCGACCCCGCCACGCCCGGTATCCCTCACGCGCCCGCGCCGCCGGCCTTCTCCGAGGCGGACTTCGAGGCCCGACCGCGCCTCGCCGCGCTCCTGGCCGGCTGCCCCGTGCTGCGCGCCGTGGTGGCCGACGCGCTGGCCGAGGCCCGGCTGGAGCGGGACGCGAAGGTCGTCTTGGAGCACTCCATGGGGCATCTGCCCGAAGGGGTGGAGGGGCTCAATTACCTGCTGCGCCGGGCGGGCTGGCCCGCGGAGGAGCACATGGGCGCGCCCCACTCGGGCAGCCCCATCTCCTGCCGCCAGATCCGGCGCCGCCTCTCGGGCGTGGTCCAGGCGGTGGACTGCCGCTGCACCTTCGACGCCCCCGAGAGCTACCCCCAGCCCCTCCTGCACCTCGCGGGTCAGCCCGCCGAGGCGCCCCGGGCCGCCGAGCCGCCTCTGGAAGAGCTGCTCGACGCCCTGCTGCGGACCGAGGCGCGCATCGGGGCCCTGGAGGCCGAGCTGCGCGGCCAGCGGGCCGAGGCCGTGGCGCGGCTCTCGCGGCTGCCCGGGGGGCGCTTCACCGTCGGAGAGACCACCTGGCGCGTGGAGGCCGCGGAGGGCATCCCCGCCCTGGTGCGTGAGGACCACCCGGCGCGCTCGGGACGCGCGGACGGATAGCCCATGGCTGCCTGGCTCGTCCTGCAAGGCGGTCCGCGGCGCCTGTCCGTGCGCGGCGGGGCACTGCTCGTGGAGCAGCAGGGCGAGCCCGTCCGCGCCCTGCGCCCGGAAGACGTGGAGGAGGTGCACGCCTTCGGCGACGTGGAGCTGACCTGCGCGGCCCGGCGGTTGCTCCTGCGCCATGGCATCGACGTGGTCTTCCACACCCGCGACGGCCGGGTCCAGGGGCGGCTCACGAGCGCCGCGAGCCGGGCCGGGGAGCGGCGCCTGGCCCAGCTCGGCTGCGTGCTCGATCCCGCCCGCCGTATGCCGGTCGCGCGGGCCATCGTGGCGGGCAAGATCCGCAACCAGCACATCGGGCTGGGCCGTATCCAGCGCCAGGTGCGCTCGGAGGGGCTGGCCGACGCGCTCGCGACGCTGCGGGCCATGGCCAGCGCCGCCGGCGGTGCGACCGACCTCGAGCGGCTCATGGGCATCGAGGGCTACGCCTCCCGCGTGTACTTCGGGGTGCTCGGCCAGGGCCTGCGCAACCCGCTGTTCAGCTTCACCGGGCGCAACCGGCGGCCGCCGCGCGACCCGGTCAACGCCGTGCTCTCCTTCCTCTACACCCTGCTTTGCCAGCGCACCGAGCACGCCGCGCGCGGCGCCGGGCTCGACCCCTACGTCGGTTTTCTGCACGAGGCCGGCCGCGGGCGCGCCGCCTGCGCCTTCGACCTGGCCGAGGCGTGGCGGCCGGTGGTGGACGCCCTCGTTCTGGGGCTGTTCAACCGTCGCCAGCTCTCGCCCGAGGACTTCGAGGACCCCGGCGTGGACCTCACCAGGGTCTCGGAGACCCCCGGGGAGGATCCCGAGCCCGTGGACCCCGCGGCACGCCCCGTCTACCTCGGCCCCGTCGGCCGCAGCGTGGTGCTCACCGCCTGGGCGCGGCGCCTCCAGGAGCGAGCCTGGTCCGTCGAGCGCGAAGCGCGCTTTCCCCTGGAGGACCTGATGCGCATCGAGGCCCAGGCCCTGGCACGGGCCGCCGCCGAGCCAGTCCCCGCCTACCAGCCCTACGCCTGGCGGTGAGCCGTGTACGTGGTGCTCTGCTACGACGTGGAGGACAACCGCCGGCGCGGGCGCCTGCAGCGACGCCTCAAGCGGTACCTGCTGCCCGTCCAGAAGAGCGTGTTCGAGGGCGAGCTCAAGCACGGGTTGCTGGACCAGGTGCTCGGGCTGGTGCGCCGCACGGTGGACCTGGAGGTGGACACCGTGAGGATCTACGTCCTCTGCCGCGGCTGCCGGGCCTCGACCCTGCTGCTCGGGACCGCCGAGCCCGTACCGGACGACCGGGATCCGCTGTTCGTGTAGCGCGGGTGTCCGCAGCGCCCCGGGCCGCGCGTCCAGAAGATGGGAGGTGACCCGATGAAGCGCGGAGATCGAACCGTCATCCATGCCTTCTCAGCCCTGGCTGCCGGGGTGGGCGCGGGGCTCGCGCAGCTCCCGTGCAGCGACGCGGCCGTCCTGGTCCCTTTGCAGGCCACCATGATCGGCACGCTGGCCGCCGAGCGCGGCGTGACCCTGGACCGCACCGCGGCGGCGCAGCTCGTGCTGTCCTTCGGCGCCACCATGGCGGGCCGGAGCGCGAGCCAGGTGCTGCTGGGTTGGGTGCCCGGGTGGGGCAACGTCCTCAACGCCTCGACCGCGGCCGGGCTCACCGAGGCCGTCGGCTGGGCGGCGGTGGCCTGGTTCGACCGCTGCGACCGCGCGCGGGAGCTGCCGTGAGGCGCCCCACCCGCGGCCAGGGGAGGGCCCCCGCAGCCGGGGGGGCCGGGCTGCTGCGTGCGCTGGGGCTGACCCTCACGCCGCCCTGGGAGCGGTGGGCCTCCGCGACGGTACCGCTGGGAAGCCCCGTGTCGCTGGACCTGGCGAGGGCCCTGACCCCCGCCGTGTTCGAGGCCGCCTGGCGGCGCGCGCGTACCCCGGGCGGCGCGGGCGTGGACGGGCGTGGGCGGGCCTGGTTCGAGCGCGATCTCTCCCGGCATCTCGGCGCGATCCGGGCCGCCGTGATCGCTGGTCGCTGGCGTCCCGCGCCCCTCCTGCACCGCCGCATCCCGAAGCCAGACGGCACCGAGCGCCAGCTCGGCATCCCGACCCTGGCCGACCGCCTGGTCCAGTCCGCCGTGCTGGAGGTGGTCGGGCCGCGGGTGGAGGCCCTGCTCCGTCCATGGGTCCACGGCTACCGCCCGGGCCACTCCCCGGCCGGCGCGGTGCGCCAGCTCGTGGGGCAGGTGGGCCTCCAGCCCTGGTTGGAGCTGGTCAAGGTGGACATCGAGGGCCTGTTCGACCACCTGGCCCACCCCTGCCTGGAGCGAATGATCCTGGCCCTCTCCCCCGATCCTCTCTGGCGTTCGCTGAATCGCGCCTGGCTGCGGGCCTGGCCCACCGGTCCCGACCGCGGCGTGCCGCAGGGCGCGCCCCTCTCGCCCCTGCTCGCCAACCTCTACCTGCACCACGCCCTGGACCTGCCCCTGGAGCGCGCCCGGGTGGGCCTGGAAGACCGCGCCCTCTCCCTGTGTGGCCAGATTCGCTACGCCGACGACATCGCGCTCGCGGGCGCGGCACGGGGTTCCGGCGTGTCCCTCCTCACCTGGACAGAGGGAGTCCTCGGGCGGGCCGGCCTGCGCCTCTCGCCCACCAAGACCGTCGCGCGCTGCTCGGCGGCGACCCCGGCGCCGCTGATCCTCCTCGGCCTCCCCGTCTCCATCACCGCCGAAGGCCAGGGATACCGCCTCCGCGCCACCATCGCGGAGCTACCGCCGGGAGCGGCGTGGCCACCCCCGTTGCCCGGGTACGGGTGGCAATGGTAGATTGCCTTGGTCTGCGACGGTCTTTGACATCGGTTCTGCGACCGGCCCCGTTCTTTCGAGGACAGTTCTTGTCCGTATTCAGGGAACCTCAGTGCCTCCGCGAAAACAGACGTTGGTCCGTGAGGTTTCCTAAGCTCGAAAGAGTGCCTTCAAGGGTGACTATTGAATTTCCTTCCTGATACGACCCGCTCCCTGACCCCCTCTGGAGGGGAGGTTTCCGAAAACCGGCTGGATCGCCGGCCTGGGAAGCCGATTCTGGGAGGTAGGTGTCGCAGACCTGGCCCCGCTATCGAGGGGATTGAAACTGGCGTTCGGGGTCGCGGAGGACGCGACCAGAGCCAAGTCGCAGACCTGGCCCCGCTATCGAGGGGATTGAAACCACCCTCGACGATCTCGGTGGTGCGGACGGTCAGGTGGTCGCAGACCTGGCCCCGCTATCGAGGGGATTGAAACTTGTAGTGGAGGGAGGCACGAACGAAATCCTCGTCGTGTCGCAGACCTGGCCCCGCTATCGAGGGGATTGAAACACCGTGGCGAGGACGGCGAGAGCGAGGGCGACGAGGAGTCGCAGACCTGGCCCCGCTATCGAGGGGATTGAAACTCGGTCCAGCACCCGGAACCAGAGCCTCACGGCCTGGAAGTCGCAGACCTGGCCCCGCTATCGAGGGGATTGAAACGAGGATGAACCACTCACCCTCGATGTCGTGGACCGACGTCGCAGACCTGGCCCCGCTATCGAGGGGATTGAAACCGTAGGCGCCCTCCTCGAGAATGGCCCGGTAGGTGAGTCGCAGACCTGGCCCCGCTATCGAGGGGATTGAAACTTGAACTCCACCCATCCCTCGTTCTGAAGCATGAGCTCCATGTCGCAGACCTGGCCCCGCTATCGAGGGGATTGAAACGCCACCCCGAAGGGAGTCCCCGTGCTGGCAAAGGTGGACGTCGCAGACCTGGCCCCGCTATCGAGGGGATTGAAACCCCGAAGCTCTTGCGAACTCCGAGGAAGACCTGGCCGCCGTCGCAGACCTGGCCCCGCTATCGAGGGGATTGAAACTGAGCCTGGGCCTCCTGCAGTGCGCTTCGCAGCGTCTGGTCGCAGACCTGGCCCCGCTATCGAGGGGATTGAAACCGCGTTGCGTATCGATCGGCTCCGGGGAAGAGGTGGGTGCGGTCGCAGACCTGGCCCCGCTATCGAGGGGATTGAAACCGGCTTCCCGCATCTGACGGACGCCAGCGGCCTCGGTCTGGTGTCGCAGACCTGGCCCCGCTATCGAGGGGATTGAAACGAGGATCATGGCGATGGTGGCGAGCAGGGACAGGAGCAGTCGCAGACCTGGCCCCGCTATCGAGGGGATTGAAACTCCTCGGACTCCTCGTCCTCCTGGGCGTCCTGCTCCTCGTCGCAGACCTGGCCCCGCTATCGAGGGGATTGAAACACCTCAAGCTGGCTCAAGGCGTCGAGAATGTGGTTCTCGTCGCAGACCTGGCCCCGCTATCGAGGGGATTGAAACCTACACGGTCCATGGCGGACACGCATCGAACCGAGCGTGTCGCAGACCTGGCCCCGCTATCGAGGGGATTGAAACCTGATATTGTCTGGCTTGCAGAACCAGACAGCCGTTGGTAGTCGCAGACCTGGCC
>JBDRKM010000134.1:0-12203 GCA_043814015.1 Pseudomonadota bacterium
CTGGGCGGGCGCTTGCTGCTGCTGGCCGCGGTCGCCGCGGTGCTGCTGGCCGCGCCCCTGGCATGGAGCCTGCAAAGCGCCGGATCCTTGGCTGGCCTGGCCGCCGGCGGCAGCGCCCGCCTGCCCGGTGGCGGTGTCCCCGGGCTACCCCCGGCCCATGCCTGGACCTTCCTGCACAGCGGGGATGTGCTCTGGCCGCTGCCGCTTGGCCCCGCGCGCCTGGCGAGCCGCCTGTCCCTGGCGCTGCTGGCCGCCGCCGCCCTGGGGTTCCGCCATCGCCGCGCCGGGCGCTGGCCCTGGGTCGTCGCCGCCGTGCTCGCCGGCCTGCTGCTCATGGGCCCCTACCTGCAGCTCGCGGGCGAGCCCCTGCGCCTCGGCGGCCAGCCGCTGCCCCTGCCGGCGCTCTGCCTGGAGCGCCTCTCGGCCAGCTACGCGCGCATGAACTGGCCCCTGCGGTGGGGGCTGGTGCTGCCCCTGGCGCTGATCCCCCTGGCCGCCTCGGTGCGCCGCCCCGGCCTGTGGGCCGCCGCCATCCTGCTGGAGTGCCTGCTGCTCTCGCCGAACTTCCCCCTCGATCGGCGCGATGTGCACTCCTTCGACGGCTGGCGCGTGCTGTCCATGGCTCCTGGTCCAGTGCTCGTCCTCTCCCAGGAGCGCGGCGGCGACGGGCCGGCCAGCATGGGGCTCATCTTCCGCGCCTCTGGGGCTGCCCTGGCCAACGAGGTGGGTGTGCCGCCCCGGGCGCCCCAGCCAAAGGCCTTCCGGCGCTGGCAGGAGGGGCTGTCCGTGGTGCGCTGGTGGCGCGGCGTGCAGGCGGGCCGCGCGGTCTCCCTGCCGGAGGGCGCCGTGGACGAGGCGCGCGCCGCGGGGATCACGGCCATTGCCCTGGATCTCACACCGGGGGGCGAGCGCCGACCGGCCGAGCTACCGGGCCTGGCCGCCACGGCCGAGGCCGTCCTGGGCTCGGGAGAGGATCACGGCTGCGCGCTGGTGTGGTGGCTCGCACCACCCCAGGCTGAGGCTGCCCGCTGGAGACGGTGAGGCCAACGGGCGGGGCGCCCGCGCTGCTAGCGCATCACGAAGGCCTGGATGAAGCTCTTCATGATGGCCGGGTTGGCCGACGTCTGGCCCAGGACGCCACCGGCCTTCTCGAACCAGGCCAGGTAGGTGGACTCCTTGATGCCCGCGCTCTCCAGCAGGGCCCTGCCCGTCATCTTCCGCAGGTTCTCCATGTCCTGGCCGAGGTCCGTCCCGTCTTCGGAGATCACCAGGTTGCTCGTGTCCACGTACTTTCCTGTCGTCGGATCGAAGGTGCTCGCGGCGAGCTCGATGAGGCCCCTGGCCATGCGCTGCTTGTCGGCCTTCCTGGCGATGTCGCTCTTGTCCGCGGAGAACCATGCGCTGCTGGACTTCGACCGTTCGTTGACGCCGCTGTCCTTGAGCACGATCCATTTCTGTGACTTCTGGTGGATGGGCGCTGCGGGGATGGCGGTCTTCTCCATCACCTGCGTGGTCTTGGCGCTGACGCGCTCGTTCTTGTCGTTCCAGGCGTAGCCCCGGATGGTCTTCCAGCGCTTGTCGTCCAGGCCGGGCGGGGAGCCGCCCTCGAACACCCTGTCGAGGTACTTGTTGTAGCAGGAGATGACGCGGTCGCGGGCGGCGCCGAAGTCCAGCTCTTTGGCGCGGGTGCCGGTGGGGGTGCCGTCAGGCTTGAGGTCTTTCGCGATCTCGATGAGCTGGAGCGCGTTCTTGTTCCGCTGGTGCCCGACCACGGCGCCACCCAGGCTCCAGATGGCCTTGACGATCCCCAGCGCGAGCGCGACGGGGGCCCCCACGCCGGAGAAGAGCAACCCCCCCTGGGCGACATCCAACCCGCCCGTGATCATCTTGTTCAGCCCGGAGCGCCGCTCGGCCTGCTGGTCCCGTCGCGCGGCCTGGGCGTAACTCTGGAGCCGCAGGCACTCGGTCATGCCCCCCATCAAGACCTCGGACTTCGCAATGAGCTTGGCGTACTTGGTGAAGTCAACTGTCGTGAGCTTTCTGTTACCGAGCTCATCGGCTGCGATCTCGGTCTCCACGATCTGCTTGCCGAGGTTGCCGATGACCTTGTTCTGGGCGGAGACGACCTTGTTCAGCTTGCCGAGCTGGGCCATCGCGCCGAAGGCCTTGACCGCCCCGTGGATGATCTCCAGGGAGCCGGAGATGATCTTGGCGCCCTGCACCACCTTCCCCGCGACCTCGATGGTGGTCTTGGCGGCGTCTGTGGCGTTGAGGATGCCCACCGTGACGTTGGCGCTGGCGCCGACCGTGTCGGAGGTGGTGGCGGCCAGGTCGAGGAGGCGCTCGGTGCGCTCCTGGGCACCAAGCCCGCCGAGCTTCTCGGCCGCGGCCCAGTCCGTGACCTGCACCGCGAAGTCGGCGACATCCTTGAAGGCTTCCAGGCCGTCGGAGATGCCGCCGAGGATGTCGCTCTGCCCTGTGCCTCCCCCGGCATCCACGGACTTGCCGACTCCATAGGCGGCGTCGGAAGACCCGGCGAGGAAGCTGCCGATCTGGAAGGTGAGCTCGGCGCGATCGCTGTGGGTGGCCTTGCCCTTGGCGATCTCACCGAATTTCAGCATCCCCCGGATGCCCTGTCCCATCTGGGCGCCCCCGCCCAGCACGTTCCCGACGCCCTCGAACCCCTCGGATGCCGGGCCGTACAGACCGTGGTAGGCCCCCTGGTCGTTGGTGGCGGTGGTGTCGGTGCCTTCGCCCAGGTTGCCGGCGGGCGTCGCGGACTCCTCGAGGGCGTCCACGTAGTCGTCGAGGGTCTCCGTCTCGTGGGGCTCCTGCTCGGCCTCTGGCTCGGCCGGACCCGCCTTGCCGCAGGCCACCATCAGCGCCTCGGCCTCCGCCTTCAGGGCCAGGACTGCGGCCTTGCGCGACGCCGGTGTGTCCCCCTTGGCGGCCCACTGGGTGGCCACGGCCCTGATGAGATCGATCTTCGCCGCCAGCAGGGCCAGAGGCTCTTCGCCGCCGAGCAACCCACACTTCTCGTCGAGCGGGCCAAGGTTGTCGGTTTTTCGGTTTCGACCCCGAACCTTGCTGGCCTGGCGGTAGCGGTCGGCCATCTCTTGGGCCAGCCTCGGGAGCAGGTCGGCGGGCGCCTTGCGTAGCGCGGCGGCCATGGGGGAGGGCGCCGGGTTCGGGCCACCCTGGGCGGGCTGCGACTGCCCGCCTCCCTGGGCCGGGCGCGCGTTCGGCGCGGCGTCGCCAGCGCCCACCAGCTCCCTCAGCACGTCATGGAAGTCGCGGACCGCCTCGAAGCGCCGCGCGATGTCCGTCCCCGGCTTGAAGTGGAAGTTCTGGCCCAGCCAGTCCTGGAGCTTGCTCAGCAGTGAGCGGACATGGTCGGCCAGGGTCTGTGGCCCCGCCTTGGCTTCCTTCTCGATGTGCTGGCAGATGGCATCAATATGTTGAAGCCCGTCCTTCTTCCGGTTGCCGCGGGCGACGTGGCTCTCCTCACGGTACTGCGCGATGGCCGCGAGGACGAGCGGGCGGGGGATCTCGATGGGCTGGGAGGGTGGTGGCTGCTGCTGGCCGCCCCCGAGGCTCGCCACGTCGTCGTCGGGAGCGGCCGCAACGCCCAGTCCCCCTTTGCCCATCTCGGCCGAAACACCCTCCCCGAGCGCGCGGATGAAGGGGTAGCACTTACCCGCGGCCTTCGAGAGGTCGACGTTGTACCGGGTCAGCCCCCCGGCCTTCGTGACGTGCGTGTTGGCCTCGAGCCAGGACACCACGGCCGCCAGTACCTCTTCGATCATGGCGTCCGCGGCCTTGATCTTGCTCGTCGCCTGCTCCGCCTTCTCGACGAAATCCTTCCAGCCTCTGCGCGTGAAGCTGGTCTGGGCGGCATCAACCGCGGTCTTCGCGACGACGATCTCGCCTGTGGCACTGCGACACCAGGTCAGGACGCTGGCCACGAGCTTCTCGTGGGCGCCCAGCACCTTGTTCTCGAGCTGCGCGGTCATGATCGACTGGATGCGGTGCTGCCGTTGCTGATGCTGCTGCAAGGTGGCAGAGGTCTGCTGGTGCTCTGCCGGCACCGGGTCGGCCTTTGAACCGCCCCCTGTCAACGACTTTTGCGGGACCGGCCGCTGGTTGGGCTGACTCTTGGTCTTCGACAGGTGATCGAGGGGGTGCGGGGCGGGGGGCTTCGGCTCGGGGAGCTTCGCGACCAGGGGCTTCAGCTCCACGACGAGGTACTGGACCGCCGCCGCTCGGCGCTCCCTGGCCCCCGTCCTCAGGTCCGCCCGCGCCAGCCACTCGTTGCCCTTGTCCAGGAGGCTCTGGACCCACTCCCTGGGCGGAATGCCGTCCTGGGCGAGCGCCCCGTCGATCGGGTCGAGCCCGTCGTCGGATCGGCTGTGGGCGCCCGACTTGCTCATGGCGCGGAAATTGGCCTCGATGCTCTCGAGGAGGCTGGCTTCCTGGCTGCGTTTGTCGACACCGAGGCTCGTGGCGATGCCGACGGGCAGGGTCTGCACGGCGCCCGCGGGCGCCGCGTGCACCTCGACGGGCTCTCCGCGCGCGACCGCCCGGCCCACCAGGCCGGCCTCACGCTCGGCGAGCGAGGAGGGATCGCTCAGGCCCCCCAGGGCCTGCACGCCACCGCCGCCGGAGGCGCGTGCCTGCGCTACGTGGGCCAGCTCGTGCCCGACGGTCTCGCGGCTGGGGGAGCGCTCGGCGAACGCGACGGTGTCGCCCCGCGCCGCGGCCTTGGCGCCGATCGCTCCGAGCGCCGCGCCGCGCCCGAGGTGGGCGCGCACGCCGCCGAAGCCCTGGCCAAAGAGGCCCTCCATCTCGGCGCGGTACGGGAGCGGATCGGCGCCGCCCGAGGTGGCGGCCTGGAAGGGGCCACGAGGGTCTCCACCCGGAGCCGCGCTGCCGGCGGGCTGGCGCATGATGGTGTAGCCCGCCAGCGGGTCGGAGAGCGGATCCGTGAGGGACGGGGCGAGCGCATCCGACGCGCCATCCCCACCAGGACCTCGGAGCGCGAGGTGTGGCGCGCTCTTCTGCGTGGGCTCGACCTGACTGGTGTTCGTCGGCATGAAGGGCGGCGAGGCTCCAGCGGCGACCTTTCCCGGTCGGGGTCGCGCCTGGTATGGACCCAGGAGGTCGCCAGCACCGAGATATTCCGAGCATAGCATGGCATCAAGAATGTTGACACCGGTCGCGCCCGCGGGCCCGATTCAGTCCCCCGGCACCGGCGGCAGCTGCTCGCGCTCAATCACCCCCGAGCGGGCCTCGCGGTCGCCGCCGGGCACGCCCGGGCGCTTGATGTCCACGGGGTAGCGGTCGATGTAGGCCGCGAAGCGCTCGTGGATGTCGTCCACGTCCAGGCCCCACATGCCGGCGTCGTAGACATGCTTGCCCTTGGCGTCGTCGCGCTTGGTCTCGAGCCACTCGTCCATGCGCCGCTCGCTCTCCTCGTCGTGGTCCATGCCGTGCCAGCGCTTGATGTCGCGCACCACGCCGCGGGTGTCCCTGATGAGCTCACCGAAGCCCACGTCGTAGAAGCGGTCATCACCGAGGCGGGCGCGCACGTCCATGGCGCGCTCGATGCCGATCTGGAAGCGGTCGGTGATGTGCTTGCCGACCTCCGGCGGGTCGATCCTGCCGAACAGCATGCGGCGGTTGAGCGAGATCATGCTGCAGTAGGAGGCCACGCTGTTGTAGGGGTCGCGGTGGGTCTGGATGATGCCGGCGTCGGGGAAGACCTCGAGCAGGGCGTCGAGGAACCACATGTGCTCGGGGCACTTGAGCACGAAGATGCGGGTGGGGGTGCGATGCGCCAGGATCTGGAGGTAGCGCTTGTACTGGCGGTAGACCCAGGTCATGTCCTGCTGGAACAGGAAGTCCCCCATCTGGTAGGCGCCGCTCTGCAGGTCCATGTTCATGGCGCCGAAGCAGTTGTAGAAGAGCTGCCAGCACTCCTCGGGGCTGTGGGGGTCGGTCTGGTGCATGGTGCGCATCTCGGGCGCGATCACGTTGACCAGACCCAGGGTGCGGCGGGCGACGGTGACGCGGAAGGTGCGGTCCTTCTCGGGGTCGTCCATGTACACCGGGACCGGGGTGTGCAGCTCCCAGAACTTGAGGGAGCGGTAGCCGGGGTCCTGCGAGAGCAGGTGGTGCAGCAGGGTGGTGCCGGTGCGGGGGAAGCCCACGATGAACAGCGGGCGCTGGATGGGGATGGTCTCCACCCGGGGGTAGCGGTGGATGTAGCGCTCCACCATCAGGCGGTTGGACAGGGCCTTGAGCGCGGTCTGGCGGGTGGCGACCTTGCCGAAGGGGGTCATCGGCAGGCTGGCGCTGGTGTCGATGTAGTTGTCGAAGAAGCGCAGGAAGCGGGGGTCGCCGAACTCGGCCAGCTTCTTGCGGCGGGTGGCCCAGTACAGGACGTTGCCGCGCTCGATGCTGCCGGGCGGCATCCCCAGGCGCACGATCAGGCCCGACAGGGCGTTCAGGGTCTTGAGCAGCGGACCGTAGTCCAGGCGCCTCAGGGTGAGCTCTTGCTTGGCCATGGGTGCCCTCCTTTGTTGTCGGCGCGGGGCAGGCGCCAGCAGATCCAGTCGGGGCCCTGCTGGATAACCGGTTCTCCCAGGCTCTTGCGCAGCAGCGCCTCGCTGCGGGCCCAGCGCGCCTGGGGCCAGCCGCGCTTGTGCAGGGTGACGAAGGCGTATCCGGCCTCCACCAGGGCCGAGAAGTCCTCGGGGGAGAAGCGCTCCCGCGAAGGAGCCTTGTCGCCCATCAGCTCGTGGAACCAGGACAGGACGGGATCGCGCTCCAGGCGCTCGCTGAAGCTGCGATCCTGCAGGTGGGCCAGCACGTGCCCCAGCAGGATGGGACGGCCGTGGGTGAGCTGGTCGATCTGGTAGGGCAGGTGGCGCGCCGGATCCGGCTGGATGGGGAGGTCGAGCACGGCGCCGGGCTCGGGCAGCTCGGCCAGGCGCGTGAGGTCGTGGGGGTGCTCCAGGCGCCAGGTGGGGCCGGGCCAGCGCTGCCCCAGGAGCGCCTCGCCGATGGCGCCGGCCAGCAGGAGGGGGGCCAGGACCACGGCGAGCCAGCGTCGACGCCGCGCCGCCAGATCGAGGGCCAAGGCGGCGGCCGCGGCGGCGGCCAGGCTCCAGGTGGCGAGGAGGCGATCGGGCCAGTGGAACCAGCCCAGCACCGGCAGGCCGTGCAGCGCGCCGAAAGGCCCCGAGAAGCCGAGATCCCCTGGCACGCGCAGGCCGGGGTGGGGACCCGCGGCGAACAGCAGGGCCGCGGCCAGGCCGAGGCCCAGCCCCACGATGAGCGCGCGCCGGCGGAGGGTCCAGGGCAGGAGGAGCAGGCAGGTCAGCGCCCCGATGGGCGGGTGGGTGCGCCCAGGCTCCAGCATCCCCAGCAGCGGAGCCGAGGCCGCGCCCGCCAGCTGCCGCGAGAACTCCGCCTCGTCGAAGGCGCGCACCCGCGCCGCGTGGAGCAGGAAGAACACCACCCAGGGGCCGGCGGTGGCCAGGGCCACCCCACCGGCGAGGAGCAGGCGCCGCCCGAGGCCTGGGGGGCGGGAATCCCAGCGCAGGAAGGGCAGGGCGAAGGCCAGGCAGAGGCCGCCCAGCAGGAACAGCTCCCAGGAGACCAGGGCGAGCAGGGCGCAGGCCAGGCCCGCCAGGACCGGCGCGGCGCGCCCGGTGCCGCGCCAGGTCATGAGCGCCAGGCCCAGCAGCAAGGACAGGAAGCCGAGGCCCACCTGCTCGGGGCGCCCGCCGTGCAGGTGGGTGAGCACGAAGCCGTCCAGCTGCAGCATCAGCCCGGCCACCACCGCGGCCGGGCGCGTGGCCCCGAGCGCGCGCGCCAGGACCCAGGCGCCCAGCCCGGCCACCACCAGGTACACCCCGATCACGAGGTCGTAGGCCAGCTCCAGGGGCACCAGGTGCCGGAGCGCCGCCACCCCGAAGAGGTCGAGCCAGCCGCCGACCGCGGGCAGAAGATCCACCCCGTCAGGCCAGCCGGTCATGCGGGTGTGGAACCAGCCCGCCTGGCCAAAGGCCCAACCGTTCCACAGGTGTCCGGCCAGATCCACCGAGAAGGGGCCGATGGCGGCGCCCCTGGCCTGGACGACCCATAGGGCCGGCAGGACCCCGAAGAGGGCCATGAGCGTCCGCTCGCGCGCGGCGGGCGTCACGCCTCGGGCTCCTCGCCGGGCCGCAGGCGATCCAGGATCAGGCCGTAGAAGGTGGACTCCTCACCGAGGAAAGCCCAGCCGAGGTGCGCCCGGCAGGCGCCGCAGACCGCGATCTGCCAGCTCCGGCCGGTAAACCAGGAGTAGGCCGCCTCCTGTGTGCCCGTCAGCGCGCAGCCCGGGGCCCGCCGGAAGCAGCCGATGTGGAACTGGTAGCCGTGGGGGTTCATGAAGCGGTGCTCGTGGGCGCCCTCCACGGACAGCGCCCAGGCGCGGGCGCTGACGGCCGCGCCGCAGGCCGCGCACAGCAGGCGCTCGCGACCCGCCCCCGTCCAGGTACACGCGGGCGCGGCGCGGGGGGGGCGGTCGCGCGTCTTCGGGGGCCGGTCCAGGAGACGGAGAGGGAGGGCGGGGTCCACGGGGTTCCCTCGGTGACGAAAACGTCTATCCCGGCGCCGCCACGGGCTGGACTTTCCACCTGTTTCCGGGCGATGCTCGGGTCATGTCCCCGTACACGCTGCGTCCGTTCACGGATCCGGAGCGGCATGAGGCGATCTCCTCCATGCTGGCGCGCCGCTCCACCAACCGCGCGGAGATCCGGGCGGCCCTCCTGACGGGGCTGGGACTGGGGGGGATCCATCGGGTCCTGGAGCTGGGCTGCGGCTTCGGCTTCCTCTCCGAGGCGGTCGCGGCCCGTGTGGCCCCGGCGGCGTGCTACCTCGGGGTGGACGCCTGCGCGGCCAACGGTGCCCCGTTCCTGCGTCGCGTCGCGGCCACGGGGCGGAGGCCGAGCTTCCTGCACATGCGCCTCGGCGCGGCGCTTCCCTGGCCGGATCGCTCCTTCGAACTGGTCCTCTGCTCCTGGTCGCTCTACTTCTTCCCGGAGATCATCGCGGAGATCTCCCGCGTGCTGGCTCCCGGGGGGCTGCTGCTGGCCATCACCCACGACGAGCGCGCCTTCACGGGGCTGCTGGAGGCCGGGGGGCTCGGTGACCAGGGGCGGGAGGCGGAGGCCCTGCTGAGGCGATTCTCCGCGCGCAACGGGGCCGATCTGCTGGCGCCGAGCTTCGGGCGCGTGGAGCGCGTGGACTACCCCAACCGCCTGCGCTTCGGCCCTGAGCACGAGGACGACCTCTTGGCCTACCTGGCCTTCAAGCTGCCCGTCCTGCTGTCGGAGCCACCCCCTGGGCCCGACCTGCCGCCCGCCGTGGCGGCCTCCGCCCGCGCCACCCTCTGCGCGCATGGCGAGGTATGGGTCGAGAAGGACGACGCCTGTTTCCGCTGCTGGGAGCCCCGATGACCGCCCCGCCCCGTTTCTGCGCCCGGTGCGGCGCCCCCCTCACCACCCGCGAGCTGGAGGATCGCCCCCGACAGGTCTGCCCGAGCTGCGGCATGGTCCACTACCGCAATCCCCTGCCCGTGGCCTCGGCGCTGGTGCTGGACGACGAGCGCCGGGTGCTGCTGGTGCGCCGCGCGCGCGAGCCCCACCGCGGCGCATGGTGCCTGCCCATGGGCTTCGCCGAGCTGGGCGAGACCATCGCGGACGCGGCCCTGAGGGAGCTGGAGGAGGAGGCCGGGGTGCGCGGCCACGTGCGGCGCCTGCTGGACGCCGACTCCCAGGAGTCCGACTTCTACGGGGATCTGCTCGTGGTGACCTTCGAGGTGGAGATCGAGGAGGGCGAGCCACGCGCCGGAGATGACGCCGCCGAGGTCGCCTGGTTCCCCGTCGCTGCCCCGCCGCCGCTGGCCTTCCCCTCCAACGAGCGCGCCCTGATCCGCTGCCGTCGCCTGCATGGAGAGGCCTGGGCCATCCAGGACTCCTTCGCCGAGCTGCCCAACGGCGGCGCCTTCCTGGGGGTCCGGCAGGGGATCTCGGCGGAGGCGCGCCAGGGGCTCGGCCAGGCCCTGCTCTCCGACGCCCTGGTCACCCTGGTGCGCGAACAGGCCAGCCGCATCGCTGGCCTCTGGCTGCAGGAGGTGCGCACCAACTCGAGCACCCCGGGCTACGCGGGCATGGCGCCCGGGGCGCTCCTCGGCCGCGCCACCACCGCCCTCGGCCAGTTCGGCCGCTGGCTCCAGTCCGAGGAGAGCGCCGACGAAATCCGCGACTTCTACTACGAGGTCGGCCGCGAGCGCCGCGCCGCAGGGATACCCCTGCACGAGGTGCTGAGCTCGCTGTCCTTGCTGCGCAAGCACGTCTGGACCTTCGCCCGCGGCCAGGGTGTGTGGAGCCGCCCCATCGACGTCTACCGCGTGCTCGAGCTGGACCGCCGCATCGCCCTCTTCTTCGACCGGGCCGCCTACCACACCGCGCGGGGCTGGGAGGACGCTCCCTGAACCTCTAGAAGCAGCCCATCCAGTCGTCGCAGGCCTCGATCTCCGGGTTGGCGGCGATCTCCTCGCAGCTCAGGTGCTCGATGGCGCGCCAGCAGGCCGTGGCCTGGTCCCAGTCGGGCGCGCAGGCCTCCTCGGCCCAGTCCAGGCCCTCCTGCAGGCGCGCCGCCTCCTCCTCGATGCAGGTGTCCTGGTCTTCCCAGGCCAGGGCGTAGTCGTCCGGGAAGCAGCGGCGCTCGATCTCGCAGTCCTGCTCCGCGAAGCGCTGCGCGTAGTTCTCCGGGGTGACGGCGCAGCCGGCGAGCAGCAGGGCGGCGAGGGGCAGGGCGGGGTGGGCGCGCGGCATGGCGTCAGAAGCAGTCGACGTAGCGGTTGCAGGCGTCGGGCTGCTGGCCCTCCTCGATCTCATCGCAGTCCATGGCCTTCGCGTCCGAGTAGCACTCGGTCGCGAGGTCGTAGTCGATCTCGCAGAGGGCTTCGAAGTAGTCCTGGGTGTCCTCCATGATGGCCGTCGCGTCGTCGAGGCACTCCCCGAAATCGTCGTATTCTTCGTCGAATTCGTCCTCGTAGCACTCCTCGGCCTGGCTGCAGTACAGGCGGGCGAACCTGGCGGCGAAGTTGTCCTCGTTGACGCCGCAGCCGACGAGCAGCAGGGGCAGGAGCAGGTGGCGCATGGAGACCTCCGTGCGCTCCTGTATACTCCCCTCGCGCGCGGGGCACCGGAGCCTGTGCCCGAAGGAGGATAGGAGCCCGCCATGCCCACGTATTGCGAGGGACAGGTCCTGGCCGAGCGCTTCGAGATCGTCGGGGTGCTCGGGCGCGGGGGCATGACCACGGTCTACCTGGCGCGGGATCGGGTGCGCGGCGAGCGGGTGGCGCTCAAGCTCCTGCATGAGCACCTCGCCCAGGATCCCTCCATGCGCGAGCGGCTGCGGCGGGAGCTCTCCATCGCGGCCCGCCTGCATCATCCGGGTGCGCTGGTGCCCCCGGAGCTGTTCGACCTCGGCGACGCCTGGGCCCTGAGCCTGCCCTTCCATCCGGGTGAGACCCTGGAGGAGCTGGTGGTGCGGGATGGGCCATTGGAGCCTGAAGCCGTGCGCCGCCTCGGGGTGCGCCTGGCCGAGGTGCTGGCCGAGGCCCACGAGGTGGGGGTGCTGCACCGCGATGTCACCCCCCGCAACGTGCTGGTGGGCCCCCGCGGCGAGCCCGTGCTGACCGACTTCGGGCTGGCCCGCCTGCGGGACGGCGGCTCCACCCGTGGCACCGGCATGCTCGGCACCCCTGGCTACGCCGCCCCGGAGGTCTACGACGGGGTGCGAGCCGACCCGCGCTCGGATCTCTACGCCCTGGGCGCCGTGCTGTGGCTGGCCGCCACCGGCAGGCCCGCCTTCGAGGCCGACAGCCCCATGAAGGCCTTGCGTCGCCAGCTCTCGGGGGCTCTCCCCTCCCTGACCGAGGCGCGTCCCGGCCTGCCCGCCGACCTGTGCGCCACCATCGGGGCCCTGCTCCAGGCCGACCCCGAGCGCCGCCCGCAGGGTGCGCGGGACGTGGTGGAGGCCCTGCAGCGCCGGCGGGCCCCGGTGGAGGCGCCCGCAGCCGAGTCCGCGCCGGCCGCCCTGGCTCCGCGTCCCACCGCCGCCATCGCGCCGAGGCTGCCCGAGGG
>JBDRKM010000135.1:0-3631 GCA_043814015.1 Pseudomonadota bacterium
AGGACGCCGAGCGCCGGCGCCGCCATCAGCCCGGCCAGGGCCAGGGCCAGCGCCGGGATCCAGCCGCGGCGCGGCCAGCGGCCGAGCACGCCCGCGGCGCCCGCCAGGGCACCGAAGACCGCCGCGTGGAGGATGGCGGCTCCCATGGATCAGGCGCTGGCGCGCTCCTCGATCTCAGCCAGGCATTCGACCGGATCGGAGGTGAACAGCGACAGGCCGCGCCAGACCCACTTCTGCCAGAGGAAATCGGACATCGGGCCCTGGGCCACCGCGAGGTGGCAGCGCGGCAGCTCCCCGCCGTAGGCGTCGGTGAGATCCTCCCAGAGGCGGTCGAACTCCTCCTCGTCCGGCCGAAAACCCACGAAGAGCACGACCCCGTCGCGCACGAGGCGGCGCATGTCGCGCCGGATCTCGGACCCCATGGGGCGATCGGTGTGATCGCGCGCCGTCACCACCAGGCTGGAGGGCTCGTCGAAGCCGCCGCGGACCTTGTAGAGCACGCACCCCTCCCCCTCCTGGGCCGGCAGGGCCTGCCCACGACGCGCCACGACCAGGGGCCGACCTGTCGCTGCGGCCGCGCGCTCCACCAGGTCGTCCCAGGCCGTGCTCAGCACCACGGGGAAGCGCGCCACGGCCACGCGGTGGGCCCGGCTGGGGGTGACCCCATCGGCCCCGAGCAGGCCGCGCAGCTCGCGCACCAAGCTGGTGCGGCCGTGCTTTGCCTCGAACGCAGCGGCGCCCTGCTCCACCGAGGGCATCTCCGGACGGGTCTTGGAGCCCATCAGGCGCCGCGGGCGCTCCCAGCCCAGCTTGCGGGCCAGGGCCGCCGCGGAAGGGTACTCGCCGGCGCCGAGCCGCGCCGCCTCGGCGCTGGCCCGCGAGCCGAGCACCAGCACGCAGCGCCCGTCCCGGACCGCCTCGATCACCTCGACGGGCAGGCTCAAGGGCGCTCCCGGCAGGCCGAGACAGCCTCCGCCAGGAGCGCGCGATCCCGGACCACCCCGCCCAGCTGAGCCACCGTGAGGGCAGCGACCCGCGCCCCCAGGCGCCCGGCCCGGGCCGGCGACCAGTCGTTGACGCAGCCGAAGAGGAACCCCGCGGCGTAGGCATCTCCCGCGCCCGTGGTGTCCACCGCTCGGACCGTGTGGATGCCGACGGGGGTGAGCACGCCGCGGCTCTTCACCAGGGAACCCTGCCCGCCGAGCTTGACCACCACGGTCTCCACCGCCTCGGCCACCTCGTGGATGGCGCGCTCGGGCCGATCCGTCTCGCACAGCGCGCCGATCTCCTCGCGGTTCAGGAAGGCGATGGCGGCGTATTCTCGCAGGATGCGCCAGGTGTCCTCACGGATGGCCTTGACCACGAAGGGATCGGCCACGTCGAAGGAGATGCGCACGTCGGCCCGCCGCGCCACCTCGAGGGCCTGGTAGGCGGCGGCCCGGATGGGCCCACCGAGGAAGGCGTAGCCCGTGACGTGCAGGACGCGCGCGCGCCGGATCTGCCCCTCGAAGTCGCCGAGCCCGGAGAGCGTGGGCGCCGCGCCGAGATCCACCAGCATGGTGCGCTCGCCGTCCACCTCGGAGATCAGGGAGAGGCACTTGCCCGTGGGGCGCTCGCCCGTGACCGCCAGCGCGTGCTCGCCGCAGGCCTCCTCCAGGGAGGCCGCGTAGCGCCGCCCGAGGTCGTCGTCGCCCACCTGCCCGCGGAACACGGTGCGCGCGCCCAGCAGCCCCAGGCCCGAGATGGTGTTGGCCGCCGAGCCGCCCGCGTGGACCTGCATGGCCGGCCCCTCGAAGCGCGCGTAGGCCTCGCGCCACTCCGCGTGGGGCACCGGGTGCATGATGCCGCGGGTCCAGGGGGTGCCCACGAGGGCCTCATCAGGGATCGTGACGAGGGTATCGACCAGGGCGTTTCCGAGCCCGGCCACGTCGTAGTGGGGCGCACCTGCGGTCATGGGACCTCCGCCGCGTGGGCCCGGGAACGTACCCGCCCGCATCGGGCCTGGCCAGCAGGGGCGGACCGGCCCCAGGCGTCGCGGTTTCTTGATAGTCACCAGCATCCGCCTCCCGCACCCCGGAGCCCCCATGCGCCGCCTCCTCCTGGTCCTGCCCCTCGCCTCCCTGTGCCTCGCCTGTGGCGAAAAGGACGACACCGCCGCCCCCGAAGGCGACGCCGACACGGACACCGACGCCGACACCGACGGCGATGCCGACGGCGACACCGACGCCGACGCCGACGCCGACACCGATCCCGAGGCCTACGCGCAGGTCCCCGCCGACGCGGTCACGGGCGACATCACCTGGACCCTGGACTTCGACGAGGTGGCCGAGGCCGAGGGGTTCACCGACTGCGCCTACACCCGCAGCTACGAGGGCGTCCAGTTCCTGGACCAGCCCTGGCTCTGCCCCACCTGCACCCACCAGTTCGCGGGCATGGCCGTCATGTCCGCCGGCTTCGAGGAATGCTACGAGCCCGTCTTCGGCGGCACCGCCGACCGCACCGAGTATTGGGGCCTGGCCTGGCCCACCGCCGACGGCGGCGAGGCCGTCTTCTTCCGCGGCGCCACCGAGAACTACAAGATCGGCGAGCTGACCACGGCGAGCGGCGTACACCGCGACGCCCCCTTCGAGCTGGCCTGGGAGGCCGACTACACCCTGGGCGACCTCGGCCTGGACGGCGACGGCGCCGTGGTGCTGGCGGCCACGGGCACCGCCACGCTCTCCTCCTCGGCGACGGTGATGCTCGACGACATCCGCCAGCCACGCGCCAAGGACTACGCCTGCGGCTGGCCGCGCGACAACCCCGGCACCCTCAGCTCCGACTGGACCCTGGGGCTCGGCGCCACCCTCCCCACGGCCTGGCTGGAGGACGCCTGCGGCGAGAAGCTCGATCTCTGGGATCTGTACGGCAGCTACATCGTCATCGACGCCACCCAGGCCGACTGCAGCTTCTGCCTCCAGATGGCCCAGCAGGCCCCTGATTTTCTCGCCGACATGGAGGGCCTGGGCGTCCCCGTGGTCTTCGTCAGCGCCCTGGGCGACGGGCTCTCCAACGTCATCGGCGAGCCCTCCGAGAGCACCTACCAGGCCTACCTGTCCACCTACGGCACCGGCGATCCCCTCCTCAAGGATCGCGGCTACGGCTACGCCATCTTCGGCGGCTACCTCGAGGACGACCTCGGCTACCCCGCCTGGGCCGTGGTGGCCCGGGACATGAGCGTGCTGGCGGTGGAGACGGGGTTCTCGTCGTGGGACGAGATGGGGGCGATCATCATGGATGATTGGGAGGGTTAGCGCGGCAGCGCGCACCCCCCACCACGCCGCACGTGGTAGTCCTGGTGGCCATGACCCAGGATTCGGCCAATCGGCGAGAATTCGGCCTTGAACCTACGCTGATTTTCCGGGGCGCGACCAAGCGCCTCGGCGCGCCCATAAGGCGCGGGGAGGGGGGCGCGCGCGCGGGGCGGCCCCCCCCCCCCCCCCCCCCCCCCACAAAAAGGGAGGCAGCGGTTGTCGTGAGGCCGAATGGCCGAAACGATGACCGAGGCCGTCCTGGTGGCATTTTTCAGCTCGTTCTCCACCAAGTCGGGCGTACGTCGCCCGCAGGCGGCCAGTGCCCCCACGCCCGCCAT
>JBDRKM010000136.1:0-30202 GCA_043814015.1 Pseudomonadota bacterium
GCCCCCAACGAGCCCGCTGAACGGGTACGAAAAATGGTCGTCAGCGTTCCACCGGAGCCTCGGCCCCCCGGTTCCCTGACAGGGGACCCGGGGACGCATCTCAAAAATACCTTAGAGCTTGCCTTCCTGGCCGTCGCGGCGCACGGAGCGGGGCAGGCGGTCGAGGATGGGCATGAGCTGGAAGGCTTCCTTGTGGGGGAGCCACAGAGCACCCTCGACGGCGGCATCCGTCAGCGAACCGTCGTTGACCCAGCGCGTGAAGACGCCTGGATCCTCGGCGACCATGGTGAAGTCCGCCTCGCCCTCGCCGCCGACCCACACGCGGCCGTCGGCGATGCGGAAGAAGAAGTCACCGCCGCCGGTCTTCACCTCGACGAGGTGCACGCGGCCAGTGAGATCCTTCCTGGCGCGGGGGCTGCGGCCGGTGTCCGCGGCGAAGCGCTCCAGGGCGCCCAGGGCTTCGGCGTAGGCCGCCTTGCCCGCTTCGGTGATCTCCACCGCCGGGATCTTCGGGCTGGCGAAGTCCAGCTCGGAGGCCAGCAGGGGCTGCTTGGCGCGCAGGTGCGCGGGGACCTCGGCCATGGGCACCCAGAAGATGTCGCGGGTGCGGCCGACGCGCTCGTCCTCGAAGACCAGCTTGAGCTCGGTGCCCATCACGAAGATCCCCGGACGGACCAGGCCGGTGGTGGTGCGCAGGCGGGACGGCAGGAACCCCGCGATGGGGGAGTCCACCGCCACGTCCACGTAGCCGCGGCAGAAGGGGGCGTCGCCGATGAAGGTGGAGTTGGGGAAGATGGTGATGGGGGCGGTCTGGGCGAGCACGCCGCGGTGGGGCAGTTCGACCTCCTCCATCTCCGTGAAGTTGCAGTTCGGGCAGTGCCAGGTGTTGGCCGGCACCGCGATGTTGCCGCACTTCGGGCACTTCGCGCCGATGAGCCTGCCCTCGCGCAGCGCCAGCATGAAGCGGGAGTGCTCGCCGTAGGTCTGCTTGTAGAAGGTGGTCATCTGGGAAGCGAACTGCAGGTAGGTCTTGCCGTCGCGACCCTCGAGCTCGGAGTACTCCTTGTCGAGGTCGTAGTCGGGGGGGAGGACGGAGTTCACGTTTCGACAGGACATTGGTTCCTCCTACTCGCCCAGCTCGAGGACGATGGCGCCGCCGTAGCAGGCGTTGATGGCGCCGGTGCCGTGGATGAGGCCCAGCGGGATCTGGCGGTTGACCATCTCCCGGCGGCAGGACCAGGTGGAGAACATGTTGGAGCCGCCCACGAAGTGGCCGCCGAAGATGAGGCCGCCTGAGGGGTTGATCAGCAGCTTGCCCTGCTCGGGGCGTTGGTCGTCGCCGAGGTCCTTCACGTCGACCATGATGCCGTCATCGACCAGGCGCCGGGTCTGGCCGGCGGGCACGAACCCGAGCTCGGCCATGGTGACCATGAGCTGCGCCACGAAGGCGTCGTGCAGCTCGACGATGCCCACGTCCCAGGGCTTGATGCCGGCCATCTTGTAGGCCCGCTCGGCCGCGATGCGGTCGGAGTCGATGCGGTAGAGGCGCTTGTAGTTGCCGCCGCGGCCGGCCTGGTAGGACTCGTTGGCGGCGCCGATGCCCTTGATCCAGATGGGGGGCACACCGTTGCGCTTCGAGATCTCGATGGCCCGCTCCTCGCTGGCGAAGATCAGGCCGCCGCAGCCCTCGGTGTACATGCAGGTCTCGAGGAGGCGGAGGAAGGGGGCGATGATCCACCGGGAGTTCATGACCTGCTCGGCCGTGACGGTCTCCAGGCGGCGCTGGGCGTGGGGGTTGCGGTTGCCGGCGTGGCACAGCATCTCGATGATCCTGGCGCGGACGACGGGATCCCCGATGTCGTTGGGGAACATGTCGTTGTAGGCCAGGCAGATCTGCATGTAGGAGTCCGACGCCGTGGCGCCGAGCGGGTACTCGTAGAAGGGATCCCAGGACTTGGCGATGGTATCGACCACCATGGGGGTGGCGGTCTTGGAGCGCGGGTCGTAGCAGTCGGTGGCCTTCTCGCCGCCGATGCAGAGCACCACGTCGGACTCGCCGGAGGCGACCTCCTGGTAGGCCGCGCGCATGGCGTAGAAGCCGGTGGCGCCGCCGGTGGTGACCCGGACGCCGGGCTTGTTGGACATCCCGATGATGCCGGTCAGGGCGCTCTCGGGGATGGCCATGTGCTCGAAGATGTCGTTGTAGATGCCGTAGACCACCGAGTCGATCTCGTCGGTGGTGATCTTCGCGTCGTCGCAAGCGGCGCGGGTGGCCTGCTGGAACAGGTCCCAGAACGTCGCCTCGACCCAGCGGCTTCGGCAGTCCGTGATGCCGGCGCCGACGATGCCTACTTTCCTCATGGGGTGGCCTCCGTGGGGGGGGTGGGGGACCCGGGCTAACCAGTGGTGACGCGCTCGGCGAAGAATGACACGACACGATTCATCGGCGAAATGAAAGCCCTTTCACGGTGTCTTCGGGACCAGCGCCGCCTCGCCGGGCGGTGCGGGGGGGGCCCGGTTGGCGTGCCAGGCCTGGAAAGCAGGGCCGTTCCTGACCGGGATCAGCGCTCGGAGGTCTGCTGCCTTCAGAGAGGGTGAGCCGGGACGATGCCCGGGCGCTTGACAGGAACCTGACTGCCTCCGGCTGGAGTCCCCTGTGTAGCCCTCCCGGGACCCGTTATTGATACAAGATCTTTCAACATGTGGGTCTCCCCCACCCCACCCCAACCCGCCCGGGTCCAGGCCCGGGATCACGAATCCTTCGAAAGGAGCGACCATGGGTGTCTGCGTGATTGGCGTTGGGATCAGCGGGATCGCCCCTACGTCCACAGGCGTGTCCTACCGCGAGATGATCAAGTCCGCGGCAGAGGCGGCCTACCAGGACGCGGGGATCGAACCCGAGGATCTCGATGGCGCCGTGTCGATCGAGGAAGACTTCGTCTCTGGATACTCCATCGCCGACGAGTACGTGCCCGACCAGCTCGGCGTCGTCCGCAAGCCGGTCTACACCATCTGTGGCGACTTCCTGCAGGGCCTGGCCTCCGCCGTCATGCAGATCCAGACGGGCCGCTTCAAGCGCCTGGTGGTGGAGTCCTACAGCAAGGCCAGCAACGTCCTCAACAAGGATGAGCTGCTGTCCTTCGCGTTCGATCCGGTCTACGACCGCCTCGGGGTCAGCCCCCACTACCTGGCGGCGCTCGAACTGCAGCGCTTCCTGGCGCGGTCGTCCTTCAGCATGGCCGACGTGGCGAACGTGGTCACCCGCAACCGCGCGAAGGCCATCGGCAACCCCCTGGCCCCCTACGGCGCGCGCCTGTCGGCCGCCGACGTCCTGACCGGCCGCCCCGTGGCCACCCCGCTGACCGACAGCATGATCGCCCGCCACGCCGACGGCGCGGTCTGCTTCGTGCTGGGGTCCGACGACGTGACCGAGACCGCCCGCAAGCCTGTCCGGATCACCGGCACCGGCTGGGCCTCCGGCAACTCCATCCCGCAGCGGCGCGAGCTGGGCGCCTCCCTCGCCACGGCCCTGGCCGGGCGGATGGCCTGCCAGGAAGCCGGCGTGAAGGTGATCGAGAAGGACCTCGACGTCTTCTACGTCAACGACCTCTACGCGCACCGGCAGCTCATGCACATGGACGCCCTCGGGCTCGATGACGAGCTGCTGCCGGTCATCAACCCCAACGGCGGCGTGCAGGGCATGGGCGACCTCTTCGAGGCCACCACCGGGGTCCAGCTCTACGACGCGGTCCTGCAGCTGCGCGGCGAGGCCGGCGCCCACCAGGTGGCCGACGCCACCAGGGCCCTGGTGCACGGCTGGCGCGGCCTGCCCACCGACACCTGTGCCGTCACCATCCTGGAAGCCGAGAGGAGGTCGCGATGAGCCGCGTAGCAGTGATCGGCGCGGGCATGACCCGCTTCATGCGTCGGGCAGAGGAGTCCCCGGGCGAACTGGCGGCGGCCGCCGTCGAGATGGCCCTGGCCGATGCCGGCCTCGATCTGTCCGATATCGACTGCGTCATCCAGGGCACCGCCCCTGACGCCTTCGACGGCATCCACCTCAATGGCGAGCACCTCGCGGCCGGATCCGGTGGCCTGAACAAGCCCTACATGCGCCACTTCGTGGGCGGCGGCACCGGCGTCTTCAGCCCCATCCACGGCTGGATGCACGTGGCCTCGGGCAAGTTCAAGAACTGCCTGGTGGTCACGGAAGAGAAGATGTCGACCTGCGTGCCCCACCCCGCGGGCGCCTTCCTCACCATCTTCGATCACACCACCGAGCAGCCGCTGTTCCTCACCCTGATCCACATCTTCGCCCTCGAGATGGCGCGCTTCATGCACGTCTACGGGTACACCGAGGAGGAGATCGCCTGGGTCTCGGTGAACAACAAGCTCAACGCCATGAACCACCCGGCGGCCCAGATCGCGAAGAAGCTCACGGTCCAGGACGTGATGAACTCGCCGATGCTGTCCTGGCCGGTCAAGCGCTTCGACATCAGCCCCACGTCGGATGGCGCCTGCGCCGTCGTGCTGGCCAACGAGCGCGTGGCCCGCAGCCACAGCAAGCATCCGGTGTTCATCGAGGGTGCCGGCTTCCGCCTCGACACCGCCTACTGGTGCACCCGCGATCTGGCGTTCCCCACCTACGTCGCCATGGCCGCCAAGGACGCCTACGACATGGCCGGGATCTCCAGGCCCGAGGATCAGATCGACATCTGGGAGCCCTACGATCCGTTCGACTACAAGGCCCTGCACCACATGAACGGCCTGCTGATGGACCGGACCGGCCGCAAGGTCAAGGAGCTGCTCCACTCCGGCGCGTTCGCTCGCGACGGCAGCCACCCGCTCTGCCCCTCCGGCGGCGCGCTGGGTGTCGGCAACCCCATCGCGGCCACGGGCCTCATGAAGATCGCCGAGCTGTACTTCCAGCTCTCTGGTCAGGCCGGCGCGCGGCAGGTGGCCAAGAACGCCCACCGCGGCATCGCCCAGGCCTGGGGCGATCTCATGCAGGTCGGCACCGTGGTGGTCATGGGCTCCGAAGGCGCCATGCCGATCCACAAGGCGCAGTCCATGTGGAACGACATGAAGCCCGAGGATCTCCCCGGGACCCCCATCGAGGCCGTCACCGACGTCCCCCACATCGAGTACCACCCCGATCTCCGCTACAGCTGGGACAACGGCTTCGCGCTGACCACCTACCTGGACGGCCTGAAGAACGGCAAGCTCCGTGGCTCCTACTGCAGCGAGTGCGGGCGCGTCATGATCCCGCCGCGCGGCTTCTGCGAGATCTGCAACCTGCGCGCCGTGGAGCGGTACTTCAACCTGCCTGACACCGGGGTGGTGGAGACCTTCACCATCTCGAACGTCAACTGGGCCTCGCTGCCGCTGCCCGAGGGCAAGCAGGATCTGTTCGCGGTCATCGCCATCGACGGCGCGGCTGAGCAGATGGGCCTGGTGCACAAGCTGGGCGAGGTGGACCCGAAGGACATCACCATCGGGATGCGCGTCAAGGCGGTCTGGAAGCCTGAGGCGGAGCGCGAGGGCACCATCACCGACATCCTCTACTTCCGCCCGATGGGGGAGGACGAGGAGGTCGAGGTGGAGCTCGTGCCCGTCAAGCCCTCCGAGATCACGACGGTCAGCGCGAAGAGCTTCCCCGGGAAGATCCCGCTGGACTACGCCTACACGGCCGGTCTGGCCGGTCATCGGTTCTACGATGATCTCGCCCAGGGCAAGCTCTCGGGTACCTGGAGCGACGAGCGCGAGGCGGTGGTCATCCCGCCCGCCGCCTTCTGCGAGGCCTCCATGACCACCACCGACTTCGAGGAGGACCTGGTCGAGCTGGACCCGACCTCTGGCGTCGTCGTGGCCGCCACCAAGGTCTTCGAGGACCGCGCCGGTCATGAGCTGGCGGAGCCGGTCTGGATCGTCCAGGTCGCCTTCATCGACGCCTACGGCTCCCTGTTCGGGCGCCTGGTGGTCGAGGACGACGACGAGGTCGAGGTGGGCATGAGCGTGCGGCTGGTGGCTACCGTCGAGGTCGGCCCCGAGCACGTCCGGTTCGCGCCGGTCGAGTAGCTCGCCGGTTCCCATCGAGAAGCCCCCGGTCGGGCGTCCGGCCGGGGGCGCTTGTTTTCTGGCTGCCTTCACGGAAACGTGAAAATCTCCTCATGGCTGACAAAACCTGTCATCTGGCCGCTGACAGAACGGTCCTTCCGGATAAAGGCCCGCCCCCCCGCATCCCAGAGGAGAGCTCCATGCGCTGGCAGAACGTCCACATCGAGTCCATCGGGCACGTGCTGCCCGAGACCGTGCTCACCAACGACGAGATGGAGGCGCAGATCGCTGCCACCATGGCACGCCTGGGCATCCCCCGCGGGCGCATCAAGGCCCTGACCGGGATCGATGAGCGTCGGATCTTCGACGTGCAGACGCAGCCCTCCGAGATCGCCACCGCGGCCGCCCGCATCGCCCTGGAGCGCGCGGAGATCGAGGTGGAAGACCTCGACATGCTGGTGAGCACCTCCATCATCCGCGACTACATCGAGCCCGGCACCGCCAGCTTCATCGGCGGCAACCTCGAGGTGGGCCACCACTGCGACTGCTTCGACGTCTCCCACGCCTGCCTGGGCTTCGTCGCGGGCCTGACCCAGGCGGCCAACGCCATCGAGCTGGGCCAGGCCCGTTACGCGCTGGTGGTCAGCGGCGAGACCTTCGCGGTCGGGATCCGCCACACCCTCGCGCTGATGGCCGCCGACGACTGCGACCAGGCCACCTTCTTCAAGAACTTCGCCACCCTCACCCTCGGTTGCGGCGGCGTGGCCTTCCTGCTGTCCCACAAGGACGTCTCGAAGACCGAGCATCGCATCACGGCCGGCGTGGCGCGCTCCGCCACGGAGCACAACCGCCTGTGTGTGGCCAGCAAGGAGCAGATGTCCGCCGACGCGGTGGGCCTCAGGGTCCACGGCCTCGATCTCGTCGTCGAGACCTGGCCCCACTTCCTGGAGGCCTCCGGCTGGCAGCGCCAGGACATCGACCACATGATCTGCCACCAGGTCGGTATCCGGCACATCCAGGAGGGCCTCACCCGCATGGGGCTGGATCCCGCCCGCGGCTACCTCACGGTGCAGTACCTCGGCAACTGCGGCTCGGCGGCCCTGCCCATCACGCTGGCCGAGGCGCTGGAGGCCGGCGAGGTCAAGCCCGGCCAGAAGCTCTGCTTCTACGGGGTCGGCTCGGGCCTGGGCTGCACGCTGATGGCGGTGGAGTGGTAGGTCGTTAGATACTGTCTCCCCCCCGGCCCGCCTCCCCGCGGTCCCACCCGCTCCCATGGCCCCACCCGCCCGCAAGAAGTCCGGCGGTGCCCGCGAGGGCGCCGGTGCAGCCGCCCGCAGGAAGGGCGGGGGCGCGGCGCGCGGCCGCAAGGGCGGCAAGCCCTCCGGGAACCGCTGGCTGCTCAAGACCACCCTGATCCTGCTGGTGGGCGTGCTGCTCGGCGGCGGGATCGTCGGGGGTGCCCTGTACCGCGAGGCCCAGGTCACGGTGGCCGCCCGCCTCGAGGGCGCGGTCTGGTCCACGCCCGGGCGCGTCTACGGCGGGCCCATCGAGATCTGGCCGGGGTTGACCCTCGACCCGGCGGAGCTCGCCGCCGACCTCAGGGCCGCGGGCTATGCCCAGGTGGCGAAGGCCTCCACCCCCGGCGACTTCCAGCTCGCGCCGCAGGCGGTGAAGGTCGTGGGCGCGGCGGCCCGCGGGCCCGGCTGGAGCGTCCCCGCCCAGGAGGTGCTGGTCACCTTCCGCGACGGGCGCGTGGCCACGGTCTCACCATCCAGGCAGGTCCGGCTGGCGCCCCCCATCATCGCCACCCTGGCGGGCCCCTCGGCCGAGCGCCGCAGCCTCGTCCCCCTGGCGGATATCCCCGAGCCGCTGCAGCAGGCGGTCCTCGCCATGGAGGACGCCGACTTCTACCGCCACCCGGGGCTGTCCTTCTCCGGGGTCGTGCGCGCCCTGCTGGTCAACCTCACCGCCGGCCACACCGTCCAGGGCGGCTCCACCCTCACCCAGCAGCTGGCCAAGAACCTCTTCCTCGACCCCCAGCGCAGCCTGGCCCGCAAGGCGCGCGAGGCCTTCCTGGCCCTGGCCATCGAGGAGAAGCTTGGGAAAAGCGAGATCCTGGAGCTGTACCTCAACGGGATCTACCTGGGGCAGGCCGGCGGGCAGGGCGTGTACGGGGTGGCCGAGGCCTCCCGGGTGTTCTTCGGAAAGCCCGTGGAGCGGCTCACCCTGGGCGAGTGCGCCACCCTGGGCGGGATCATCAGCGCGCCGAACGCGTACTCGCCCCTCAACCACCCCGAGGTGGCCCTGGAGCGGCGGGATCTCGCGCTGCGGCGCATGTCCGAGCTGGGGATGATCGAGGCGGCCACCCTGGCGGCCGAGCTGGAGCGTCCGCTGGAGACCCACCCCACCACGCTCACCCGTGGTGCGGGCTGGGGGGTGGACTTCGCGTGCGAGCAGGTGGAGGCCGACCGCGGTCCCGGCAGTGTGGCCAGCCAGGGGCTGACGGTCTACACCACCCTCTCCCCGGCCCTGCAGCGCCTGGCCGAGCGCAGCCTCGCGGCGGGCCTGGCGGAGGTGGAGGCGGCCCACCCCAAGGCCGCCGGGGTCCAGGCCGCGGTGGTGGTGCTCGGCGCCGGAGATGGCCGCATCCTGGCCCTGGTGGGGGGGCGGGACTACGCCGCCAGCTCCTTCGATCGCGCAGTGCACGCCGCGCGCCAGGTGGGCTCGGTGATCAAGCCCGTCACCCTGATCCGCGCGCTGGACGCGGACCCCCACCTGCGCCTCACCAGCCGCCTCGAAGACGAGCCCCTCGAGCGGCGCGTGGGCGGCAAGGTCTGGCGGCCCACCAACTACGACGGCGTCTACCGCGGCTCGGTCAGCCTGCGACGGGCCATCGAGCACTCCTACAACATCCCCGCGGTCCACCTGGCCGAGCGGGTGGGCCTCCCGGAGCTGCAGCGCTTCGCCAGGAGCCTCGGCCTGGCGAACGCCACCAAGCTGCCGTCGGCGGCGCTGGGGGCCTTCGAGGCCACCCCCCTGCAGGTGGCCGGGGCCTACACGGTGTTTCCGGGTGGCGGGCGGGTGGCCCGGCCGTGGCTGCTCGGCGGGGTCGCGGACGCGGCTGGCCAGGAGCAGGCCCTCGGGGCCACGACGCGCGAGCGCGTGGTGAGCGGCCGTGCCGCGGCCCTGGCGGTGCGGGCGCTGGAGGGTGTCATGGCGCACGGTACGGGCGCGGGGGCCGCGCGCTACGGAGTCGAGGGGGCCGCCGCGGGCAAGACGGGCACCACCGACGACGGCCGTGACGCCTGGTTCGTGGGCTTCACCCCGGAGCTGGTCGTGGCGGTCTGGGTCGGCTTCGACCGGGGCCGGGCCCACGGCATGTCGGGCGCCACCGCGGCCCTGCCCACCTGGGCCCGCATCGTGGCCGGCAGCGGCACCAGCGGCGGGAGCTTCCGCGGCACCGCCGGCCTGGTCCAGGTCGAGGTCTGCGCCGCCACAGGGCTGCCCCCCGGGCCTGACTGCGCGGAGACCTACCTCGAGTCCTTCGCCGCGGGCGATGCGCCCGAGGCTGGCGCCGTGTTGGAGGAGGGGGAAGGGGAGACCCCCGCCGAGGGCGAGGACGCCCAGCCCCACGCGGGCGGGGCTGCTCGAGCGCTTGAGGGCGCGGCTGCGGGAGCGGGACTAAGGGGCCCTGTCAGAGCACTTCGGAGGCGCGATCGCTGGCCTCGAGGATGCCGGTGGCGCTGAAGGACATCCACTGATCGTCGGCCAGGGAGCGCAACACGCGCAGCTCGTGGCCGTTCGGGGCGAGCTCCAGGACGGCGCAGGCGCGGGCGGGGGCCAGGATCTGGCCGGTCTGCTCGCACACCGTGGACCCCGCGGGCAGGTCGGCCTGGTAGTCGCAGACCTCGCCCGTGGCGATGTCCACCATGGCGATGGCGCAGTGATCACCGTCGGGCATGCGCACGGCGCAGCGCGGGCCGGTGGTGATGCCCCAGATGCGGTCGATGGGGACATCGAAGTCCACCAGATCGCGGCCCTCGGCGGGCTGACCGTCGCGCAGCCCGGCGGCGAGGTCGTAGTGCCCCAGGACGCCGTCGCGATCCAGGACGAGCATGTCGGCCCGCCGGTTGACGAAGGCGACGTCCACGATGGGGACCTCCGCCAGCGGCCGGGGGGCGGGCATGGCGTCCAGCCCGGTGGCCGGGTCGAGCACATGGACGACGCCGCGCGGGGTGATGACCGCCAGCCACATGCCGCTGCCGGAGAGGGTCATGCCCTGGGGCCAGGAGAGGTCGAAGGCCTGGTTCTTGGCGAGGTGCCACCAGCGCAGGCCGCCGGTGGCGAGGCGCACGGCCACCACCGGGCCGCCCACCTCGAGCTTGAGGGCGCCCGCGGTCTCGGGGCCGCCGTCGAAGACCACCTGGGCCTGGCGGGTGTCGATGATGCGGACGGGGCCCTCGTGGGGCACCACCGCGATGAGCCGGCCGTCGCGATCCACCGCGATGTCGCGCACGGCGGTGCCGATGTCGGTCAGCCAGGCGCGGCGTGCCTGGGCCCAGAAGGCGACGTGGTGGCCGTGCGCGACGGCGCGGAACTTGTCCTGGCCCGCCACGGCTGTGACCGCGCCCGGGCTGCTCTTGCCGCCGTGGTGGAACAGGCCGTCCACGCCCCCGACCCGGATACCCGCCGGGGTCCAGTGGGCGGCACCCGACGTGTCGGGCGCGCCGTGCTGGAAGCTGTCCACGGGCTGCAGCTCGGGCAACGAGAAGACGTGCACGGAGCGATGGGTGACCACGGCGGCGCGGTCGCCCTCGGGGGACAGCATCAGGTTGAGCAGGCCGCTGCCGCCGCGGGTGGCGAAGGAGGCCACCATGCGCCCATCGACCACGCGCAGCAGGCTCACGCTGGCGCGGCCCACGGCCAGCACGTGGGTGCCGTCATGGGTGAAGCAGGCGCGCTCCGCTGGGGTCCGCAGGCGATCCACCGGCATCCCGGAGCGGGACATCAGATCGACCAGGCGAATCTGCCCCTCGGTGTCGAGGCACAGCAGGCGCTCGCCGCGGGGATCGAATTCGACCGTGGCGCCGCCGAAGCCGGACCAGGCCACCTCGCGGTGGTTGCGCACCAGATCCCACATCCGGACCAGGCCATCGGCGGCGATGGCGGCGCAGCGGGTGCCTTCTGGGCTCACCGCGACGCCGTGCATGGCGCGGACGCGCCCGCGCTCGCCTTCCCGGAGCTCCTGGAAGACCGGGGAGCCGTCGTCGGTGCGGTAGACCCCGATGCCGCCCTCCAGGTCGCCTACGGCCACGTAGGCGCCGCCCTGTACGAGCCCGAGGCCGCCCTGGACCGGCCCGCCCGGCCGGAAGCGCAGGCCAGGGCTGGTCTCGCCGCGGCGTTGGACCGCCACGAGGCCCGAGGCGTCGGCCGAGGCCACCGTGCCGGAGGCGGGGTCGTAGGCGGCGGCCGTGATGGCGGCGTCGTGGATGTTGGGACAGAACTGATCGGCGAGATGTGGCATGCGCTGGACTTAGCCGACTCGCGAGAAGCCGCCAGCCCTCCGCGTGTGTCAAGCGAGACTCTCCCGGCGCGGCTTCCCGGGCCTGGCCAACATGTTCGCGCTATAGGATTGTGCTTGTCCACTCCCGACATTGAGAGCCCCCATGAATGCTGTCGAGCTGGTGCTCGGCTTCGACCTGAGTCTCCCCCCCGGCAGCGCGCGGGCCGACCTCCAGGCCAGCTGGCATCGCGTGCTCGCGCCCTTGCTGCGCGAGCTCCAGGAGCGCGTCGGGGTGGTGATCAGCCTGCACCTGGGTGGCGCGGTCATGGACCATCTGGAGGCCGAGCACCCGGAGGGCGTCGAGCTGCTGCGCGGCCTGGTGGCCCAGGAGAGGGTCGAGCTGTTGGGGGGCGCTTACTACGACGCCGTGCTCTCAGCCCTGCCCGAGCGCGATGCCCTGGGGCAGCTGCGGCTGGCATCGCGGCGCGCCGAGCAGCTCTTCGGCGCCCGCCCGCGTGGGGCGCACCTGGCCTACAGCGCCTGGGATCCGGGGATGCCACGGCTGCTGGCGCGCGCGGGGCTGGGCTTCACCACCCTCGATGCCGGCTGCCTGCACCGCGCGGGCGTGCCCGCCGACGCGCTGCACGGCTACTTCATGGTGGAGCGGGAGGGCGCCTGCGTCGCCGTCATCCCAGATCACGGGGCGCAGGATGCCGTCGGCCCGCACCTGGAGACCTCGCGGGTCCTCGGCCTGCTCCGGCGCCACGCTGCCCGCGGTGTTTCCCTGGTCACCTGGATGCTCGACGCGCGCGAGCTCGGCCTCAAGCCTGGCTCCGCCGATCTGTGCTGGGGGCGCTCCGGGGCCTGGCTGCCGCGCACGCTGGCCCTGCTCGTGGCCCAGGATCACTGGGTCAAGCTCACCAGCTTCGCGGGCGTGCTGGAGCGGTTCAGGCCCCAGGGGCGGCGCTACCTGCCGTCGTGCATCGCGCCGGCGGTGCAGGCGCGCCTGCGCGAACCAGAAGATGGCGGCCTCCGCTCCAACGGCGCGGTGCGCCTGGCCGGCGTGGAGGCCCCGCGGGTCGCGCCCCCCCTCCCCTGGGAGGCGTTCCTCGCGCGTTATTCCGAGGGGAATCGGCTGCACAAGCGCATGCTCGCCGGATCGCGCGAGGTCGCCCGGCTGGCCGCCGTGGCGCGCACGTCGCAGTACCACAGCACCGGCGCTGAGCTGTCCCGTGGCCTGGAGCGCGCCCTGATGATGCTCTACCAGGCCCAGGCGGCCGCGGTCCTCACCCACGACCCCTGGGGAGGAATCCATCGCGGGCGCCTGCGCCACCGCTGCGTAGCCATGGTGATGCGGGCCGAGCACCATGTCGCGCGCCTCATGGGGGAGACCCGCCGCCTGCGGGTCGAGCGCGAGGACATCGACTGCGATGGGCGCGAGGAGATCACCGTCGTCACCCCCCACCTCCAGCTGCAGATCGATCCGGCCCTCGGCGGGGCCGTGGTGCGCCTGGAGTCCATCGAGGCGGGAGCGGATCTCTGCAACACGCTGACCCGCCGCTGTGAGGCGGCCTCCAACGCCCTGTGCGGTGGCGACGATCTGCCCGCGCTGGTGTCTCCCTCCTCGGCGGGCACGGCCGGCGCGGCGGCGGTGTTCCTCGGCGGCGCCACCCTGCAGGTCGAGGAGGACGACGAAGACGGAGACACCGAGGAGACGCCGGTCGCGGCCGATCCCCGCCCGGCGCGCCTGCCGCCCCTGTTCGGCCTCGACCGGGTCGAGCGCGCCACCCTCCAGGAGCACTTCCTGGGCCCTCAGGCCACCCTCGAGAGCTTCGCCCGCGGGCAGCACCCCGAGATCGGGGATTTCCTCGGGGCGGAGTACCAGGTGCTGATGGCCGAGCCCCGCCCGGAGGAGGGCCTGGCCGTGGTGAGCCTCGGGCGCGACGGCGCGGTCACGGAGGGTGGTATCAGCCGCCTGGTGCGCCTGGTGAAGCGCCTGGACATCGAGCGGGACGCCCCCCACATCGGGGTGCACTACGAGATCTCCAACCGCAGCCCCGATCCCTTCGACGCCTGGTTCGGCGTCGAGCTGAACCTCAACCTCGACTCCGACCTCTCCGGCGGCGCCTACCTGGAGGTGGAGGGCGAGCGCCTCGACCTCTCCCGGGCCCAGGAGATCAAGGCGGTGCGCCACCTGAGCTGGGGTGACAGCCGCCGCAGCGTGCGCCTGGGCGTCCGCGTGTCCCAGCCCGCGCGCCTCTGGCACCACCCCATCGTGGCGCCCTGTGAGGGGGCGACGGGGCCCGTGATCGAGTATCAGGGAGCTTGCATCCTGCTCGCCTGGTCGTTGCCGTTGTGGGGGCGCGAGCGTCACCTCATCGACCTGAGCCTGCGGCTGGGGTCGAACGGAACCTGATCCCCGTCGATTGACGCGCGCGCGCGCAGCGGGCAAGGTGGTTCATCCCAAACCCGCCCGCGGAGCGCGATGATGAAACGTGGTGTGGAAACTTTCGGCCTGCTGCTCACGGGGGTGAGCGCGCTGCTGGCGCACGGCTGCCTCGTCCAGGAGCGCTGCGCCGAGGACCGCGACTGCCTCGATGGGCAGACCTGCGATCTGGCCACGGGCGCCTGCGGCGAGGGCGAGTGCCAGGAGGACGCGGACTGCGGTGGCGTCCCCTTCACCTGCGAGGGGCACCGCTGCGTGGAGGACTGTTCGGAGGAGGTGCTGGACTGTCCCGCGGGGATGGTGTCCATCTGCGGGGCCTACTGCGTGGACATCTACGAGGCGTCCCGTCCCGACGCCACGGCCACCGACGCGGGCACCGACGGCTCGCGGGCCGTGAGCCAGGAGGGGGTCATGCCCTGGTACTCCAACGACGCCACCGCGGGCATGAACCCGCAGATCGCCGCGGCGGCCTGCGCGGCCGCGGGCAAGCGGCTGTGCACCCCCCAGGAGTGGGAGCTGGTCTGCGCCACCACCGAGCGCCTGAGCTACAGCTACGGCGACGACTACAGCCCGCCCATCTGCAACGGCATCGACACCTTCTGCGACTGCGACGGGGACGGCGAGCCCGACGGCGACGCGGCCTACCCCGGCTGCCGCGCCGAGTGCGACACGGACTTCCACCCCACCCCCACGGGCGCCTTCCTGGGCTGCACCAACGCCTACGGCGTCTTCGACATCAACGGCAACGTCTGGGAGGTGGTGGACACGGACGACGGCTACGTCCACTATCGCGGCGGCGCCTTCAACTGCTCCAACAGCGAGCTGCTCCACCGCTGCGACTACGACGGCGTCGAGTCGGGCAACTTCCCGAGCGCCAAGGGCTTCCGCTGCTGCGCCGACGGCGCGGAGGCGCCATGAGCCCCCTGCTCACCCTCCTGTGGTCTGCCGCCCTCGCCGGCGAGGCGCCGGACCCCTGCGCGGCCGCCTGCGGCGCGGACCCCGTCTGCCTGCAAGCCCAGGTGGCCTGCCTGGTGGCGCAGGGGGAGGCCCGCGCGGCCGTGGAGCGCTGCAAGGACGCCAGGGCCGAACACCCCGACGATCCCGACCTCGGCATGCTGCTGGCCTGGGCCTACCTGGAGAGCGGCAACCGGGTGTGGGCGAGCCGCACCCTGCTGGCCCTGGTGGACGCCCACCCCGACGACGCCCGCGCCCGCGCCTGGGCCACCTGGGTCGTGCTGGAGGACGGCGATCTCGCGCGGGCTCGCCAGCTCCTCGACGGGGCGCCCGCGCAGCCTCCCGGGGCCGAGGCGGGGCGCCTCGCCCTGCTGCGCGCCACCCTCGGGCGCCTCCAGGAGCAGCCCGAGGCTGCCCTCGCCGCCGTGGAGGAGGCCTCGCGCGCGCCTGGCCTCCTCGCCGAGGATCGCCCCATGCTGGCCTCCCTGCGTCGGGATCTGCTGGGCGATCGCGGCGAGCCCTGGAGCCTGCGGCTGGAGGCCTCGGGCGGTGGCACCACCAACGCCATCGAGAGCGCCCCGCAGGATGCCGGCTCCGGGGCCGCCGGCGTCCGCGCCCCGGCCTCCCCGGTGGCCGCGCTCGACGCCGTCATGCGCTACGAGCCCTGGTCCGGGCCACGCCTGCGCCCCCTCGCCGAGGCGCGCCTCAAGGGCTTCGCGCCGCTCACCGACGACGCCGAGGGTTTCGGCTACCTCTCGGGCGGCGTGCGCTTCGGGGGTGAGGCGGGCCCGGCCGACGGCCGGCGGCTGCGCCTGCTGTACTCGGGCGAGCTGATGGGCCTGCGGGGCGACGCCGACGAAGACGAGCTCGAAGCTGGCATGTCAGAGGTGGAGGGCGGGCTGTTGATGGAGGCCCACCGCGGCGAGCTCGAGCTCGACCTCTCGGAGCGGGTGCAGCTCTTCGCCGGCTCCGGCCGGCGGGTGTACCGCGATCTCGTCCGCACCCGCTGGGAGTGGGACGGCGGGGGCGCCCTGGTCCTGCCGCTGGGCGGCGGCTGGAACCTCACGGGGGTGGCGGCCGGCCGCTACCAGCTCGCCCGGCACCCGGCCTGGAGCTCCTGGGGCCTGACCGGCCTCGCGCGGCTGCGCGTCCCCCTGCCGGGCGACTGGATGGTGCTCACCCGGGCCATGGTGCTGTGGGACGACTGGCCGCGCTTCGGGGAGTACGAGCCCTCGGTGGAGGAGCGCCACGACCTGGCCTTCAAGGCCGAGATCGGCCCCTGGACGAGAGACTTCGACGGCTGGCGCTTCGGCCTCGACTACGCCTTCTCCCATCGCGCCAGCAGCATGGAGTCCTACGACTACACCGACCACCGCGTCCTGCTCGAGGCCCGCTGGCAGCGCGCCTGGAATCCGGGTCTGCCCAGGGCGGTCCAGCCCCCGGGGCTCGATCTGCCGTGGGACTGGGGCCTGGACGCGGGCGGTGACCAGGGCCTGGACCGGGTGCAGGATCTGCTGCGCCAGGAGGATTCGGCCCGCAGGGGGTCCTCATGCGCCGACTGATCCTCACCACCTCGCGCGACGCGGCCATCGTCGTGCTGCTCTCGGTCGTCGTGGCCCTGGGGGTGAACGCCTTCAGGCCCGACGCCCTGCCGCTGGTGGCCCGCGAGGCCTACCGCATCCTCGTGCCCTGCCCCGAGCCCGTGGGCGAGGTCGAGGCCCTGGAGCCCGCCGGCCTGCGCTGGGAGGACGAGCGCGAGCTGGTGATCGACGCCCGTGACGCCGCCGGGCGCGCCGCCTGGCAGGCTCCCGGCGCGCGCAGCGTGCCCTTCGACTTCCTCGACCCGGTGGCCGACGACGTCCTGGCCGATCTGGTGGCCACCGGTGCCGCCCGGGTGGTGGTCTTCGGCGACGGCCTCGCACCGGACTCGGGGCAGGAGCTGGCGCGCGAGCTCGCCGGGCGTGGCATGCGCAACGTCCACTACGTGCCCGGGGGCTGGCAGGCCGTGAAGGCCAGCCTGGAGCCGAGGGAGGTGGCCCCATGAACCGCTTCACCGCCTGGCGTGGCTACGCCTGGATCGGCCTGGCCCTGCGCTGGTACCTGGGCGGGGTCTTCCTGGTGGCCTGCTACCACAAGATCCTGCACCCCGCGACCTTCGCGCTCGACGTGGCCACCTACCAGATCCTGCCCCTGCAGCTCATCAACCTGCAGGCCCTGATCCTGCCCTGGATCGAGCTGTTCGCCGGGATCATGCTGGTGGTCGGTTTCCGCACCCGCGCCGCGGCCCTGCTGATCAACGGCATGATGGTGATGTTCATCATCGCCCTGTGCATCGCCCTGGCCCGCGGCCTGGACATGGGCTGCGGCTGCTTCGCCTCCGAAGGGGGCGACGACCCCATCTCCTGGCACACCATCGTGCGGGACAGCACCTGGCTGCTCATGGGTCTCTACATTCAGCTCCTCGACACCCGTCCCTTCGGCCTGGATCGTCTCTTCGGGAGGAAACGTGCCTGATTCCAGCATCCTGCGTGTCCTTTGGCTCGCCGTCGTGTTGCTCCTGCCCGCCGGGCACGCCGCCGCGGCCCAGCCCACCGACGTCCAGTGTTGCCAGGGCATCAGCGCGGCTGAGCTGGCCCGGGCCACCGCCATCATGGAGCGGCAGTACCTGTACGACTGCTGCGACGACACCGTGGCCACCTGCCTGCGCGAGCAGGCCCAGGCCTGCCCCCTGGCCGGGCGCCTGGCCGGCGAGATCTGCCGGCGGGTCGGGGCCGGGCAGGACGACGCCGCCATCGACCAGGCCCTGCGCCTGCGGGCGCGCTCCATGCTGCCCTCCGGCAGCAAGCCGGCCATGGACCTCGAGGGCGCCCCCAGCGTGGGGGATGCGGCCGCCCCCGTGCTGCTGGTGGAGTACGCCTGCCTGCGCTGCCCCTTCTGCGCCCGCATGACCCCGCAGCTCGTGGAGGACATCCAGAGCGGGGCGCTGAAGGGCAAGGTGCGGCTCGTCTACCGCGTCTTCCCCATCAAGGGACACGAGGGCTCCACAGAGGGCGGCCTGGCCGCCCTGGCGGCCCACGCCCAGGGGAAGTTCTGGGAGTTTCTGGGCTTGGCCTATGAGCGCTTCGACAACTTCTCCATCGAGAAGCTCCGGCCCTGGGCCGAGGAGCTGGGCATGGACATGGCCGCCTACGACACCGCCGTGGCGGATCCGGCCGTGCGCCAGCGCCTGGTGGACAGCAAGCGTGAGGGCATGGCCGCCGGGGTCAACGCCACCCCCACCCTGTTCATCGACGGCCGCCTGTACCAGGGCGAGCTGGATCGCGTCCAGCTCGTGGACGTGCTGGAGGAGGAGTACGAGCGGGTCACCGCCGCTGCGCGGTAGAATCTGCCTGACACGGGTCGCCCGCCCGAGGAGGAACCATGGCCGAAGGAGCCCTGCCTGTCACCGCCCTCTGGGGCGTCGCCCTGCTCACCGTCATGGCCGCCGCCTCGCGCTGCCAGGGGGAGAAGCCGCTGGACACCGCGGACTCCGCGGTGACCGAGACAGGCGACACCGAGCCGCACCACTGCGTGGACGACACGGATGAGTCCCCGCCCGACAGCGAGCCCCCCGACAGCGAGCCCCCCGACAGCGAGCCTCCCGACACCGACACCCACGACACCGCGCCCATCGACACGGGCCCCGTGGTGGGCTGCCCCAGCGGCATGGTCTCCATCGGGGACGCCTTCTGCATCGATCGCTACGAGGCCTCCCGCCCGGACGCCACCGCCGGCAGCGCAGGCACCGACTCCAGCCAGGCCACCTCCCGTGCCGGCGTGCAGCCCTGGCGTGTCACCACCCTGTCCGAGGCCGAGGCCGCCTGCGCGGGGGCCGGCAAGCGCCTCTGCTCCCCCACCGAGTGGTATACCACCTGTGTCGGCCCCGACGAGACCGTCTACCCCTACGGCGACGACTACGAGGCCACCACCTGCAACGGCATCGACACCTACTGCGACTGCGACAGCACGGCGGCCTCCTGCGACTGCGAGAGCCACGGTGACGCCCCATACGCGGGCTGCTACTACGCCTGTGGCGGCACCTATGGCGTGGAGCCCACCGGCTCCTTCCCGGGCTGCGTGAACGGCTACGGCGTCTTCGACATCAGCGGCAACCTGTGGGAGTACGTCACCGGCACGGATCCGTACCCCGTGCGCGGCGGGGCCTACAACTGCGGCGACTCCCGCACCAACCAGCGTTGCGACTACGCGCCCACCTGGAACCCCTCCGCGCGTGGGTTCCGCTGCTGCGCGGAGTTCTCGAGGTAGACGGCGTCCCGGGCCCTGGCCACGGCGGCGGCACTCGGCTAGAAGCCGGGATTCCGTCCGCCATGAGGTTCCCATGCGCATCATCGACCAGATCCACGAGGACGTGCTCCAGAAGACCGCCCAGCGCTGCCGCGAGCGCAACATCATCATCCCGACCTTCGCGCAGCAGCGCGACCCGAGCCTCGTGCCCGAGTCCATCCGGCGCCGGCTGCCCGAGGTGGGGCTCTGGGACGTGGACCCCATCAACCTCTTCCGCATCACCTGGAAGAACGATCCGCAGACGGGCCTGTACAACCGCGGCAACTGGATCGAGTTCCCCCGCGCGCTCACCGGCACCGACGCCCGCATCATCGGGCTCGTGGGCAAGTGGTTCCCCACCGGCGCCCACAAGGTCGGGGCCGGCTTCGGCTGCCTGGTGCCGCGCCTGGTGTCCGGCAACTTCGATCCCACCTCCCAGCGCGCGGTCTGGCCGAGCACAGGCAACTTCTGCCGCGGCGGCGCCTTCGACTGCGCCCTGCTGGCCTGCACCGCCGTCGCCATCCTGCCCGAGGAGATGAGCCAGGAGCGCTTCTCCTGGCTGCGCTCCATCGGCGCCGAGGTCTTCGCCACCCCGGGCTGCGAGTCCAACGTCAAGGAGATCTACGACAAGTGCTGGGAGCTGCGCCGCACCGAGGACGACGTCGTCATCTTCAACCAGTTCGAGGAGTTCGGGAACCCGATCTGGCACTACTGGAACACCGGCTCCATCATCCAGGAGCTCTTCGAGCAGGTGCGCGCCCCTGACAGCCGCATGGCCGGCTACGTCTCGGCCACCGGCTCCGCCGGCACCATCGCCGCGGGCGACTACCTGCGCGAGCACTTCCCCCTCATCCGGGTTGGAGCCAGCGAGGCCCTGCAGTGCCCCACGCTGCTCGAGATGGGCTTCGGCGGCCACCGCATCGAGGGCATCGGCGACAAGCACGTGCCGTGGGTGCACAACGTCCGCAACACCGACATGGTCATCGCCGTGGACGACCAGCAGACCATCGACCTGATGCGCCTGTTCAACGAGCCCGAAGGCCGCGCCCTGCTGCGCCGCGCCGGCGTGGCCGAGGCCCTGGTGGAGAACCTCGGCCTGCTGGGCATCTCCAGCATCTCCAACCTGGTCTCCTCCATCAAGATGGCGCGCTACTACGAGATGGGCTCCCGCGACATCATCTTCACCCCGCTCACCGACTCCATGGAGATGTACGGCTCGCGCATCGACGAGGAGAACGAGAAGAACGGTCCCTACACCGAGCGCGACGCCCTCGGCCACAAGGCCCGCTGGCTCGACGGCATCAGCACGGACCACCTGCGCGAGCTCAACTTCGCCGACCGCCGCGCGCTGCACAACTTCAAGTACTACACCTGGGTGGAGCAGCAGCAGCGCGGCGTGGACGAGCTGCGCGAGCTCTGGGACCCGGACTTCTGGGAGGAGACCTGGGCCCAGGTCGGCCAGTGGGACGAGCTGATCCAGGCCTTCAACGCGAAGGTGGGGTTGCTGTAGCCCTCAGAAACAGCTCCCGTTGAGCACACCCGGCGTGCCGTAGTCGCCCGTCTCGAAGGTCGTGCTGGCGTCGCACCAGTTGGCCGGATCGGCGGCGCTGGTGGAGTCATAGGCGCCCGGGTCCAGCGACATGGAGGCCCCGGCGAGGTCGGGCCAGCCGTCGGTGTCGGCGTAGATCACCTCGTGGATGACGTCGCCGTCGCTGCCGGTGGTGCCCCAGGTGGCCAGGATCACCTCGTCGCCGTCGTTGGCGAGCTGGAAGCTGGAGTAGACCAGGTCGCAGGACGCGGCGGCGGTGACGGAGCGGCACAGGACCGCGATCTCGCCCGGACCCAGGACGAGGGAGTCGCTGACCTGCCAGTGGTCGGAGGCGTCGTCCGCCAGCACCATGCCCTGCAGATCGTAGGTGACGGCGGAGACGTTGGTCAGCTCGACCCACTCGCCGGCGCTGTCGCTCTGCACGGCCGGGTCCTTCATGATCTCGGTGATCAGGAGGTCGCCCGCGGCGGGGCAGAGGGAATCCATGCCGTCGCAGTCGGCGTCGGCGCCATCGCCGCAGAGATCGATCTCGTCGGGGTTGACCGAGGCCTGGGTGTCGTCGCAGTCGCCGGCGAGCGCGACGAAGCCGGACGGTTGCCAGCAGGCGATGTCCGTGAGCGCGTCGACGCCCCAGCCGTCGGCGTCGGCGTCCTGATACCAGGTGGCGGCGTCGAGCGCGGCCGGATCGTCCGTCAGGCCGTCGCAGTCGTTGTCCGCCAGGTCGCAGACCTCGTCGGCGTCGGGGTGGATGCCGGCATCGGTGTCGTCGCAGTCGGAGCCGTCGGCCAGCAGGCCCTCGGAGGCCGAGCACCGCGCCACGCTGGTGGCGGCGTCGCCGTAGCCGTCTGCGTCGGCGTCGGGGTGCCAGAGGGGTGCGTCGAGGGAGTCGTCCTCCGCCACCTCGCCGTCGCAGTCCGAGTCGAGCTCGTCGCAGTACTCGTCGGCGCCGGGGTGGACGCCGGCGTCTGTGTCGTCGCAGTCTCCGGCTTCGACGGCCCAGCCCGTGCCCGAGGCACAGGCCTGCGCGGTGGCGCCCTCCTGGCCGTAGCCGTCGCCGTCGTCGTCCTGGTACCAGGTGAGCGGATCGATGGCGTCAGCCTCGTCGGTGGCGCCATCGCAGTCGTCGTCCACACCGTTGCAGCGCTCGTCGGCGTCGGGGTGGACGTGCGCGTCGGTGTCGTCGCAGTCGCCGCCTTCGGCCACCGTGCCGCTGGGCTGCTGGCACGCGCTCATGGCGCTGGCATCGTCGCCATAGCCGTCGCGGTCGGCGTCGGGGTACCAGGTGCCGGCGTCGATCGGGCTCTCGTCGACCGCGCCGTCGCAGTCGTCGTCTTCCAGGTTGCAGCGCTCGTCGGCGCCGGGGTGGACGCCGGCGTCGTCGTCGTCGCAGTCGGTGGCACCGTCGACCCAGCCCTCGGGCTGCTCGCAGGCCTGCAAGGTGCTGTAGGGGTTGCCGAACCCGTCGCCGTCGGAGTCCTCGTACCACTGGGAGCCGGTGGCCTCGTCCACCTCTCCGTCGCAGTCGTCGTCCACCTGGTTGCAGGCCTCGTCGGCCCCGGGGTGGACGCCGGCGTCGTCGTCGTCGCAGTCCACCCCTATTTCGTAGCCGTCCCCGTCGGCATCGACGAGACCGGTATCGCCGGGGCCGTTGCAGGCCGCGGTGAGCGCCAGCCCCAAGCACCACAGCGGCATCTTGAGGGTGAACATGTCGGGACTCCTTGATCTCCGTGGATCTGGTGTCGATAAGACACCAATCGGATCCTACCACGAGGGACCCGTGACATGTGTTGACGCTTCCCCTGGATCGTCACGGACGGTGACCACCGCCATCAGCACCCGGCTCAGGAGAACCCCGAGGAGCCGCCGGAGTAGGAGGACCCGCCGCCGAGGGAGCCACCGGTGGGCGAGCCGCTGACGGCGAAGGTGGAGAGCTTGCGGCGCGATGAGCCCTCGCGACCGCAGCCGGGGCACTCGATCTCGTCGTCGGGCGTGCCCGCGGGGACGAGGTCTTCGAACTCCTCGCCGCAGTGGCCGCAGACGTACTCGTACATGGGCATGGCGCGCTCCTTGGCAGGCCCGCAACGTTAGTCACGCCCGGCCATGGAGGAAAGGGCCTGGTGGAGGTTACGGCCCCAGCACCATGCGCGTGCCCCTCCTCCCGCTGCTGCTCTCCGCCTGCGCCCCGCTGCCCGCGCCGCCCGAGCCCCCCGGGCCCGGCGGTCCAGACGTCCTGCTGGTGACCCTGGACACCCTGCGCGCCGATCGCGTGGGTGCCTACGGCGATCCGCTCGCGGCCACCCCCCGCCTGGACGATCTGGCGGCGCACGGGGCTCTGTTCCGCGAGGCCATCAGCCCCGTCCCGCTCACGTTGCCGGCCCACGCCTCGATCCTCACCGGCACCTACCCGGCCACCCACGGCCTGCGGGACAACGGCGGCTTTCGGCTGCGCGATGAGGTCCCCACCCTCGCCGAGCGCCTCGGCGCGGCCGGCTACCGCACCGGGGCCTTCGTCTCGGCCTACGTGCTGGACGCCGCCTGGGGCCTGGATCGCGGGTTCGACACCTACCGCGCGCCCTTCAACCCCCAGGATGTGGCGGCGGCCGGAGCCTTCGGCGAGCTGGAGCTGCCCGGGGCCGACACGGTGAACGCCGCCCTGGCCTTCCTGCGGGCCGCGGAGGGCCAGCCCACCTTCACCTGGGTGCACCTGTACGACCCCCACACCCCCTGGGCCGATCACCCCGGCTGGCAGGGCGACCCCTACCGCGGTGAGGTGGCCTTCGACGACGCCCTGGTGGGGCGCCTGCTCGATGCCATGGATCCGGCGGCCCTCATCGTCGTGGTGGCCGACCACGGCGAGGGGCTCTGGGACCACGGCGAGCGGGAGCACGGCCTGCTGGTGCACCGCGCCACCACCCGCGTGCCGCTGATCGTCCGGCCCCCAGGCGGGATCGAGGGTCCGCTGCAGGAGCCCGAGCCCCGTCCGGGCATGGGCGAGGCCACCCGGCGGCCCGCGGGGCTCGACCCGCGGCTCGATCTCGCCCCCGTGCCCGACGCGCCCCGCGCCGCGCGGGTGGTGGAGGAGCCGGTGAGCAGCGTGGATCTGGCCGCCACCATCGCCGACTACCTGGGGCTCACGCCCTGGGGCGAGGGCCGCAGCCTGCGCCCGGCGGTCGAGGGGCGGCCACTGCCGGAGGTCCCGGTCTACACCGAGACCTTCTTCCCGCGCTTCCACTACGGCTGGAGCGAGCTCTCCGCGGTGCAGGAGGGCCGGGAGCGCCTGCGCGTCGGGCCCACGCTGGAGGTCTACGACCTGGCCGCCGATCCCGGCGAGGCCCACCCCCAGCAGGTCGACGAGCACCGCCTGCTGGCCGTGGCGCGGGCCCACGGTGGGGAGGGGACGCCGCAGCCCGGAGCCCTGGATGTGGCCACCCAGGAGCGCCTGGCCGCCCTGGGCTACGTGGCCCCCCTCACCCCGCCGGAGGGCGCGCGCGATGCCCTCCCCGATCCCCGCGACCGCACCGACACCCTGGCCGCGCTGCAGGCCTTCGAGGCCGAGCCGGCGTCGCCCCGGGCCCTGACCGGCCTGCGGGAGCTCGTGGCCCGCGAGCCCGGCCTGATCGAGGCGCGCATGGCCCTGGCCCTGCGCGCCCAGGGTGAGGTCCAGCGAGCGCTGGATGAGACCCTCGCGGTCCTGGAGCTCGAACCCAGCCACACCATGGCCCTCTCCAACGCCTCCCTGCTGTGCCGTGAATTGCACCGCGGCGAGCAGGGGATCGAGCTGGCCCGTCGGATCCAGGTCATCAACCCGAAGGACCCGCGCGGCTACCGCCTGGAGCTGGTCCAGCGGGTGGACGCCGAGCAGCCCGAAGAGGTCATCCGCGTGGCCGAGGCCGGCCTGCGGGTCGCCCCCGAAGACCCCCAGATCCTCTACCTCTATGGCCTGGCCCTGGTCTTCACCGGTCGCGACGACGAGGGCGTCCGCGCCCTGGAGGGCGCCCGCAAGGCCGGCTCCCGCGCCGGCGACATCCAGCTCTACCTCGGCATGGCCCACGACCACGCCGGGCGGATCGAGGAGGCCCTGGCGGCCTACCGCGCCTACTCCGGTGCCCACCCCGAGGATCTGCGCGCCGACGCCGCCGCGGCCTGGATGCTCTATCAGCACCAGGACTGCGCCCGGGCCGCGCCCTTCCTGGTCAACCTCGTCAAGCGCGGCCACGGCCGCGACGCCCGCATCCGTGAGGCCTACCAGGTCTGCGTGGGGGAGTGAGGGGTCGCAGCGCGGGGCTCCGCCCGCAACCCAAAGTTATCGCACCCACGCGCGCTGCCCTTTTTTTTGGGGGGGGGGGGGGTGCCCCCCCCCGCACCGCTGGCGCTCCCCCCTCCCCGCGCCCTATTGGCGCGCGCGCCTGCGGCGCGTGATCTACTATCGACGTTTTTGCGCGTAGTACGCGCAAATTCGTCGATAGTAGATCAGGGGCAGCTCAGGGTGAGCTCCCGGTGCCACACGCGGGTCAAGGTGGGCGGCTCCACCTCCAAGCGCAGCACGGCGCGCAGGACACCCACGCCAGGCTCGCCGTTGCCGGCCCGGAGCGCCACCTCGAGGTGGCCGTCGCCGTCCAGATCGGCCGGCGGCATGGCGGCCAGGGGCGCGCAGGAGGGGCCCGGTAGGGTGATCTCGTCGGAGGCCAGGGCCTGGCCCTGCTCGTCCAGCAGCGCCACGAAACCGCGGCAGTCGGCGTCGCCCACGGCCAACAGCAGGGGCGGGGCGTGGGGTCGGCGCAGCTTGAGCACGCTGCGAACCGCGGCCTGGGGGGCGTCCACCGGCGCGCCGGGCGCGGCGAGCGCGCGCAGGCTCTCCTGGGCCAGGGCCACGGTAGCGGCGGGGTTGGCGGGCGGCCGGGGGACCTTCACCTCGTCCCCGGTGCCCAGCCATGCCAGGCCAGCGTGCTCGGGCGCCGCGGCGATCCCGGCCGCCCACATGCCGCGCGGCAGGCCCGGCTCCGCGCAGGGCGCCCAGATCGCGGGCGCGGGCCCCAGCGGCCCACGCTGCGCGCCGTGGTAGCCCACCGCCAGCGCCTCCTGCCCGTCGGTATCACCGGGCTCGAGCAGGACCACGGGCTCGCTGCCCTGGCCAGTGCCGTGGGCTCCCGTGGGATCGAGCACAGCGCGCCAGCGGGCATCCTCCGCGTGGGGCCAGCCGTCTTCGGGCTGGCAGGTGCAGGCCGAGGCGAGGGTGGCGAGGAGGGCGAGGGGGGGCAGGCGCATGACGAACATCTCCACAGAGGGGCGAGCCGGACGCGGCGGCTGGTTGCGCGGTCCTATATCTTGGGGGTGATCACGAGGTCCCCATGACACCCGTTCTCCGCTCCTGCCTCCCCCTGGGCCTGCTCCTGCTCGCTTCCCCGGGCATCAGCGGCTGCCCGGGCGCCCAATGCACCGTGGATCTCGACGGCGACGGCTACCTCTCCGCCGCCTCCTGTGCCTCGGGCGACGACTGCGACGATCTGGATTCCGCCATCAACCCTGGCGCCGTCGAGCGCTGCAACGGCCAGGACGACAACTGCGACGGCTTCGTCGACGACGTGCTGCTCGACGAGGACGCCGACGGCCACTTCGACGCCGCCTGCCAGAACGGCACTGACTGCGACGACGCGGACCCAGGCGTCAACCCGGACGCGGAAGAGATCTGCGACGGCGTGGACCAGGACTGCAACGGCCGGGTGGACGACCGCGACCTGGACGATGACGGCTACGTGGATCGCGCCTGCGACGACGGTGACGACTGCGACGACGCCGACCCGGACGTGCACCCCGGCGCGCTGGAGGACTGCCACGACCGCATCGACAACGACTGCAACGGCTCGGTGGACTACGACGACTACGACCAGGACGGCTTCTACTCCGCGGCCTGTGGCGGCGACGACTGCGACGACGCCGACGCCAGCGCCTGGCCGGGCGCCACCGAGCAGTGCGACGACGCCGATCACGACTGCGACGGCCTGACCGCCGACGTGGACGCCGACGGCGATGGCTACTTCGACCCCGCCTGTGGCGGCGACGACTGCGACGAGGGCGACGCGCGCGTGAACCCCGGCGCCGTGGACGACTGCGCCAACGGCGTGGATGACGACTGCGATGGCGAGATCGACTTCGAGGACGCCGACGGGGACGGCGATCAGCCCAGTCGCTGCGGTGGCACGGACTGCGATGACCACAACGCGCGCGTCTCGGGGCAGGCGGACGAGCGCTGCGGCGACGGCCTGGACAACGACTGCGACGGCACCATCGACAACGCCGATCTGGACGCCGACGAGCACCTCGCCGTGGCCTGCGGTGGCGACGACTGCGACGACAGCGACCGCAACGTCCACCCCGGCATGATCGAGCACTGCGACACCGTGGACGCGGACTGCGACGGCGAGCTGGACGACGTGGACCGCGACGGCGACGGCGCCCTGGACGCGGCCTGCGGCGGCACCGACTGCAACGACGGCCTGGCCGAGGTGCACCCCGGCGCCACCGAGGCCTGCGATGGCCTCGACGACGACTGCGACTCGAGCACCGAGCCCTGCAGCCAGTCCCTCCCGGGCCTGCTGGACTTCGAGCCTGACCTCTCCTCCGATTTCGAGACCGACCTCGGCTGGGCCTTCACGGATGGCCGCCTGGGCTACACCGGCAACGCCGACGGCCAGCTCCATCACGCCACCTACCGCGACACCTACTTCGACGCGCCCTACGACATCTCCGTGGACATCACCTGGGATGGCGGCGACGAGGAGGCCGGCGTCGGCTTCATGCTGGGCGAGGGCTTCGACCCCGACGAAGGGGTCTTCGTCCACATCAAGGGCCAGGACGGGGGCATGGTCTACAACGTGGGCTACCGCGTCGGTGGCACCTCGTGCAGCAGCTCCGGCAGCACCCAGAGCAACCTGCTCTACTCAGGCCTCGACTACCCAAACCGCGTCCGTCTGGCCCACGACGGCAGCGTGCTGCGCGCCTACATCAACGGCGAGCACGTCGGCTCCTACCTCCAGAGCACCTACACGCACGGCGCCCTCATCCTCTTCGTCAACGACGACACCTACCGCGGCGCCACGGACGTGGGTTTCGACAACCTGGCGGCGTACGACGACTAGCGGGGCGCCGGCGGCGGCCGTCCCTACCGACTTCCTGCGGCCGCGGTAGGCCAGGCGCTGCCGGGCCCGCCGTAGACACCCAGGTCGTTCCGGCTGCCATCGACGTCGTTGAAGCTGCCGGCAGGGTCGCCCGCGTCGATGACGGGGCTGCCGGGTTGCAGGTGCAGGTCGTGGCCGTCGGGGTCGACGAACATGGGGTCTACGGCGACGTTGCCGTTGGTGCCGGTGGGGTCGTCGATGCCATAGACGTCGTTGCTGTTGCTCCACAGGTCGTTGTAGCTCAAGAGGGTCGTGGGGCTGCGCTTGACCCGGATCACCGAGCCTTCGCGGTGCCCGGCCAGGATGCTGTTGCGCAGGGTGAGGGACCCGTTGTCGCGTAGGTGGACGCCGGAGCCGGATGGGGCCGCGTTGGCCGACAGGGTGTTGTTCTCGAGCAGGGCGTGGGAGCCCTCCAGGGCGATCCCGCCACCCTCGTCCGAGGCGCTGTTGTCGGCCACGAGCAGGTTGGCGCCCGTCATGGTCGAGTCCAGGACCCACAGGGCGCCGCCCTTCTCGGCGCTGTTGCCCGTGAGCTCCAGGCGCCGCAGCGTGACTCGGTAGGCGTCCTCTTCGAGCATGATGCCCCCGCCCTGCTCGGCCACGTTGTCGGCGAAATCGCTGTCGATGATCTCGTGGGTGGAGTGGTTCAGCTGCGAGTGCAGGCCGCCGCCCAGCGCTGCGGTGTTGCCCTGGACCAGGCAGCCCTCGATGGTGGAGGTGTCGTTGTCCAGCTCGATGCCGCCGCCCCGGTCGCCGGTGGCGTTGCCCACCACGGTGTTGTTCAGGAAGTGGCCCTTGGCGTGGGACATCTTGATGCCGCCCCCCGCGTCGGCCGCGACGTTGCAGGAGATCTCGTTGTCCTCGATCAGCGAGCTGTTGCCCATGTAGATGCGCAGGCCGCCCGCGTCGTCGTCCGCTTCGTTGTACAGGAAGCTGTTGCCGACGATGTGGGCCGCGGACCTGCTGGTGTAGCCGCCGCCGCCGTCGTCCTCGGCCCAGTTGCCCGTGACCACGTTGTCCTGGATGAGGCCGTCGCCCTCGTACAAGAAGAAGCCGCCGCCGTCGTCCCAGGCCATGTTGTCGGCGATGGTGTTGCCGGTGAGGTTGGCGTCACCGATGACGAAGATCGCGCCGCCGATGTCCCAGGCCACGTTGCGCTCGAAGCTGTTGCGGTGCACGGCCACGGTACCGTCTTCTGTAGACAAGGCGCCGCCGTCGTCGGCCTCGTTCTCCACCAGGGTGTTGTCCTCGAAGCTGCCGGAGCAGGTGTCCAGCGTGGCGCCGCCCCCGTCGTCCCCCGCGGTGTTGCCCTCGAAGTGGTTGCCGGTGATCGACAGGTCGGAGGCCCCGACCCACAGACCACCGCCGTCGCCCTCCGCGACGTTGTCCAGGAAGGTGTTGTGCTCGAGCTGGACGACGCTGTACTTCGCGTACACCCCGCCGCCGTGGTAGTCGCTGTAGCCATTCTGGATGGTGAAGCCACTCAGGACAAAGCCTGGTGCCGGGACGCTTCGCAGCCGCAGGACGCGGCCCGTCCCGTCACCGTCGAGCACCGCCGCGCCAGGCCCGTCGGCGGAGATCAGGGCGACGCTCTCGCCGCTGTGGACCAGGTGCTCGTGGTAGACGCCCCCGCAGACGCTCACGATCGCACCACCAGGGACATCGTCGAGGGCGTCCTGGATGGTGCTGTAGTCACCGCTGCCATCGGCGCAGACGGTGAAGGTGCTGGCCACCGGCTGCCGCCCCCGGTGAAAGAGGCCGGCATCTGAGAGGCAACCCAGCCCTGGGGCGGCGAGCGCGAACAAGAACGCGGCAGAACGACGCATACCAGCACCCCAGGGAGAGGCGATTCGCGAGGGATCGAAGCCGCCTCATGATACCCGCACATGTGGCGTTCACCAAGAAGAGATCGGGATCCGACGGGGGGAGCCAGGCTGAACGGAGGCTACGGATCTGCAGGCAAAAGGATGGCCGGGCCTCCTAATGCCGAATTTCTCGGCCGTTCCTGCCGACGGCCTGCGGCCGCGGCAGAACGGCCGGGGGGGGGCGGTCCGCCAGGCAGGCTGACGCCGGCCCCTCCCCGACCTCCGCCAAGACCTGCCGTTCCTGCCGACGGCCGCGGCAGAACGCTAGCGATCTGCAGGCAAAAGGATGGCCGGGCCTCCTAAAATGCCGAATGTGGGGGGGGGGGGACG
>JBDRKM010000137.1:0-6618 GCA_043814015.1 Pseudomonadota bacterium
ATCCGCGTCCAGACAGACGCGCTCCACGTCACCCTGGCCCCCCTGTCCGCGCCCCATCGCACGCTCGCCGTCCAGGCCATGTGCCAAACCCTGAACGACACCGCCACCCTGTTCCCTGGCACCAGCCTGCGCCTCCACCTCACGGTGGCCCCGCTGCCCCCCTCCTCCATGGCCTTCCCGGGGCCGCGGCAGGCGGCCGTCGAGGCCCCGGAGCCGGACTGACCGGACAGTTCAGCAGGGGCACATGTCAGGAGGTCTGGAATCATCTCGGGCCGGAGCGGCGCCCCCGGGGGCCCGGATCGCGTCGCCCACCGAGTGTCCCCTTCGGCGCTCTCCGGTGTCTCCCACCGGCGGCTGGTCCACGGCCTTCGCCGCTGTTATCGCTTCCAGCCGCGCCGGAGATCACCATGTTCGCCAGCCTGCTGCTGCTCGCCACCGTCGCCCTCGCCGACCCTCCCGAGATCGCCCACGGCAAGGACTTCGGCGTTGGGGTCGCGGTCGGCCTCCCTCCTGTCGCCTTCACGGGCAAGTACTGGTTCGACAACGACAACGGCCTGGCGTTCTACGGTGCCACCTGGCCGCCCAACTTCTTCGAGGCCCGGGTCCAGTACGACCGTCGGTTCGTCGAGTTCGGCGACTGGGACTTCGGCGATGTGGGCATGTACTTCCATGTTGGCGTGGCCAGCCGCTACTTCCCCGTGGTGAACGGCACCGACTACTTCGTCATGGGCCCCAGCGGGGGGGTCGGCGGCCTGGTCCGTTTCAAGGCGGTGCCCGCCGAGGCTTTCGCGGAGATGTGTACCGAGGTCTACGCCGTGGGGTGGTCCCACGGCTGGGGCGACATCGACATGGTCGCCGGCGGCCGCTGGTACTTCTGATCGGAGTCATCCGCCGGGCTGCCCGCGCGGGTGTCGTGGCGACAGATTTGGGCTAGAACCCCGGGGCTTTTCCACACCTAAGGAGCCCCCATGACCGGTGATCAGATCCGCGCCAAGCACCGCGAGCACCTCTTTCCCGCCACCATCAACTACTACGCCGAGCCCATCGCGGTGGACCACGCCAGCGGATCGTGGGTCTACGACGCCGATGGCCGCGCCTACCTCGACTTCTTCGGTGGCATCCTCACGGTCTCCATGGGCCACTGCGAGCCGCGGATCAACGCCGCGATCCATGCCCAGGTCGACAAACTCCACCACATCAGCACGCTCTACCCCACCGAGCCTGTGGTGCGGCTGGCCGAGCGCCTCTCCGCCACCGCGCCCGGCGGCCCCATGCAGAGCTTCTTCGTAGGCACCGGCACCGAGGCCGACGAGATGGCGGTCATGCTGGCCCAGTGCCACACGGGCCACCAGGAGATCATCGCCCTGCGCAACAGCTACTCGGGCCGCTCCATGCTGGCCCAGTCGCTCACCGCCCACAGCAACTGGCGCGTGATCCCGACCCAGATCGCGGCCGTCAAGCACGCGCATGCGCCCTACTGCTACCGCTGCGACTTCGGCCTGTCCTACCCCTCCTGCGGCATGCGCTGCGCCTACGACATCGAGCGCCTGATCCAGTACACCACCACCGGCGCCGTCGCCGGCATCCTGGTGGAGCCGGTGCAGGGCGTGGGCGGCTTCATGGTCCCCCCCAGGGAGTACTGCGGCATCGCCGCCGAGATCGTACGCAAGTACGGCGGCCTGTTCATCTCTGATGAAGTCCAGACCGGCTTCGGGCGCACCGGCACCCACATGTGGGGCATCCAGCACTTCGGCGTCACGCCCGACATCATGACCATGGCCAAGGGCATCGCCAACGGCCTGCCCGCCGCCAACTGCATGGCGCGGCCCGAGATCGCCCGCTCCATCCCGCGCCTCACCATCTCCACCTTCGGTGCCAGCCCCATCCCCATGGCCGCGGCCAACGCCGTGCTCGACGTCATCGAGCAGGACGACATCCCCGCGCGCGCCGAGCGCCTGGGCGCCCTGCTGCACGAAGGCCTGCTGGCCCTGGCGCAGCGCTTCCCCAGCACCTGCGGCGATGTGCGCGGCCTCGGCCTCATGCAGGCCGTGGAGATCGTCCGGGACGAGGTGGCCGGCGACCGCACCCCCGACACGGAGATGACCGCCCGCATCTTCGAGGAGGCCAAGGCCCGGGGGCTCCTGCTCGGCAAGGGCGGCCGCTTCGGCAACGTCTTCCGCATCGCCCCGCCCATGCTCATCGAGTCCGACGAGATTCAGCGTGGGCTGACCCTCTTCGGCGAGGCTCTCGCCGCGGCCGGCGCCCGCTAGTTTTGACTTGGATCGGGGCGGAACCTCGGCTATACGGTGGCCGCTCCGAACCCCCCCCTTTCTCCCGGAGGAGACATGTCCCGCTACTCCCTGTTCCTGGCCCTCGGCCTCACCCTCGGCCTCACGGTCGGCTGTCCCAAGACCGTCGATGACACCGGCCCCGAGGGCGACACCGACACCGACACCGACTCGGACTCCGACACCGACGGCGATGCCGACGCCGACGCCGACGCCGACGCCGACGCCGACGCCGACGCCGACGCCGACGTGAGCTGCGCCGACGTGCAGCAGGGCACCGTCAGCGCCGGCGACGTCGTCACCGTCAGCGGCTGCACCACCTCCCCCACCGCCAACAACGGCGCCGGTTTCTTCATCCAGGACGATGGCGGCGGCGAGTGGGCCGGCCTGTACATCTACCTCAACTACAACAAGGTCGAGATTGCGCTGGGCCAGCAGGTCACGGTCACGGGCGAGATCAGCGAGTACTACGAGCTGACCGAGCTCGTCATCGGCGACGCCGGCGATGTCCAGGTCACCGGCTCCTGCAGCCCCTCGGCCGTCACCCTGCAGGCCCCCCCGGCCGACTTCGAGTCCTACGAGAGCGTGCTGGTCACCGCCCAGGACGTGAACGTCACCTCCGACCCCGACAGCTACGGCGAGGTCACCACCGACTGGAACGGGATGGACATCGATGACATGTTCGTCACCGTGCCCGTGGGCAACGGCGACCACATCAACAGCGTCACCGGCGTGCTCAACTTCACCTACGACGTGTTCAAGATCGAGCCGCGTGACGGGGACGACTACCAGTTCTAGTCCCCCCCGGCCCTCCCCGGCGCTCGCTGGCCCCCCTGGGAGCCTGCGGGCGCCGCGTGTTTTTCGGGCTTGGATCCATCTGCGATCCTGGCTATACAGCCAGCCACCTTCCCACCCAGAGGAGCACCCATGCGAGCCCTGACCGTTCTCTCCCTCCTGGCCCTGAGCCTCACCCTCGGCTGCGGCGACAAGGACGACACCTCGAACCCCGAGGGCGACACCGACACCGACACCGACACCGACTCGGACACCGACGCGGACTCCGACACCGACGCCGACACGGATGCCGACACCGACGCCGACACGGATGCCGACACGGATGCCGACACCGACGCCGACACCGACGCCGACACCGACGCCGACACCGACTACGACCTCATCTCCGACATCCAGCAGGGCCTGTACAAGGACGGCGCGGGTGTGAGCGTCCACGGCTACGTGCCCCACGAGGAGGCCGGCGCCGGCTTCTTCCTGCTCGACGCCGCCGGTGGGCAGTACTCCGGCATCTGGTGCTACACGGGCAGCCGCGAGTTCGGCCTGCACGAGGGCGACGAGATCGAGCTGACCGCCACGTACACCGAGTACTACGATCTCTCCGAGCTCGGCATCAACGACGCCGACACCGTCACGGTGCTCTCCGAGCACAACCCCATGCCGGCCCCCACCGTCCTCACCGTCGCCGACCTGGCCGACCCCTCCACCGCGGAGCCCTACGAGGGCACCTTCGTCATGGTCGAAGGCGTGACCGTCTCCAACCCCGACATCGACCACGGCGAGTTCGAGCTCGACGGCTCCCTGCCGGTGGACGACCTCCTGTACGACTGGTCCGCCGACTACACCCTGGCCGTGGGCGACACCTTCTCCTCCGTCACCGGCCTGGTCTACTACAGCTACGGCGCCTACATGATCGAGCCGCGCACCGCCGCGGATCTGGCCGACTACACCCCCGTGCCCTGCCCCGCCGACAAGTGCGCCGATGATCTGGTCGTCGGCGACATCTACATCACGGAGTTCATGTTCAACCCCTCCGTGGCGGCCGACGCCGACAACGAGTGGTTCGAGGTCTACAACGCCACGGCCGGCACCGTGAACCTCAACGGGCTGGTGGCTGTGGACGACGCCGGCAACACGGGCACCATCTCTTCCTCCACGGTCATCGCGGCCGGCGGCTACGCCGTCTTCGCGGTCAGCGACGGCACGGCCTGGGCCTACACCGACTTCACGCCGGACGGCTTCTACGGCTCCAGCCTGGCGCTGGGCAACAGTGGCGATCAGCTCACCATCCAGAACAGCGCCGGGATGCTCGACGCCGCCGCGGCGTATGCGGGTGACGAGGTCGGCGCGGGCATCGCCCTGCAGCTCAACGCGGGCCAGGACAGCACCGGCAACGACGACATCGCCAACTGGTGTGCCAGCACCACCGCCATCGGCAAGAGCGGCGACTTCGGCACCCCGGGCGTGGCCAACGAGACCTGCGCGCCCTAAAGGGCCCTCAGCGGTCAGCTTTCAGCTGTCAGCCCGCCAGGAACGGCCTCGCGCCGCCTGGCGGGCTTCGCCGTCGCAGGGGAGATAGCCTCCCTCTCCGGAGGTGCCCTCTGCCCGATCCGCTGCTGGAGATCCATCTCGGCCACGGCAGCGCCGCGTTCCTGGAGGTCCCCGCGGCCTGGTGGGATGTGTTCCTCGGTGGCTCCGGCATCGCCGCCCGCCTCCTCCATGATCGGCTCGAACCGGGTCGCGCCCCCCTCGACCCGGCGGCGCCGCTCCTGGTGGTCAACGGCCGCCTGGCGGGCATGCCCGTGCCCGCCGCCTGCAAGGCATCCTTCTGCGGCATCTCGCCCCTCACGGGCATCTGGAACGAGGCCGTGGCCGGCGGACGGTGGGCCGCACGTCTGCGGTGCGCCGGGGTGGAGGGGCTCTCCATCACCGGGCGTGCGCCCGTCCTGTCCGTGCTGCTGGTGGAGGGCGGTCGCGCCACCCTGCTCCCCGCTCCCGAGCTCGCCGGCCTCGACACCTTCGCCACCTGGGCGTGGCTGCGGGAGCGGTTCGGGGAGAGAGCCGAGATCGCTTGCATCGGCCCGGCCGGCGAGCGCGGCGTGCTGCTGGCAGGCGTGATGCTGGACGGCCCTGGCGCCCGGGCCGCGGGCCGCGGCGGCATGGGCGCGCTCATGGGCAGCAAGAACCTCAAGGCCATCGTGGTGCGCGGCGCCGCCCACCCGGCCCTCGCCGATCCCGACACGCTCAAACGCCGCGTGCGGGCCGATATGGGCGCCATCCGCGCGCGCTCGGGCCCGCTGGCCGCCCTGGGCACCGCCGGTGGCATCGAGGGGGCCGAGGTCATCGGGGCCCTGCCCGTGGCCAACTGGCGCGGCGGCGCCTGGACCGCCGGCGCCCGGATCACCACCGCGGCGGCCTTCTTTCCGCGGTACGACATCCGGCACCACGCATGCTGGGGCTGCCCCATGCGCTGCTCCAAGAGCCTGGCGGTGCGGGAGGGCCCCTTCGCCGGCCTCGCAGGCCACGCCCCGGAGTACGAGACCATCGCCGGCTTCGGGGGCAACTGCCTGAACCCGGACGTCGAGGTGATCATCGCGGCCAACGACGCCTGCAACCGTGCCGGGATCGACACCATCTCCACCTCGTCCGCGGTGGCCTTCGCCATGGAGGCCGCCGAGCGTGGTCTGCTGGGCCCCGCCGACGCCGAGGGCCTCTCGTTGGCCTGGGGTGACGGTGACACCATCCTCGGTCTGGTGGAGCAGATCGCCGCGGGCCGCGCGCTGGGCGGCCTGCTGGGGCAGGGGACCCGCCGGGCCGCGGCAGCCCTGGGGCCCGCCGCCGCCGACCTCGCCCCCCACGTCAAGGGCCTGGAGTTGCCCTTCCACGACCCCCGCGCCCTGCACTCCATGGCCATCAGCTACGCCACCGGCAACCGGGGCGCCTGCCACCTCTCGTCCATGAGCTACCACGTGGACCGCGGCATCCCCATCCCGGAGCTGGGCTACGACGGCCCGGCCTCCCTGTGCGACTCCACCGGCAAGGCCCAGGTGGCCAGGGACATGCAGGACTTCATGGCGGTCTTCAACCCGCTCGGGCTCTGCAAGTTCTTGATCAAGGCCCAGGTCGGTCCCTCGCACCTCGCCGCCTGGCTGCGCCTGGCCACCGGCCTGGACCTCGCCGAAGACGAGCTGCTGCGCACTGGAGAGCGCATCTTCCAGCTCCAGCGCCTGTTGAACGTCCGCCTCGGCATCGGGCGACCCGACGACACCCTCCCGCGCCGCTTCCTGGCCGAGCCGCGTCCCGACGGCGGCGCGGCCGGCTCCCTGCCAGACCTCGCTGCGATGCTCGACGACTTCTACGCCCTGCGCGGCTGGGATGCCGCGGGCCGGCCCACCGCCGACACCCTGGCGCGGCTGGGGCTCGACGACCTGGCGGAGTGGGGGACGGTACACGGTTAGGGCACGGCCTCAAACAGGACCAACGCCGTTTTTTTTGGGGGGGTCGACAGAATATTGCCCCCCCGATAGGGGGCGACACG
>JBDRKM010000138.1:0-2167 GCA_043814015.1 Pseudomonadota bacterium
GCCCCCGGACCCCCTGAGTCTGTTTCACACCCGACGCAATTGGGGAGTGCAGGCAAGGCAACGCGTCGGCTGTGAAAAATCGTCAGACACCCGTGTCTGCCGTGTTGTCTGCCAAGCGGCGGACAGGCGGTGGCATTCACCTTGCAGAGTCCTCGGTTGAAGCCCGTTGGATTCGTCGGACACTTGCCCTGTGAGGAGGTCACAATGCGGGACCGCCAGCGCTTCACTTTGAGGATGCCTTTCGCTCTTCGACAGCAGCTCGAGAAGGCTGCGAGGGAGAGAAAAAAGAACCTGTCGAGGTTTGCCCGAGCGGCGCCTGTCAACGACTTTGGGACACTCGATTCACGCATTTACTGTAGCGCCTCCATGCTCGGGCCGGATGTTTGAACAGGCGCGATGGTCGACTCGGCCCCCTCTTCCAGTGAGGGTTGATGCTCAGGGATGACGATTTCCGCCGCTGTCCGATCGGTCGCCAGCAGGGATCGCGGCGGGTTGATCCAGACCGCCTGCGGAAGCTGGATCCGCTTTGGTGCGCCCCGCACGAACCGCTCGGGGTGGGCCGCCTGGGCCGCAAGCATCACCTGGTGGCGGTACGAAAGGACCTCTTCGGCTCGGCCGTAGTGCACCATCTCCGGCGTCAGCATCCCGATCCCGCTGTGGCGGTGCTCGGTGTTGTACCAGCCGAAGAACGGCCGGCAGAACGCCAGGGAGTCCTCGTAGGAGCCGAAACGGTCCTGGTAGTCCGGCATGTACTTCATCGTGCGGAACTGCGACTCGCTGAAGGGGTTGTCGTCCGAGACCCGCGGCCGGCTGTGGCTCTTGTCCACTCCGAGATCCGCAAGCAACTGGGCCAGGCCCTTCGATGTCATCGAGGTGCCGCGGTCAGCGTGGATGTTCAGCTGGCCGGGCTGGATTCCTTGCTTCTCGCAACTCTGTGCGATCAGCTTCTTCGCCAAGTCTACGCCCTCACGGTGGGCCAGCAACCAACCCACCACGTAGCGGCTGAAGATGTCCAACAGCACGTAGAGCTGGAAGTAGGTCCACTTGACCGGCCCCCTGAGCTTGGTGATGTCCCAGCTCCAGACCTGGTTGGGCCCGGTGGCCAGCAGTTCCGGCCGCTTGTACTCTGGGTGGCGCAGTTGGTTGCGACGTTCGCGCACCTCCTTCGCGTCAGCGAGGATCCGGTACATCGTGCGCTCCGCACAGTGATAGGTCCCTTCGTCCAGCAGGGTAGCTACCACCTGCCCGGGAGACTGGTCCACGAACCGCTCGGAGTGCAGCAAGGACAGCACTTCCTGGCGCTCGGCAGGGGCAAGCGCACGGGCCGACTTGGGCCGCGTTTTAGGGGCCCGCGTCCTGGCCATGGTTACGCGATGGCGGTAGTAGGTGCTGCGCGCCACGCCAAGGGCCTCGCAGATGGGGCGTGTACCGACAGACGGCCGATGATGTTCCACGGTGTCCATCAGTCGTTCTCGGCGCTGTCCAGGCCGCTCAGGGGGATCCCCAGGAGCTCGGAAGTTTTTTTTTGGATCTCGAGCATCAGCTCCAGCTTCTCGTTGCGCCGGCGCAGCCGCCGCAGCTCGCGTTCCAGCTCCTTCTCCCGCTGGGACTTGGCCGGCTTGCCGTTGCCCTTGCGGCCGCGCTTCTTCGGGGTCAGGGCCCGCAGCTCACCCTGCTTGCGCTGCCTGCGCCACGACGCCAGGTGGGAGGAGAATAGACCCTCCTTGCGCAGCAGCTCACCCAGGGCACCTGGGGTGCCCTTGCAGGCATCGGCCTGCTTGAGGATGCTGAGCTTGTACTGGGCCGAGAACCTCCGGCGGGTGGCTTTCTCGGGTACCTCGGGGTCGGGGGCCTGGTCCGGTCGCGCGACGCCCGGGGAGTCGCTGCGTTCCGGCTCGCTACGCTCGCCTCCACTCCGCGCCTCCCCGGGCGTGGGCCTGACCTCCGGGGACTTGCCATCCTTGAGATCTGATTCGAACGTCATCTGGGGCTACCTCCCCGCCCTCAAGGTACACTATTTTCGGCAAAGGCGAGTGTCCCACAATCATTGGCAGAGAGGGCATGGGGTCTGTTACGTCATCCGCCTGAAGGACAACTGGAAGCCCCGAGTCGAACGCATCGACCGGGGCGAAGTCCAGGCAGAGTTGGTGCCCGGTACCGATCTGGA
>JBDRKM010000139.1:0-60229 GCA_043814015.1 Pseudomonadota bacterium
CGCCGCGGTCAGCACGGCCTGGTCCGCTCGCCCCCTGGAGGAGCGGCGGGAGGCGCTGGCCAAGCTGCTGCGGGGCGTGACCCTCTCACCCGGCGGGGTGAAGGTCGAGTACGCCTATTGTCACCATGCGCCGCCAGGCCCGCCGTATGGGTACACGGAGATATCATCGTGGGCACTGGAGGAAGTCGTGAGGGTGTTGGGGCTCGGGGCGGTGGCGAGGAGGGCGATGGCGAGGGCTTGAACTCGGGGAGCCCAGCGGCCATGATCCCAGACCGTCCCTCTCATCCCCCGGTCCCCTTCAGTCCCCCGCCAACCGAGCGAAGTGCTTGGGGCAATCCCCATGGGAACTTGACCGATGTGCGAGCGGGTTCAGAGCGGCAGGGAACGCCTCCCGCTATTGAGACAGCAGCCGAGCCAACTCGTCCCCCGACAGCTCCGCGAAGGGCGGCGCGTCGATGTCGATGCTGCCATGCCCCTGCCAAGGATCAACAACGGCCCAGTCGAGTAGGGCGGGCGGAGGCCAGGACCGCGGGCTGGCAGCGTGGTGCCCACGGAAGGCTTCAAGACGCATCTTGAGACCCGGGCTCGATCGGACCAGCCGAGCAAGTGCATCGAGTGCCTTGCAGGTGTCTTCCACGGTCGAGGGCTCCATGGTCGTTGTACGATCCTTGGTAGCGGTATCGTCGTGGACTTTCAGCAGTTTCTCCACGCTGGCCGCGAGTTCTTCAGCCAGCCTGCGGATACCTTTGTTAGGAGCATCTCTTTCCAGTTCCCAAGCCTCCCTGGCTGCGCGTTCGCAACGACAGGGAGGGGCTTCTCTTGCCTCCATGATCGGCGCCCTGGTCGGGGGCAGTTCGATGAAGGGAATATGGGCGACCAACTCCAGGGGAGAGCCCGCCTGGCCCTGTCCCCGCGGTTTTCGGTCTGCGCCGTGCACCGGGTCGACATCAGCGACCAGCAGAGCCTGCTCTTGGCTGCCGAGCGCGCCCCCGCCGTGAGTCTGCCGCCACAGGCCGGGCAGGGCACCGTGGTACGGGCCGGGTTGGGGCATGCCCGGCAGACCGAGCCCCTCGTCTATCCAGCTGTCGTGCCCGACGAAGCAGCTACCGCCAGAGTGCCCCCAGCCACGGACAGCTGCGCTACACAGGACGGTGGTGATGCCTGCTGCAAGATAACCCGTCTGCCCTAATAAGGCGTAATCAACGGTTCGCGTTGTCATGGCGGGCACCAGGACAACCGACCGGCGCAAGAGTTCGTCGGGTGAGAGCAGCAGGCCCAGTTCTGTGATGTCGTGTTTCACGCGCTTGGGGACTTCGTCTTTTCCACCCTTTGGGAACACGCCGAAGATCTGGTATCTTCGATACATGTCGGCCGCCAGGCCTGGCAGGTTGGCTGGACTCGTTGCGGCAAAGCTCTCCGCACAGACCAGTTCGCAAACGTAGCTTAAGAGGTCAGCACGAGAAGGTTCTTCGCAGGAGTAGAGGGGTAGGATGCTGCCCTCGGTCGGCCTGATCAGCTCGCCCATAGCAGTGGCTGCGTAGATCTTGGACCGCCGGCTCAGGATCACACCCGCCCCGGCCCTAGCCTGTTCCTTGTAGAGCAGCGTCAGCAGGGCGCTCCCAGCCGGTTGCTCTTTGTCAGATGTGGGCCAGGTGGGAACTCGGTAGGTCCCGGCTAGGATGGCGCGCAGCGTGTCGTGTCGTCCAAGGGTTCCGCAGAGCCTCTCCACCGTCTCAGGCCGCACAGAGTACTCCGGTAGCACCAAGACATCGACCCGCAGCGCAGCGCAGATCTCCAGAGCCTTGTCGAGGAAGGCGCATCGGCGGGCTTCCGCACAACTGGAGACCCGTTCGTTAAGGCCCGATGCCAATTTGGCGCTCCAGGCGCTGGGGTCCTTACGGAGCCTGGCTATGCCCTTCAGAACGTCGCGGGAGGCGTGAATGCAGAGTTCGGTCACCGGATGCCGGTAGCTGTCGTCCACCTCCCATTGAAGCAAGGCCACACGTAGCCGGGAGGAGCCGGTCCTACCGCTGCCAGCCCAACTTAGTGGGCGCGCGTGTGCGTCTCCGCGGTCCCGCCAGCTGTTCGACTGCGCATTCTCGAGACCTCTCGGTAGCGCAAAGCTGGAGGCGGTCTTGGCTGGCGGACCAGGGGGAGCGGTACCAGTCGCTTCGCCATCTACAACGGGGGCTTCAAGCGGGCCGCCCGACGCCGCCTCGTCCGCAGGTCGAGCCACGGCGCCCCCAGGCTCTGGGATGGCGTTGTCAGGCTCGCTCGCATTCTTCAGTGGGCTGCCAGGCGCCTCCTCGCCCGTGGGTTGAGCTGTGGCAGACCCAGGCCCTGGAATGTCTTCGTCAGGCACGCCAACGTCCTCCACCGGGCTGCCAGGCTTCCCCTCGTCCGCAGGACGAGCCGCGGCGGCCCCTGTCCCTGGGGTGTCATCGTGCGGCCGGTCGCCGCTCGTCTCCTCGGACAGCCCGGCGAGGGCGAGGCCGGGCCGCGCGAACGTCACGGACGCGAGCTGTTTCCGTCCTGTCACAGCGGAGCAATTCCAGGTGACCGTCCAGTGGTAGGACTCGCGCCCGTCGGGCGTTGCGGTGCTGCGAGGGAGCCTGTTGCGGTCCTCGCCAGCCAGTCCAGAAATAGAAACCTGCCAGCGCTGAACGCGGCTGGTTCCGCCACCCGGCATGGTGACGCGGAGTTCTCCTTCTCCCAGTTCATTGGATCCCCGTTGCACGGGCGGGATCGCCTCCGTGACAGGCTCGGTCTGAAAACCTCGCTTCAGGTCTGCTGCGTGGAGCATCTTCAGGTGCGTGGCAGCCCGGTCCTGGGTCCACACATCAGCGAGACCCTCGGCGCCCAGCCATGGCCAGTTGTCAGACTCGTCCTTCGACGGCAAGGCAAGATCACGGGCAAGTTCGCTCAGTACGGAGTCCTCGGGCAGTACCCCCTGTGTGGCCGCGACCGGAGTGACACGCCCCAGCACGGGGTCCTCCAAAAGGGCAAACAACACCAGCCAACCCAGCGGAGTGATAATGTTCAGGTCGGATTCGGCGCTGGCGGCGCCAGGGCTGGTGGCCTGCATGAGAAGGGAGAGGATGTCTTCGAGAAAGGGGGGGGAGAGGGGCTCTTGGAGCCGCGCCGGGCGCTCTGCACGTTCGATAGCGGTGTCGCGGACCGTCGGGCGCCGCACTGCCCGCGAATCAGAGACACGCTCGCGCAACAGGAGCGGCTCGTCGCCCAGATCAAGCTGTTGCAACACGTCGCGGAGGCGCGGCGTCTCGCGGTGCAGCCGTGCCAACAGCCCGTGTCGGTCATCCAGGAGTCCCAGACGCTCGATCACCATGGCGCGGAGCGTAGTAGCGACGGCGAGGATCCGTAGTCCGCCTGCGGCCCACACCAACTCCTTGGGCAGGGAAACGCCGCTCGACTGCGGCGCCTGATCCGATGAGCCGTCGTCTCCCAGGGCTCGGGCTGCTGTGTCGAGGCGCGTTGCGAGCCCCCACCAGGCTCGCGTCGGCTGTCGTAGCTGGCCGCCAAGTCCCTGTGCTTCGATGGGGCAGGTCTCGTTCACGAGCTGCATCAACTCGTGGTTGAAAGGCACCGCTCGTTGCCCGACGTCGGCCAGGAACAAGGCGTTGGCGCCGGGTAGATCGGGTCCAGGCGGTTCGCCCTCGGAACGGTGCGAGGCCGCCGCGATGGCGACGTTCAGGGCCAGGATGTGGGCTACGCGAGCACGCAATCCGTTGCCGGAGGAGTCCCTCGTCGACGGCCAGGACGCCATGTGGTCCAGCGTTCGCTGGATTGTCGCCGGAAAGCCACGGGCCGATGGCGACGGGCCCTTTCGAACCTGGCCGCGTCCCGTCAGGCGCACCAGGCAGAGGTGGAGCATGGTTCGGGTGACCCAGTCTTCGCGGCTGGTTCTGGCACGTAGATGACGCGAGGGTCCCGCGAGCTTCTCCAGCCCACCGTCGGTGAGCCCGTGCAACTCCTCCAGTACGTCAGCGAGGGCAATCCCGATCCGCCAGTACCTCCCCATCCCTTCTGGGACACCCACGGGTTCGAGCCCTCCATGGCCGCCACGCACATAGGCAGAGCTGGCTACACGAGCGGCGGAGACGCGATAGCCCAGGACTCGGCCGGTCAGTGCGAAGTGCTGGCTGGCGCCAGACTGCTGCTCCATGAGAAGGTTCAGCGAGGTGGGAATGTCGATGAGGTCGTCGTCCCCCTCGGCGGCCAGTGATTCTGCCAGCACCCGGAAAGACCTCGCCAGCCAGGCTATCTTGAGATCCGGGTATTCACTGAAATGTCGTCGCAACTCGGCCGCGTCGAGAAGTCGGCATTGCGGAGGTAGAGCCCGCTCCAGAACCGTGAGAGGGTTTGCATCGGCCTCCGGGTCGGGATCGATCTGGGTCCAGCCTGGGTTCAGAGGCCTGGTTCTCTCAAAGCGGGCCTCCAGCACCTCGCGGGGTGGAGTATCGGCGTTCGGATCAGGACCGAGATATTCGACTGCTACCACCATCCGGGGTGGACTATCGTCACGGAGGACGCCCAGCATTGCGTGAATACAAGCGCCCGGAGGAGAGGGGACCAGCCGCGGCTTCCTTGCAGATCTGCCTCGAGAGAGCGCACTGGCCCATAGTCGGGGGCGTCTCTCGACCAGCTCGAAATCCTCGCCGCGCAGGCAGGATACAAAGGCTGCGAGCTGCCACGGCTTAGCTGGTACTGGTTCGGTGGCGCCCTCGCGTTCGTCCCCGCCAGGGAGCCAGGTCTCGAGCAGGCCATGGACTTCACGGGCGAACGCAGGTGATGCGGTACCAAGCGGTTCCCTCACCTGACTCCGAAGTGGCTCAACCGGATCACGAGCGTCATCGGCCACCCGTGGCGCCGTGATTCGTGCCACCGCTTCGTGGAGCCAGAATGCCATCCGGATCGATTCGCGGCCCGCGTGATCGCCAACCTGAACGGCCCGGCTCCCCAAGGCGCCCGCATCGTCAAGCAATTCGATCCGGCCAGACTGCTGCACGAAAGTGAACCGATAACGCCGAATCGCACTGCTCTCGTGTTCGCGCCAACGCGGCCAAGTGGCGGCCTCGACTGGCCTGTCTACTGCCAGGCCGTGACTCTCGGGTCTCGCCAGGACGGCCTGTGCCGAAGTGGAGATAGATGCCCATCTTAGCCATATGGTGTGTTCGAGTTGCCCACGGGCCTGCTCGGAGGTGTCGGCCTGGCCGGCGCAGTGCAGACTCCACAGCTCGTCCAGGATCCCTGACAGAGCCGCCCGAGCCAACTCCCTCTGGCGGCGGTCCAGCTCAGAGGAGGCCTCTGACGAAAGCCTCGGCACGAGATCTCGTCGCCCTTCGAGCGCATGATCAAAGCCTTCTAACCAGGCCAGGTAGTGCCGAAGTGTCCATGCCGGATCGATGGAGGTGGAATCCTGTGACCACTCGGTGTTGTCAACGATGCGCTTCCACGCAGCGACGTACTTTTGAGCCGTGGTTTCACCCGATGGCATGCCACCGTCACCCGGGGTGGGGCAGGCCAGAACCCATGTCAGGCCAGCGAGCCGAGCGTAGTCTCCATGGCGAAGCTCGGAGGCCTGGGCGGCCCGCTTGAGCTGCCTCTCGATCCTGTCTTGCTCTGTCAGGTCGTCCATGGCGGGATTCGTGAGAATCTGAAGCGCCTCGCGGCGAGTGACTGCGGGGCCCTCGTCTGCCCAGGGATCCGCTCCATCGACGGGGGGCATTTCGCCAGCGGCGCCGGAGGGCACGAAGTCCCGGTCCAAGAGCCAGGCGACCTCGGCCGGCGTCTGGCCCGAGATGACCTGTGACTTGTCGGGCTTCAGGCGTAGACCAAGGCGGCTCAGATCAAACTCGATGGCGTCCCGAAGGCGGCGCAGGTCGTCGCGGTTGGTGGACGCGATCACCATGTCGTCTACATAGCGGGCGTACAGCCCGCCCCCGCCTTCTTGGCGTAGTTCGTCCAAGATCTCCACGAGCCGGGCATCCATCGGGAAGAGCAAGATGTTTGCCAGGTAGGCAGACAGATCGGGGCCTTGCACGAGGCCGATCCCGCCGGCCCCGGCCATTTCCATCATGCCGTCCCTGGGGGAGTGGTAGGAATAGGCGGAAGCCTGGTTGCGGAACCAGTCGACCACATCGCCCGCGACCTCATCGGGGGACAGTCCCCGAGTTCGTTCCTCGCCACGGAACAGTGGGGCGAAGGAACTGTGAGGCTCGCCGAGGATCTTGATGGCATCCCGGAGCGGACCAAACAGCGTGTTGCGGATGTCGGTCCACCGCACCGAGTCGTAGAAACGCCGGATGTCCAGGGACATGGCGTATACGGGGCCTCTCATGCGACGCAGTTGCCGCTGAGTCTCCTGACGGTAGGACTGCCAACATTCGAACCAGTGGCGGAACACGCCGGACGTTCGAGGCACGCGGGTGCCGATCAGCACGTCCATGTCTACCTGGTAGGCGAAGCTCACCACCCGATCTGCCCCCACACCCCCTCGGCCGGTCGTCCACAGCTTGGGCCCATCGGATCTCGTCACTTGGTATCGCACGGCTGGAATGTACTTCTCGAAGCCCGAGTCTTCCGGATTCCCTAGGAGGTGGAGCAGCATGTACTGTTGAAGCACCAAGTCCTCAGGCCCCGGCATGGCCTTCAGACGGGACTCATCCGCGTTCTTGGGCGTGAGCGTGGCGCAGTACAGGTCCAGAGGAGCGAAGCTGTTGGTCTCCCGGTCGAGCTGCTGGAGGTGGCTGGCGAGCGGGTGGAGGAAACCGTCCGGGGTCCGCCTGATCCGGTCCCAGGAGCCCTTGTCGAAGGGCACCTCGCGCCGGTGAGCACTGGCCTCGCCCAAGAGGAGGGCTCGCATCAGGAGCGCACGGTCATCGCGGGCGGCGGGCTGCGCGGGAGGCCTTGTGCGATGGGAGGCGTTTTCTCCCGACAACCGGGCGGTGAGGAGATCCACCCACGGAAGTTGCTCCGTCTGCCCTTGCCCGAACCACCATGCACGGTAGGGCGCTCCAGTGGAGCGCCCCCATTGATCCCGATGAGCGTGTCGGCGGATGGACCGGACGAGCGCAGCGACGGCCTGCAGACGGGTTGCATCGTCCGCCCCCTCCCAGGCTTCAAGGAGCGAGGTCGGGGTGACGTCCAGGTAGTCGGCCAGCAGCGCCCGCGCGGGCGAGATGAGCCCACACCGTAGCACTTCGGCAGCATCGTCCGGCTCGGTATCCTTGAGCAGTTCGTCGGGGTCCTTCACCCTCTTTGCACCCGCTGGAGCACAGGCGGAGATGTCGATGGCGTCTACCCTGATTCCAACACCTGGTTGGGTGGACCGATCCAACAGTGCGTGCAGGGCTCTGCGCGTGCCCTTGCGTCCTGCTTCATCCGCGTCCAGCACAACGTGTACTTCGATCTCCCCGCCAGCGGCTTCGGCGAGCGCAATGAGGACTTCGATCTGTTCCTCTGTGAGCGAAGACCCCAGCACAGCGACGGCGAGGAAGCCGAGACTCTCCAGGCGCAATGCGTCTACCAGACCCTCGACGACTAACACGGTGCGGACTGTATGGTGCTCTGCGGCGGGTCCATTTTTCTGCAACTCGAGGCGGACCCTGTCTGCCCGAAATAGAACCTCGCTGCGTCGGAAGCCAGAGCTGGAGAGGTACTTGGGCGGTGACGGGGTACGTGGCGGGCCAATGTAGCGCCCGGTGAAGCCCACTAATGTCCCAGCCAGGTCCCGCAGGGGGAAGAGGATGCGGTCCCTGAAGTGGTCATATGGACGCACCATCAGGGGTAGCCGACCACTGGACGCGTCGTAGCGTCGATCCACGTTCGCCATGGACCGCCTGAGCAGGCCTGCTTCAAGGAGGAGATCCTCTTGCTCGCGGTCAAGGTCATCCAGTTGGGATGCCAGTGGGCCACTGCCTACGGCGACGACTCCGGCCGACTGGAGCACATCAACAGGAATGGCTCTTTGCCTTGCCCAGGCCTGCATCCTCTCTGCGTTCGCAGCCCGTTGGTATCGAACCAGCGCCAGCTCCAGTGCACGGAGAAGGTCGGGCTTGGCCGGCGGGCGGGGGAGAGGGGCCGGGAGGCTCGTGGTTCGGCCCTCGGGGAGGGTGCCTCCCAGCCACGCAACGGCCGCGCGGAAGTCGACGCCCCGAATCCGTTTCACCAGGTCGATCACGTCACCGTGCTCGCCACACCCGAAGCAATGAAACCAGCCGCCGTCCTTGTTGAGGGCCATCGACGGCGTGCGATCATCGTGAAATGGGCATCGGACCATGCGATGCTTGGCACCTGTCCCTACGACCTTCAGGCTCAGGCGTTGAGCAACATCGACGATGTCGACGCTCCTCTTCAGGTTCTCCACGTAGGATGAAAGCTCGTTTGTCATCGTCCTGATCCACTCGACCGCGGTCGACAGGTGAAGCATGAAGAAAATCGGAGTTTGTACACTTGTGACTCGCGTTGCGGCGAGGAGGACTTCCGCGTGATGCGAACGCGCCGCCGCTCGGCAGCCTGCTCGGCCTCACCTTCCTTTCCTGACGGCGAAAGCTCCCCCAGCCCGAGGGTGTGCTCGATGGGTCTGGACGCGCCGGGCCGGTGTGACGAACAGGGCGTGATCATCACCCATCTGCCTTCGCGGCAAGTCGGGCCTTCTCAACTTTGCACTTGTCCTTTGCCGAGCACTTCCTACATTCGGTGTCCAGGTAGTAGAACAGCCCGAAGCACTCGGGACGAGAAGCGTAGTCGAGGACGGTGGCCAGTCCCCAAAGCCCTGCAGCTCCAGTAGCCAGCGTCTTGACGATGTCCCAGGTTTGCGCGGCCGAGCGTTTTTTCTTCCGAGCAAGCGCCTTTTCTCGAAGAAGCCCCAGGCTGGTCGCCATCGCCACCTTGTTCTTCACCATCGGACGCCCGTTCGGCGACAAGTCGGGGCTCACCTCGATCCAGAGATTTCTGTTCGTGATGCCCTGGAGATCGACTCCTGCCGCCTTGAAGACGACGAAGGGAAGTCCGATCTGATGGGCAGCGCTGGTTTCTTGGACCAGGTACGGCGTCGCGAGCCGCAGAGTGTCGGTCGGGCGGTCCACATCGGTGGCGTTCAAGCGAGTCGTGGCTAGGCCGATAAGGCAGTCGCATCTCTCCACGAGCTGCTTCACGGCGTCGTCCACTTGCTCGGGAGCGGCCTCGTTCCTGCCGATCGTCACACACTGGAAGCCGTGCTCGGCCAGCATTCTGGCGAGCGCATTCACTAGCGCCGCGTCGCGGGGCCGCACCGAGCACGACAGGAACGCCTTCACCACCTCTGGAGCAGCAGTTCGCCTTCTGGTCATCGTGGCACCTCCATACTCGCAGTACCAATGCCGACGGGAGTTGTCCAGGTAGTGGGCCGACAACCGCCAGACACCCTTGTCAGGGTCGCCCTTCTTGTTCGGGAGGTGTCTCCTTCGTCCCCGGAGTCCCCCGTTCCCATCCAGCCCCCCTACCACCTCCTCCCCCCCTTGAAGTGCCCGCAGACGCTGCACACGACGTTCCCGTCCGCATCGTCGAGGCGGCGGTGGGGGGTGAGGGCGCCGTGCTTGAGCAGGAGATGGCCGTTCCGGCACGTGTGCCTCCGCCACGAGTGCCGACAGCGCCGGCAGCGGTAGGTCAGTTCGTCCATCGAGACCCCGCCACCAGCGACCAGCGGCTCGTCCCGGTGCGCGGCGAGCACCCTGTCGGCGTCCGTGGCCTGCGCGTACTTGGTGGCACCTGCTGGCCAGACGTCCAGATCGGCCGCGGTGAGCAGGTTCCCGCACTGGCTGCAGAGGTGGCGCAGTTCCCAGCGATGGTACTGGAAGGCCAGGGTGAGGAACTGCCTCAACCCGAGCACCCCGCCGGGTCCAGGTCGCGCGTCTACCGCGCCCCATGCGAAGCCGTAGCGGCGACCGGGGCCGGTGGCCAGGCTGCTCATCTCGCCAGCGCCGCCCCCGCCGGACCGAAACAGGCCGTCGAGCCGCCCCATGAGCGCGCGGGTCTGGGCGGCCGGGGAGGGAAGCGCCACGAAGGCCGACACGGGCCGGTCGGCGAGGCCTGAAAGGTACTTGCGGCGGGCTGTCTCGCGGGCGTGATCGAGTGGGTCTTGTCCGCTGAACTTGGCGTCGAGGACGTGGATGGTGCGGCGCTCCCGACCCTCCTCGCCCCCCTCCACGAGCATCCAGACGTCCGGTGTGAGCGCGCCACCACCCTCGCGCGCCAGGGAAGGTCCGTGCCGGAGCTCGACGCGCAGGCGAATCGGCGTTCGACCGTCCACCGAGACCGTGTCCAGCGCCAGCAGGACCGGGCGCACGAAGCGCCAGCCGGGGTTCCCTCCCTCCGCGCTGTAGGCGACGTAGTCAGCGACCCACTGGGGTTCGGGGTCCACGAAGCGGAAGCCGTAGCGCCCCCGCAACAGCTCGACGAGGGAGAAGAAGACCCACAGCTCGTAGAGGTGCCCGTGGTCGGCGACGGGGAAGAGTGCCAGGTTCTCGACGCCGCCGCGCCACTCGGAGGCGGCGATGTGGCGTTCGTCCACCTGGGCTTCGTCAGCGGCACGCATGATGGCCCCCCCATGGACCGAGCGGGTGAGTATCCAGCTCGGCCGACCCGGGCGTCCCGAGGTCAGGTGGGCGAGCTCTTCATGGGCCAGCATGCGTGAGAGGCGCCCGTGGCGCGCCAGCCAGGGGCTCTCCTGCTCCCGGGGTTCGTCGCGGATGTCCTGGTGGATGCGGCTCCTCCGGGCGGCATAGGCGGTGACGGCCTCCGCGACGGCGCGTAGCCAGAGGTAGTCCACCTCGCTGGTCTGCTCTCGCTGGGCGACGCCGAGGATGTGGGTGCGCTCCGGCGCGAGGAAGCGCTGGATCAGGGTGCGGGGTGAGGGCCGTGCTCGGGCTGCGGGGACAGCCCCCGTCTCCAGGCCGAGGACGCGCAGCGGCCGCTCGAGGAGGGGCGGGAGGTGGCGGTCGAGGGCCTCGAAGAGCGCCGCCATCCGCTCCTCGGGGCTGCGCGCGGCCCGCCTGCCGAGGGGCGCGGCGGTGTCGAGATCGGCGTAGATGGAAGGGTTCTCGAAGGAGAGGGAGAGGTCTCGCAGCTCGGCGAGGAGGAGTCGGAGTTCCTCATCGGTGAGCTTCACCGGCGATCTGTCCACGGGCACCCGGACGCGCCGGTTGCCATCCACCACCACCAAGTAGAGCCGACCAGCCGTGTCGAGGCGATGCTGCAAGGCTGCCGGCGGGGTCCAGGTCGATCCGCTCCTTGTGAACGGCTGGTCCTCGAAGCCCTCCATCCAGGCGGCTGCCACGGCTTCGCCCTCGACGTTGAGCAGATCGCGGGTGCTGAGCGCGACCGCGGTGCCGTCAGCGGTCGCCGGGAGCCCGCCGACCGTGAAGGGCATCAGGCCAGGCCCCGGAAGTCACCGTAGCGCGCATCGTTGGCGCGCCCTCGCAGGAACACGAGATCGCGTTCCAGGTCCTCGTCGTTCCAGGAACCAACCAGGCTTGACAGGTCCGCCAGGGCGCGGCGCGCATGGTCGGCCGGGCAGTCCAGGCGCGGCAGGAGCAGGAGGTGGATCAGGTCCGCCGCGAGCCCGCTCGGGTCGTTCGGGCCGTCCTCGGTCCGCCAGAACGCGGCGTACTTGAGGTAAACCTCGGCGCTGCGGACCAGCCGGTGGGAGGGCGCGATCCCGGCCGGACGGAGCGCTTCCACAGCCGCCTGGAGGGCTTTGCTCACGCTGGGGAAGCGGTCCCAGGGCGCCCCCGGCGGCAGGTCCTCGGCGCGCGGGAGGAGAAAGCGCGTCGGGACGCCGCCCAGGTCGCCGCAGCCCTTCTCGACGAACACCTCGGCAGAGGTCGGGGTGGGCAGTTGCACCACGAAGCTGCGGTCGAAGACCTTGGGGGACAGGTCGTAGGCGTGACGGTCCGTGTTCAGGGTGCCGCAGACCAGCAGGTTCGCGGGCAGGCGTAGGGTGTGGGGGCTGTCGGAATCCTGCTGGCGATGGCAGGCCGGGTCGAAGAGCCGCAGCAGGGCCTGGAGCCGCCAGGCGGATCTCGCGTCGAGCTCCTTCGCGCGCGAGAGGCTCTCAATCTCCAGCTTCCAGCCGTCCCGCAGGTCCGCGGGGAAGAGGCGGAGGGTGCGAGAGGGATCGGCGGGCTCGCGTTCGAGGACGGCGAGCAGGTCCGCGCCGAAGTTCTCGATCCGGGCGAGGTTCATCTCGTCCAGGAGCAGGAACCAGGGGGCCATCACGCGGGGCGCCGCCGGCTCCTGCCCGATGGAGCCGGGTAACGCCGCGGTGGCGGCCCGGACAGCCTCGACGAAGTCGGTGGGCGCGAAGCTGTCCCGGATGGGGTCCACGTATCCGAGCAGGTCGGAGGAGCCGAGCCACTCGGGTCGGACCGGGACGATGCCGGCGCCCGCGCCCGCGAGCATGGCGCCAGCCTCCCGCACGATGCGGGTCTTGCCGATCCCGGTGGAACCCGCGAGCAGGAGTAGCGCCCCGGTGTCGCGGGCGGCGAGGGCCGCGATCAGGAAGCGCGCGGGCCATCGGCCAGGATACCGGAGGCCGCGCGCCGCGAGGGCGGTGGAGAAATCGCCGATGTCCTCCAGGACCGTGGCTGGTGTGGGATCCGCGGAGTCCTCGGCGGTGGCAGAAGGTCTGAAGGAGCGGGCCAGATCGACGACCACCGCGGCGAGGCGGTCGCGCTCGTGGGTCAGGCTCTCTACCTCTGCGCGGATCCGCGCCCCGGCCTCTTCGCGCGCCCGTCCAGCGCGTGCCTGCTCGGCGGTTACCGCCTCGTCGGCGAGCCGACGCTCGTCCTCCACGCGGGCCTGCGCGGCTCCGATCCCGGCCTCCAACTCCGTGAGCCGCTTTTCTGCGCGGTGGACGGCCTGGGTGAGGTTCCCCTTCCGCCCGCCCAGCCGCTTGAGCTCCTCGGCCAGTTCGGCTCTGCGCGCTTCGAGGGCCTCGGCGGCCAGCGCGCATCTCGCCTGGACCTGGGCGCGCTCGGTGCCGAGGTCGATGCCGAAGGTCGCATCCGCTGCCCTGACGCCATCGACGACGGTGTCGAGGCTCGTCAGTGTGGAGAGAGCCTCCTCGCCACGGGTCAGGATCGCGGAGGCAAAGGGAGTGAGACTGTCTTCCCTTACCTCCTCGACCTGCTCCTCGATTTCGGTGCGGACGCTGCCGAGGCTCGGCTTCGGCGGCTTCCCGTGCAGGATCGCATCCCGAGCCAACGCGGGCGCGTCCGGAAACGACCGGAGGAGCCGCTCCAGGTTCAGACAAGCCATGCCCCCACCAGCCGTCTCCGCGATAGACCTGAACATGCGAGTCGATGCCACGAAGCGGTCTTCACCCTCGACAATCAGGACCGGGGCGGAGGTGAACTCCTCGGACGGCACCACGAACCTCCATGGAGCACTCCACCCCTTGGCCGATCTGCGGAAGACCCCGATGAGGTAGCGACCGTCGAGGTCCAGAACGGCCGATGTGGCATCCCCCAGCCCGTTCCCGCTGAAGTGGAGCGAACCATCCACCCAGAACTGGGCGGAATCGACAGCGAAGATCGGCACAGGCAGGTCGGCCTGGGACTCCTGGACGCCACGGAAGGCGTCGAGGAAGTCCTGCCACTCTTCGTTCGACCTGGCGTAGTCGGACTCCGAGATGGAGCGAACCGGGGACGCAAGCCATGTCTCACGACCCCAATTCTCCACGAGGTCGAGGAGGACCGGGCCGTCCGTGGGTTGTCGCACCCCAGAGCGGCTGAAGGGGCAGAACAGGGTCTCAGGGTCGCTTCGTGACCGTTCTATCCCGCGGCCGGCGATCTCCTCAACGAGGGACAACAGCTCCTGGTCGACCCGGATGAAGACCAGGGTGCCGCCCGAGAACGCCTCGACAAACTCCGCCTTCCCAGGCAGCAACGCAGGCATACCGGTGAGGTCGGTCCCGGCTGGGACATGGGGGCGGATCGCATCCTGGATGGCCATGCCGTCACCGCTTCCTGCCGCCCTGTGGCGGGTTGGCGTCGAACCAGGCCTGGAAGGCGTCTCGTACAGCCTGCTCGGCGTCGGGCGACAGCAGTTCCTGCGGGCCGAGGAGGACGAACGAGGCGTTTTCGGCCCGCTTGTCGACGGTCCGACCGAGGCGGGATGCGAGCAGATCCACGGCCTGTCGCTCCTTCTGCCAGCTCTCCGCCAGCATCCTCCGGCCGACTGGGTCCGTGGCGAGCCAGAACCCGCCGATCTGCAGGCACTTCCCCTTCTCCCAGTTGCCGAGGCCTGTCTTGGGCTGGATCTCCACGCCACGCGCACCCGCCCTCCGCTCCAGGCCATTCCTCGCTTCAAGGAGCAACGCCTCGGCTCGGAGGACAGGGGCAGCCTCCTCCTGGAGCCACTTCAACGCGGGCAGCGCGATCTGGGAGAGGAGACCGGCGGCCATCGCCGCCGCTTCACGCAGGATCTCCTCCCACGAACGATCCACGAGGCGCACCTCGGCCAGCCGGATCCAGGCTCCTGGGCCTGCGTCAACATGCGCGGCTGGGTCGAACGGCGTACCCGGCAGGTCAGAACCGAACGTGCCCGAGAGATGCCGCGCGAGATCATCGGCTTCCTGCCCAAAGAGGAACGGCGAGGGGGGCTCGACACACACCCCGAGCCTGAGCGTCCCCGGGCTGCCGCCCCAAGAGGATGCGACCCAAGCTGAGAGGCGGACCTTCAGCGCGGCCCTGTCCGCCAGCGCACACCAGAGGTATTCGGGCTCCGCCAGCCCTCCATCGTCATCATCCTCCTCAATCTTGATTTCGGGTTCGACACCTCGCGGTAGGGGAGGGATCTGCTGGGAGATCGCCACACGGAGCGACGAGAGCAGGGTTCCTACGGCCTTCCTGTAGGACGCTCGCGCCTCTTCGAGGATCGCGATGTCCCGCTCATAGGCGAGGACGATGGGAGACCAGGGGCTTTCGGTCATGGGTCCATCCAGGGAGCTGAGGTTTCCACATCTTCGAGGAGGTGGGAGATGCGCCGGATGGCGTGTGGCTGCGGCGAGTCGCCGGCCGCCTCGACCAGGCGCCGGACAATGTCGAGAGCGTCTCCGCCGCCCTTGTTCGCCAGGTCCGCGACGACGAGTGCGACGGTGATGCGGGTCCAACGGGGGAGATCCGGGTCCAGCGTGAGCGGGCGCAGCGCCTCGGCCAGGGCGGCGTGTGTGAGCGGGGCCGACCAGCCCTCGGCCTGCTCTCGGGCTTCAGGCGCGAGGAGGTGGGCCCGGTGCTTGCGTGGGCCCGCCCACTGCCGAAGGAGGGCGAGGTACTGGGGGTACTGCCCAGGCCAGCTCTCGCCCGACCCGACTTTGTTCTCCAGCAAGAGCGCCGCGCGGCGCGTCCGCACCATGAGGTCGGGCTCCAGGCTGGTGAGGTCAGGATCCGGTGTCCGCTCGGCGTGCAGCTCGGGCGCAGATGGGTCCGAGCGCAGATCCTCCGCGAGCGTGTCGAAGCCGATCAGCCCGCAGAGAGCGAGGAGCGGCCTGCGGCCCGCCCCGTGGTCCCCGGTCGGATCGAAGAGCCACCCGAGGATCCGGTTCAGGTACACCTCCCGGTCCCCGAATCCACAGAGGCGGCGCAGCGCCGGCGGGTAGCCCTGGGCCAGGCGGTCGCGCGCGCTGGCCAGGACCCTCGCCGCGTGCGGCTCGAAGGCCGCGCGGCAAGCCGCGGCCGCGCCAGCGATGGCGGCGAATTCCCGCGCGCGCTGGATTCCCCGAGCCGCACGGATCTTGGCGACGGCGTCTGCCAACGCCGCCGGATCCGCGACCTCCCGGGAAGATCCCATCCCCCTACCTCCTCAACACCTCAATCCCCTCCTCGTCCAGACTCATGAGCACCGCGGTCTCGTAGAGGTTCCGGTCGATGGGGGCCTCGCCCTGGGCGACGACGGTGACATGCACGGTGAAACCGACCTTGGCCCAGTCGGACAGGACGACGAGGGGCCCGTAGGCCTGGAAGAGCTGGCCGCCCTTGGCGCGGAACTCCAGCAAGATCCTCGTGGGTTCCGCGCTGGGAGGCTGCGGGGGAGGAGGAAATTCCGGAGGCTGGAACCCACCACCCGGAGGCTGGAACCCACCACCCGGGGGCTGGAACCCACCGCCAGGCGGGTCCTGGGGCGGCCCACCGCCGGGAGGCTGGGGGGGCGGCGTCTGGGGGGGCAGCGCTTGGGTGTGCTCCTGGATCCACGCTTCGGCCCACGCCCGTGAGACGATGAAGCTCCCGGCCGACAGGTCGATGTCGTCGCGGGTGACCTCTTCGTTGAAGGTGAGCGCGTCCTTGCCGCGGGCGACCAGCTTGCCGTCGGCCTCGTGTCCGCCCATGACGTAGCCGAAGTGGCCGCGGGAGACGCCCTTGGCGACGGTCTCTTTGAGGCTCTCCAGGGTCATGAGCTTGGGGTAGAGGACGGAGCCGAAGAACTGGTCGGTGAGCTCGGGGCCCCCGATCCAGTGGCCGCGGGTGCCTGGCTCGCCCGCGCCGAGGTGGGTGCAGGCGATGAGTTTGCTGGGGACGGCGTGGGGGGAAACCCAGTTCTCCAGGACCTTGTGGATGCCTTCGAGGATGCCGGAGCCGAAGGCCTGGAAGGTCTGGATGTCGAAACGCTCCATGCGGATGGGGTCGGCGGCCTCGGCGGGCGTGGGGACGGGCAGCAGGACGACCGGGTAGAGCTGACGGCAGGCGGCCTGCAGCTCGTCCCCCGCGCGACGCTTGCGGCTCTCGAGGTCGCTCACGTCGTCCGGCTCGAAGCCCTTGTCGCGGCGGTCGGCGAGCAGGCCGTCGATGGCCAGGGCGCGGCGCGCTGCGTCCCGCGCCTTCTCGGCCTGGAGCGCCGAGGGGAGCGCGAAGGCCAGGCCGTTGCGGTAGAGGCGCTTGCTGCCGCCGCAGTTGTCCGTCCAGTCCCGGCAGAGGACGGCGAGTTCGTCTTCGGGCTCGAGGGCGTGCGTCAGGTCGAGGAAGGCGACATGGAAGCGGGGGCGGCGATCCGGGATCTGTCCCGAGTCCGAGGGCCAGAGCACGAAGCCGGCGCGCCCGCCCACCCGGGCCTCCAGGCCGGCGCGTACGGCGTCCCGGACCTCGTGCGCGGGAACGGTGCGGACGGCTTCGTCGATCAGCTTGTTGAGGTTGGGGCGCTTCTCGAAGCGGAAGCGGCGACCGGCGCCGTGGATGTAGAGCAGGGTCTCGGTGAGGCCCTGGAGCGCGACGTCGAGGATGTCGGCGGGCAGCCCGGGGACCTGGCAGGCGAGCAAGAGGTCGCTGCGGACCACGCCGCGGTCCTCGCCGGGCTTGGCGCCGAAGGAGTAGAGCGCCAGCGCACGCGTGAGGCGCGTGCCGGGGTGGAAGGATGCCAGCGCGGGGGCCTCGGCCGCGATGTCCTGGTCCACGCGGCGGCAGCGGGCGGTCGAGCCGAGCAGATCGGAGTCGAGTACCGCCTTCATGGCCTCGCGCTCGCCCACCTGGGAGAAGAAGGTGTTGCGGACCTGGGCGTTGTCCAGCGGCACGTCGCCGGGGCCGATCAGCGGGCCGGCGCCGTCACCGAGCTTGCTCTGCGCCCCGACCACGGTGGCGAGGAACTGCAGGGCACCGCGGGTGCGCTGGTAGCTCGGGAGCGAGCCCCAGCGGTGGTACATGAGGTCGAGCAGCTCAGGATGGAAGGGGTAGGCGCTCAGCACGCGCCCGGCGAAGACCTGGGCACGCTCGCGCGCCGCTCGCTTGTCGGACTCCGACTGGCCCTCCGCGGAGAGAAATCCCTCCATGAGCTGCGCGTAGTCGGCGGCCACCCGCTCCCGGACCTCGGGATCGCCGAGGTCCTTGAACAGCCGGCGCTGGACCACCCGCAGCACCTCATCGCCGGTGACGGGCTCGCGCTTGGCGTCCACGCGGCTCACCAGGCCGTCGAGCATCTCCAGCAGCCCCTCGTCGCCCACGGCTTGCCGCACGCTCTGCTGCAACGAGTAGACCACCGCGCAGCGGGGCAGGCCGCGTACCAGGTCCGTCAGGTCCTGGAGGAAGAGCATGGTCTGGCGGCCGAGGTTGCTGTCCCCGGTGGGCACGGCGAGGGCGGCTTCCACGTAGGAGAGGACCTCGTCGAGCAGGATGAGCGTGGGCTGTCCATCGAGGATGCGCTTGAGGGCGCCGGTGCCGGGCTTGGCGCGGCGTCGGTCGTCTTCGGCCACGGCCGCGTAGGCGGCGGCTCCGCCGACGCGCCAGGCCAGCTCGCCCCACAGGGTCTTGAGCTGGATGGTCTCGCCGCCGGGCGCCGTGACATCGCGCCCGCTGGCCGCCGAGAGGTCCATGCAGGGCAGCACGGCCACGCGGGTCGGACCGGGATCGGGCCAGGGGCCAAGCAGACCGGCTGCGGCGAGCGCCGCGCGACCCCGGGCGAGGTGCAGGAGCGCGATGAGGGTGTGGGTCTTGCCGCCGCCAAACGGCGTGCGGAGCTGCAGCACCCGGTTGCCGCCGCCGCCGGCCAGGACGGCGCAGACGTCGCGCAGCAATTCGTCGAGGGCCTGGGTCAGGTAGGTGGCCTGGTAGAAGGCCACCGGGTCCTTGTAGACCGCGGGGCAGCGCTCGGTCCCGGCGTCCACGTCGCCGAGGTTGGCGGCGTAAGTGGAGAGATCGAAGTCGCTGCGGAGGATGTCGTCGTGGGGGACGGCCGCGCGGGTCCAGGGCACAAGCATCAGCGACGTGGTCATTCCGGGCTCCTAGCGGCTTGCGTTGAACAGGGGTCCGAGATCGCGGGTGCCGGCCAGGCGGGACCACTGGGCCAGCAGGCGGTCCACCGCCTTCTGCTCGTCGGTGCGGGTGTCGCCCTCGCGGGCGTCGGTCAGGGTGCGGCCCTTGAGCGCGTTCGCGAGGAGCCGCAGCCGCCCGAGGTCCGCGTGGGACTCGGCCAGGAAGGGGAGCACCTGCGCGCGGTCGTGCTCCATGAGCCACAGCACGCGGTGCAGTACGTCCACCAGCGGTGGGTCGGCCTCGTGGAGCGGGAGCCCGAGCTTGGGGTCGGCGCCGCGCTCCTGGAAGCCGCGGACCCGCAGAACGGATCTCTTCTGCTCGACGAAGGCGCGCGGACCATCGGACAGGGAGCCAGGGCCCGCCAACTCGACACCGAGGCCCTGGGCGAGGGGATTCGCGATGCCGAACTCCACCTCGGCCTCGCCATACTGGTAGCGGGCGAGGACGTAGAACCGGCTCGGGCGGTCGATCTGGCCGACCCCGGCCCGGTCCACCTCGAAGACCTGGGCCAGCACCGCCTCCAGCACCTCGCGCTGGACCTCGTCGAGGAAGCGCCCGGAGGGCAGGGGCTCGCCGTTGGGCAGCTCCACGGCGTCGAAGCGGGTGAAAGCGCGCAGGCCCGCGCCCACCGACGCGATGACCAGATCCGCGCCGGTGAGCCCCACCGCCATCAGGGACTGGACCTGCTCCGCGACGATGCGGACCATGTCGGGCCGGACCTCGGTGGCGTAGTTGCCGACACCGCCCCGGCCGCGCTTGCGGGCGACCAGGAAGATGGAGGAGGCGAGGGATGCGACGTTCGTTCGGTACCCGGTCTGCATCTCGGTCGTGAGCGGCCAGGCCTCGGTGACCTCGAACCCGGCGGTGCGCAGCGCGTCCACCAGGGTGGACCAGCCGAGGGTGGTCTTGTGGGCGTAGACCACCACGAGCGGGGTGCCGGGCTTGAGCACCCGGCGGCACTCGGCGAAGGCCTCGGCCATCTGGGCTTCGTAGAAGGCGGTGGCTGCCGCCTTGCCCTGGGCACCCTTGCCGTGGCGCTGCGGGGCGACCACGGCCTCGGCCTTCTTGGGGGTGACCGTGGTGCCGTAGATCGCGGGGAAGACCTTCTCCAAGGCCCGCTTGTGCCAGACGTAGAAGAAGTCCGAGAGGTCGGCGTAGGAGATGTTGTCGTAGTAGGGCGGATCGGTGATCACAGCGTCCACGCTCTCGTCCGGCAGCGGGACGGCCTGGGCCCGACCACGGACGACCTCGGCGGGGTGGTCAGGAGCCGCAGCGGCGCAGTGGTCGATAACCTCCAGCATGTAGTCGAGCTGCGCGTGGGCGTCTCCGGAGGCGCCGCCGAAGGGGTTGGCTTCCGCGTAGTCCCAAACCATCGGAAGGGCTTGCCTGCCGAATGTCTGGGCAGTTTTGTTGGCGGAAGTGTCCCAGGGGCAGAGAGTGCTGCACCTATTGGCCACCCGCCCCACGAGCAGCCCCAGGTACGCCGCCACCGCAGCGGCGAAGTCCGCGTCGCCGGACTCCGCGAGCACCCGTGCATGGGCGACCCGGACCTGCGCGCAGAAGGTGAGCAGGGTCAGGAGCTGGCGCGGGGCGAAGAGCTTGCCGAAGGTGTCGAGACCGTAGATCGAGCACATGCCCCCGGTGAGCTTCTCTGGCAGCGGCTCATCCGGGATGCTGACCTTCGCGTCCTCGACCAACCTCGCTATCCTCGCCCGGATCGCCTCGTCGTCCGGCAGGGAGTGAGCCCCGATCATCGAGGCATCGAGGAAGACCTTGCCGCGCTCGCCCTCCGCCACGCAGACCACCGCCATGAACTGGGTGCCCATGGTCCCGAGCTTCCCGGCCACCTTGGCGTCGTCTGCGGTGACGGTGACGCCCGAGAACGGGCAGGTCGTGGCGCCGCGCACGCTCTCGCCGGCCGGATCGAAGCCCCACTCCCGGATCGCATCCTTCTCGGTCCGCGCCTGCGAGCTGACCAACACATAGCGCACGGTCAGCGCCTCGCGGTCCACCACAGGGCGCAGTGCTACGAATGCGCCCGCCCCTTTGGAGAGCCAGGTCTGCCTCACCAACGGCACCCGGCCCTGTTCGAAGCCGCGGGCGGTGCTGGGGATGGTGCGGGTCCAGAGCCAGGCGATGGGGCGGAGCACGCGCTGGCTGCTCCTGCGCTGGAACAGGCCCTGCTGACGCTCCGCGACCTCGTCCGCGAGCACGATGTCCGGGTAGAGATCGCCCACCTCGGCCTTCGTCTGCTCCACGACCCAGGTGCCCCAGGTCTGCACCGCGTCCCGCAGACGCTGACCATACCGCTGGGGGAACTCCAGGCAGCATCGCTGGATGAGGTGGGCCACCGGGTTGAGATCGAGTGCCACCGCGTCGGCCCCGAGCCGTAGCGCCTCCAACGGGATGGCCCCGCCACCCGCGAAGAGGTCGAGGACCCTGGGGCGCGCCCCGCCGGGGCCGGCGTGGGACACGAGCGCCTGGGCTGTGGCCAGGGCGGGGGTCTCAGCGAGCGTGGGGCCGGTCCAATGGCAGAGCTGTTCGAAGAAGTCGGGCAGGTCCTTCCGCTCCTCACCGCTCGCCGCCGGCGCAAACGTCGCGTAAAGGGCGCCGCGGCAGGCGGCCAGCGGACGCCGGGCCCACCAGAGGTGAAGCATGGACAGGTGCCCGTTCCGACGCCGTGTGACCTTCTCCCGGGCGGACTCGTAGGAGATCTCCTTCACCGGGATGTAGTCTTCGATCATCGTCTTGGGGGGCATGCGCTCAACCTCTTGCGCGGGCTTCCGCCCGGTGGAGCAGGCGCCGGGCGATGTAGGCCATCGCGGCGGCGTATTCGGCGAATCGTCCATCGTCGTCCCGGCGCTCCACCCGCTCCAGGAGCTTCCTCAGCTCGGAGGCCCGCGGAGGGTCGCCAGCGACTCGCGCGACGTGATCGACGGCGGCCCGCCGGTTCGCCACCAGGCGCCAGATGTTCAGGTTCAAGATCACGATATCGGCTTGGACATCCGGGTCGTCGGACCAGACCTGGCCAGCGCCGCTGAACCGTACGCGCCCCGCCGCGACGGGGTGGGTCAGGCAGAGGTGGAGGGCCTGGCCCTCGGGAGGGAGGCTGCCCCGGTGGTTGTCGCAGTGGAGCCGGGCGTGGACCTGTCCGGTCTCGGGATGGCCGGGCATGGGAGGGGGAGCCTCGGACTCCGTGACCACGTCGCCCTGGCAGACGCCGAGCAGGTTGCGCCAGTCGAAGACGCGTGCTGGGTTCAATGCGCGTGTCTCCCAGTGCTCCACCCGCGCGAGCGGGCCCTCCCCATCCTCGCGAGGCGCGATACGTGACTGGCAGTAGGCGCAGACGAAGCCTTGATCCCTGCACAGGGCCTTGCGCATCTCCTCCTTCTGATCCCCGTAGACGTTGCCCCAGTCCGCCCCCAGCTCCGCGCGGAGCTTGGGCAGGCAGCCGGGCTCCTCGCCTTTGACGATCCCCCACATCACGCGCCCCCAAGCCCAGCCAGCAGCCAGCGCGCGCGGACCAACTGCGCGTCGTGGAAGCCGAGGGTCCGCTCCAGCTCGGTAAGGAGCGAAGCGGCCTCGTCCATGCGCTCCTGGTCGATGAGCTGGAACAGCGCGACCAGGCGCTCCTCGGTCTCGGCCGGGCGCTCCCGATCCCCGAACACCTCTGCCAGGAGAGCGTTGGAGTCCCGCCCCTCCACGTGGCCCACCGCATGCACGCCGGTCGGGCTGATGCGCCGCACCCACTCCCGCTTCGCGCTCGCGAGCACCTGCGGGGAGTGGGTCGTGACGATGAACTGCACCTTCGGAAAGGCCCGGCGCAGATCTCCAAGGATGCGACGCTGCCAGGAGGGGTGGAGGTGCAGGTCGATCTCGTCGATGAGGACGACGCCGTCCACCAGCCGCGGCGCGTCGGCCCCGAGGTGGGGGTTCAGCAGGATCGCGCGCCAGGCGAGATCCGCGATCAGCCCGATGGTGATGCGAAAGCCGTCGCTCAGGAGGTTGAAGGGCTGTGTGGTGCCGTCGTGGAACTTGACGTGGACTTCCTCGGAGAGGATCTCGTAGTGGAAGCTCACGACTTCGGGCACCCCCGTCTGCACGGTCAGCGCCAGCCCCGCCTGGTGCAGGCTCGCGGGGATCGCCTCGCCGTTGCCCCCCCTGGCGGCGTAGGCCAGGCGGCGCATCCAGGTCGTGACGTCCAGGAAGCTCTCCGGTGCGGACAGGCAGCCATCATAGGCGTCCAGGCGCGAGGCGAGATCGGGGTCATCGCGGAAGCCCTGGCGATGCCAGAGCCGGCTCGCGGGGTAGTAGGCCACCACGGGGAGCGTGATCTCGGCTCCCCTGCCAACAGCCCGTTCGGCGCGCTTGCCCCACTGACCCGCGGCGGAGCCCTTGACGCTGGCCCGAGTGCGCACGCCGATCCGCCAGCTCGCCGGTGCGCCGTCCAGCAGCGCCCCGATCTCGATCATGACGGGAGTCGGCTTCTCGAGGCCGGGCATCCCCCCGATCTCATGCACCACCCTCCGCCGGTCATGCGCGCGCATGAGCGTGACCTTGATGTTCTCCATCGCACAGAAGAGCGCCCCGAGCCCGACGCTCAGCGCCTCGATAAGGGCCGTCTTACCCGAACCGTTCTCGCCGAAGAACACCGTCGCCTCGGGATGGAGGTCGCAACGCAGCTCCTCGAAGCAGCGAACGTTCTGGATGTGGACGTTCTCGACCCGCAATGTCGGTGTCTCACGCATGGTGGCTCCTCATGGAGTCCAGGTGGGCCCCGGATCGGACGTGGACCCCGTTCACGCTTTCCATAGCTCGCCTTCGGCGCCAACGAGCGCCTCTCCCGGCAGTCGCACCGCCTTCACGATCCGGATCTCCTCGGCCGCGCCGCCGAGCGTGGCCCAGGGGTCCTGAATGGCCTTGAGCACGGGCTCCGTGGTCTTGCAGCCCCAGACCACGTAGAGCCAGTAGCTGCCCCGCAGGCGCTGCGCTTGGCGCCACTCGTTGGGGGTCAGATGGACCTCCCGGTCGTGGCCTGCCCGGCCCTTCACCTCGATGCGCCGCACCTCGCGGACGCCCTGATCATTCTCCGGGCTGGTGCTGCGCAGGTCGAAGCCGCTCCCGTCGAGGTCCTTGGAGATGTCCTTCACCTTCCAGCCCCGGCCCTCCTCGTAGCGGGTGGCGAAGGCCATCGCGAAGGCCTCCACCTCGTCGTCGCGCCGCATCCCGGGCAGCACGGAGGCGGGGGGAGGAAGGATGACGGCCGAGACGAGCCGCGCCACGTTGCCCGGCCGCACCACCGCCAGGTGATCGAGCCCGCGGAGCCGGTGGTCACGGCTGGCCTTCAGCTCGTCCACCCGCCGCTGGGCTTCGTCGCGGGCGAGCCGGGCGTCGCTCTCGCCCCCCATCACGCGCGCGTGCAGTTCGTAGGTGCGGCGCTCGGCCTCGCGGATGGAGGCCTTGAAGGACTCCTCCAGGAAGCTGCGCCGGATGGCGACTTCGGCGGCGCGCTGGCCGCGCTCGGCCTGGACCAGGGGGAACTGCAGGCGCGCCCTGAGCCAGCCCTCGACGCGGCGTAGCTCGTCTACAGTGGGTGCCTGCGGGCCGGCCTCCGACCCGCCTTCACCGGCGGCGCAGGGGGTCAGGTCGTGCAGCAGATCGGGCTGGGCGGGCTCCAGGCTGCCGTCCTCCCGCTCGATCACGGCCGCGAGGCGAGCGCTGACGGTACGCCGGACGGGTGGCTCGCCCGGATCCCCGACGCTCTCGCCCTCCAGCTCGACCTCGAAGAAGTGGAGCCGATAGGGGCGGTCGGTCAGGGGATCGAGGTAGCGGGCCGTGCCGCCGCGCGAACCCCGCAGATCGAGGTTCAGCACCTCGTCCACCGCGGCGTAGAGCGGGTGCCCCGGGGAGAGCAGCACGCCGTCGCCGTTCTCGGCCTTCATCAGCTCCCGCTTGTGGAAGGAGACTTTGGCGTAGCGCCGGTCGCTCTCCCCGCGGTGCTTCACCGCCGCCAGGCTCCGGGACACCAGCTTCTGCGGGACATGCTCGATGCGCAGCAGGGCGGGGTTCACGCGGCGCTCGACCTTCAGGCCCACCCACTCCGCGGCGTGCAGGAACCAGTCCTCCACGTACTCGGGCATGAGGCGCTTCTCTTCGCTGGCCCAGTCGGCACCCCGGATGCGGCCGAGGTCCACGTTGCGACGGGCAAGGGCGATGCCGGTCGCCCGCTCGTACTCCTCCAGCCTCTCCCTGGAGATCTTCTCGATCTCGTCCACGTAGTCCTCGATGCGCCGCGGGTTGTAGGAGGCCTCCCGCAGCACATCCTCCAGGTCGATCCTGTTCACCCGCAGCAACATCCCGATCACGTCGAAGACACGATCCCCCAGGCTGCCCCGGATCTCGTCGAGCTTCTCCAGGAGGCGGAAGAGGACGCGCCCCTCGACCACGGGCTGCGCCGCGGGCCCCTGGGGGCCGCCGACCGCCACGAAGTTGAAGATGTGGACCTCGCGGGTCTGCCCGAACCGATGGATGCGGCCCATGCGCTGCTCCAGGCGCATGGGGTTCCACGGCATGTCGTAGTTGACCATCAGGTGGCAGAACTGGAGGTTGATGCCCTCGCCCGCGGCGTCGGTGGCGAGCAGGATCTGCTTCTGGGTGCGGAACTCGTGCTGGGCGTCCTTGCGCGCGACGGCGTCCATGCCGCCGTGGATCTCGGTGCAGCCGTAGCCTCTGGCTTCGAGGTGCGCGCGGAGGTGGGCGAGCGTGTCGCGGTGCTCGGTGAAGATGACGAGCTTGCCGTTCTTCTCCCGCAGATCCTTGAACTCGGCCCCGTCGAGCACCTGGAAGAGGCGGGCGAGCTTGGTTTCCTCGCCGCGCTCGGTGTCCAGCGCCAGCGCCTCCAGGGAGGCCAGGGCCGCGACCTCCTCGACCAGCTTCTCCCAGGTCTCGGAGGCCAGGGCGTCCCGGGCCACCTCGTCGAGCCGCTCCTCGCCTTCGTCGGTCTCGTCCGTCTCAGGATCGGTCGGGACGTTGGCCAGCTCGCGCAGACGGCGCTCCCGGTCGGCGGTGGGCAGCGCGTCCAGTTCCTCCACCAGCTCACGAAGCCGCTTGTGGCGGCGCTGGATCGACACGCGGATGGCCCGCAGGCTGGAAGCCAGCCGGCGCTGAAAGACCATCCGGGCCAGAGCCGCGCTCGCCTTGCGGCGGCCGCTCTGCTTGCCGAGGAAGCGGTTGATGTAGTCGGAGACCGCCTCGTAGAGCGCGTACTCGGCCTCGTTCAGCCAGAAGTCCTCGGTGTAGGCGTGGCGCTTGACGAAGAGCTTGCGGCCGTCGAAGTCGCGCAGGTCCTCCTTCATGCGGCGGAGGATCCACGGGCTGTTGGGCTCTGCCAACAGGCGCTCCATGGCCTGCTTCGAGCGGAAGGCGTGCTCGTCGAGCAGGCCCAGCAGGTTCTGGAACTGCTGCGGGTTGCCCTGATGGGGGGTCGCGGTGAGCAGCAAGAGCCGCTCGGTGCGCTCCACCAGCTCGCGCGCGAGCCGGAAGCGCCAGGTGGGGGCCTCCAGGTCCGCCGCCGCCGCCTTGTGGGCCTCGTCGATGATGACGAGGTCCCAGCGCTGGCGCAGCAGGTCGGGCTTGATGTGCTCCTGCTTGGCGAAGTCGATGGATGCCACGCACTGGGGGAAGCGAGCCCACGGAGAACCCCCGAGCTGGCCGCGAGCGACGTGCGAGTCCACCAGCTCGAAGACTTCGTCGAACTTCGACTTCAGCTCGTCCTGCCACTGGAGGGTCAGGGGGGCAGGCGCGAGGATGAGCGTGCGCTCGACAGCACCCCGCAGGCGCAGCTCCTTGAGCAGCAGGCCCGCCATGATGGTCTTGCCGGCGCCCGGGTCGTCGGCCAGTAGGTAGCGCAGGCGGGTCTGCGGAAGCATCCGTTCGTACACGGCTTCGAGCTGGTGGGGCAGGGCCTCGATGCCCGACATCGAGACGGCGAAGAACGGATCCCACGCGTAGGCGAGCCGGATACGGGCCGACTCCACCAGCAGGAAGACCCGCTCAGGATCGGCCCAGGTTGCCGCCGTGGGCTCCTCCACCGAGACGAGGGCCTCGAAGGCTCCCCGCTCGACGAGCGCGTCCTTGGGCTCGCCCCGCAGGGTGCGCACGCGCAGGCTCAGGACCTCGCCCCAGTCCTCCACGGCTTCGATGACCACGGGATCCGTGAACTGGCCCGGCAGCATGACGCGCCGGCCGATGGCGCTGGCGGGATCGAAGGTGGGGGGCACGGTGTCCCTCCTGGGCGATGGGAGCCGCTCTCAAGTAACCTGCACCGGATCGGGTGCGGTCGGCGGTTGTGACGGGACCGCGCCTGGAGTCGTGACCGCAGGCCTGTGCGGAGGGCGCTCGCCCAGCGGGGCTGCAACCGCGGCTACCGGCCAGGGATGGAGGCGGTCACGGATTCCGCGAGGACCCGCCGGACCGCCTGGTAGTCGGCCTCCGGCATCTCCAGGAAGCCCCCGTAGCAGAACAGGTAGTTGCTCGGCGTGGTCTTCATGGGATCGGGCCAGGCGGTCAGGTCCCAGAGGAGGTCGTCTCCGGGGATGGCCCCTCCGGTCTGCTCGAAGGAGACCTTGCAGCGCCAGGGGTAGAGGCGCTTCGGGCCGAAGATCGGGGTGAGGTCGGTGAAGGGCTCGCTCTCGATCCGGCCGTGGGCGTCGAAGATCCTGCGCTGCGAGACATACACGACGAAACGGTCGCCGGGCCCCAGGGAGGCGAACCGGCGACGGTGGGAGTCGAGGACCCCGATGACGCCAGCCGCCTTGACGATCTCGTAGGTGTCGGGGCGGAAGTTGAGGAGCCAGTACCGGGGTGGAGAGGACGGCGCGGGCATGGGCTGCCTCCGAGGTTCATACGGAACCCGAGCCTATCCCAACACGCTGCCGGGAGGATCGACAGCAAGGGAAGGACAGCTTCAGGGCCACACCCGGGTGATCTCCACATGCAGCACCCTGTTCCCCTCGGGCAGGTCGAAGACCGTGGCCACCAGGTGGAAGTGGGCCGATTTCTGCCTGGCGACCGTGTCCGCCGAGCGTGAGATGGTCGCCCAGGCCAGATCCGAGAGGTCTGTGCCGGCGATTCTGATGAGACCGGGCGTTATTCCGACGAGCACCTCGAGCCCCCTGGACATGTTGATCCGACTCATCCGGCGCTCGATCTCCAGCCTGGTGAACGCGTCGAGCTTGCGGCAGCACAACCTGGTTCCACCCCTGGAGTCGAAGCGGACGTCCCTGACGAGGGCGATCAGCTCTTCGAGGGTTCCACTCCGTGTGGTGTCCGTGACGCGCGGCGCTGGTGGGGGAGCGACCGGGGCTGCTGGAGCGACGGCTGGGGCTCGGCAGATCGCCCTGGGGGGCACAGGCGCGCCCATGCTACCGTGGGAAGGTGCGGCACCTCTCCACCCTGGCATGAAGTCGTTGGGCGGGCGTTTGTGTGCCAGATCGGGCAGACCATCGTTGGGTTCGTCACGCCCGTCGTGAACATGGTCCTCGTTCTCCAGCGGTGGCTCCCCTGCGACATCCAGGATCGCCTCACGGAGCAGATCGGCGAGCGGTTCGCCTTCGGCGAGGCGCTCCAGGGTGACGGCGAGATCACCTGGCAGGGACACCGTCAGCTTGCCGGTGGTGGGCTTGGAGAGAGGTCGGTACGGGGGCCGTTCCAGTTTCTTGGTCGCCAGTTCGCGGGCCAGGTTCACGACCCAGCCGTGGGGAGTCGAGCCCGGCGGGCAGGACCTCAGCGCCGATTGCTCGGACGGGCCCAGGTAGATGGTGAGGTGACGCCTCGCTGGCGAGACGGGGGACCTGGGGGACCGGGGGACAGAGGGGGATCGTGGGGGAGTCATGGCTGGTTGCCTCCAGAGGTGATCTTGGCGCCCAGGCTCAGGCCCGTGAGCTCGCCGGATTCCTGGAGAGCCTTGAACGCCCGGCAGAAGGTCTCGCGCGGCATCCCGGTCTGCCCCTTGAGCCGCTGCCAGATCTGGTTCTTGGTGAAGGACGGACCCTGGGCGGTCATGTGCCGGCGCACGGCCGCGAGGACCCGGTCCTCGGCGTCCCGCATGTTCCGCTCCAGCATTCGGCTCACGATGCCCTCGGCGACGGCGCTGGAGTGGTCGGCCACCGCCCAGGCCGCGGCGACGTGGGAGGCCCGGATCCGGGTCGTGGCGTCGGCAGCAGCGAGCAGCATGGCGAGGCGCAGGGCCAGCCCATCGGCTCTCGCCACCGCCGCCGCCGCGAGGTCGGTCTCGGCACCGCGGTGGTACTCGCGGCAGTAGCGCTCGGCCCAGAGTTCATCCGCCTCGGGCTCGAACGTGCAGGGGCTTCCGTTCACGGCCTCCACGCACCCGCGGAGATCGGCCTGGAAGGAGCGCAGCGCGGCCTCACGGACCGGTGGCCGGCGGGGGATGGGCTGGCCGCGGGAGCCCGTGAGCCAAAGGAAGCGGTTCATCAGGCCTGCTCGCACCTGAGTCTCGCGGAGTGAGCGCACCAGCCAGGCCTCCGTGGAGGCGCACAGGAAGACCGCAGCGGCGTTGGTCAGCTTGAGGGGAGCGCTGCCGTTGGAGGTCCTCGTGCGATGCACCCAGTCCGGGCGCGCATCGTAGCTGGCCAACATGAACTCCAGCATGTTGCCCGCCTGGTCCCGCCCGACCTTCTCCAGCAGGGCGCCGAGCTCGTGGATGACGAAGAGCCCGCGCTTGCCCTGGTCCCCTTCTGTGCCCTCCGGCACGGTGAGGGCCTCGGCGAACCCCTCGCCGGAGCCCGTGCCCACGACGATGGCGCCAGGGTGTTTCCAGACACCGTTCAGCTCCGCCAGGAGCGGGCGGGCCATGGTCTCCAGGGCGTCCTCGATGACCGTGGACTTCCTGACCTTCGCGGTCGGACCCACGAGGCATGTGAGGAGCGCCGGTACCAACCGCCCCGGTCCCCACTCCAGGGACACCCCGCGTCCGACGAGGAAAGAGAGAATCGCCGCCACGGTCCCCCAGAGGAACGAGGTGGGGGCCTCGGTGGTGGGTGCCATGATCTCCCGGTAGCGGCCGAACAGTCCGGTCCAGGCGATCTCGGGGAACTCCGGCCGGAGGCCAGCTTCGGTCTCCTCATGGGCCGCCTGGGACACGTAGGCCGTCCGACCCTCCACGAGCGCACGCAGATCCTGCCAGCCTCGGCCAGCACAGCCCCTGTGCAGACAGCCAGCCGAGATGGCGCCGCCCTCGCGCTGGAGGATGAAGGCGGACCTGTCCGCGTGCTCGGGGTTCCAGGGGCAGGTGCGAAAGACCCAGCGCCGACCACGGGAGCCGTCCTCGGCGGTTCACTCCTTCGGCTCGCCCACGTCGAGGCTGTGGCGGGCAATCCAGGCGTCCAGGTCAAACCCGCCCTCGGAGTGCTGTGTGGCGCTCGTGAAGGACGGGGGCTCCGTGGACTCACCGGCTCTGGGCCCCGGAGGGATCGAGGCAGAGGCAGCCATGGCGACCACCGAGCGGAGGACCGCGTCGGGGACCACGAGAAGCTCGGTCGGGCTCTCGAGGATGCGAGCGACGCGGTGCGGACGATCCTCGCTGTGCGCCCCCTTCCTGGCGATGGTGCCGTACAGCTTCAGAATTCGGGAGGGGTTCTTGTTCCTGGGATCCACCTCGGCGCGTTCGCGGCCGAAGCGGTGCGACAGGCTCTTCAGGATGGAGCCCACCAGCCCACCATCCTCGGCCGGAAGGTCGATCCTGTAGAGGAGGTGCGCCCCGTTGCCGGAGTCCGCCAGCACGGGAGCGGGGAAGCCGGACGCTTCGAGCCAGTCACGGACCTCTCTTGCCAGGTCCACCGCGGACTGCTTCTCATCCTGGGTGGCGGAGTGCCCAGCGGGGCGCTTCGGATCGATGTCGATGAACAGCCAGCGGCGCCTGACGACATCGCTGTCCTGAGCCGAGAGGGCCTTCCTGCCCTCGACCGTCAGGTTGGTCGCCCTGTCCAGAAGCTCAGGCCGGATCTGGTTGAACGTGACGTAGACCCCGTCGGCGCGACCGCTCCACCTCGCGGCCTCAGCCGCCGCGCGGTGATGGTCCGTGAAGAAACCAGCCCGGTTCCGCTTCCTGACCCCACCGCAGTCGAGGCGGAGGATGCGTAGCTCGAACACCGCGCCTGGTTCGTGGAGGATGTCGATGGCGCGGCGGATCTCGTCCGCGTCGGGCTGTGGATAGACAGGCGTTGTACCCGCAGATACCATGGAGTTGCTCCTTCGTCTCCGCGCCCGGCGATGGTGGCTCTTCCCCGGGCGTGGAGATTTCGTCTGGGTGGGTTCACCGTGACCCCACCGTGGAGGCACGGTCAGGCTCGAAGAGATCCTGGAGGGGCACCTGGAGGACCTCGGCGAGGACTTCCACCTCCGTGGCCCTGGGCTCCGCTCGCCCCGATGCCCAGAGGTCGATGAGCGCGCGGCAGCGGTCGAGCCCCCTTCGCACGAGACGGCGGTGCAGCTCGGAGCGGCTCCACCCCCGGTGGATGCGGATGCGTTCGAGGTTGGCGGGCGAAAACACGTACTCCTCCCTGCCCGGGGTTCCGGGCGAGCGAGTGACAAGACCGCCGCTGCTTGGCGGGGGGTCCTGGGGCGGGACTGATGACATGATAGTATCAGCCGCCACCGTCGTTGTCTATGGGAATATGCAAGGAATAACGCCGTCTTTCGACGCAACACTTTCCCAAGATGTTGCGAACCGACATGTCCGATGGAAACTCGTTTCTGCCGGAAACCGGCGCTGATCACAGGCGGGAAATCGTTGCGTCGCCGCGTTCGGGGCAGTACGATGCCACTACCCTCTTACTCCCCGGTCTACGATGCCCCGCCCGAAGTACCGTCTCCAGCACTCCGCCGCCGTCCTCGCCGCCATCCAGGAAGGACGCTACTCCGGTGCCGAACTCCGTCTCCACCTGGGCCTCACGCCGAGAACGCTCGCCCGGGTGATCACGGACCTCAGGGCAGCGGGACACCGGATCGTTGCCGTGCGTGATGGCATGGCCTGGTACTACCGCGTCGAGTCGGCAGACGTGCTGAGTTCCAATGGAGAGAAGCCATGACCTGCGGGGTTCCGGATCCGACATCTTCGCCGCCGTTCTTTCTCCAGGGCATGGCGAACCGCCTGCCCTTCATACTGCGGTCGAAGAAGGACAGGGCCGAGGTGGTGGAATGGCTCGACGGTGTCGAACTCGCCCTGGCGGCTCTCGGACCGCTGGCGCAGGACCCGGAGACACCTGATGAGTGGCGGCCTGAGCCCGACGAGTCGGGTCTCGGCTACCCCCCTGGCCACACCTACCTCATCATCCAGGGATTCGAGGGGAAGACCTTCCGCATGAAAGATCTCGGCAGAACCCAGAATCTCCCCGAACTACCGAAGAAGGGGAAGGGTACGTTGCTGCGCGTCTTCCCCTGGTCCCGGGGTAGAGCAGTCATCAACATCGCCCCCGAGAAGGGAGTCTGGACACCCCTCGGGCTGGAGGGGGTGGAGCTGCCCCCCGGCGTCACAACCGCGACGGAGATCGTTCTCAGCCACGACGATGGTACGCCTCCTACCGTGCTGGTCGTTGCGCAGGCCCCCATCCTGGTTTCGGTCGAGGGCGAGCCCGATCCACTGGCGGTCCTCTCCGCTCTCACCGCCGCCGATCTGCAAGGCGCTCTGCTGGGAGGCGTCGAATGAAGATCGCGGCGGCTTACGTGCGGATGTCGGACAGTGATCAGGACCTCTCGCCTGAGCGACAGTGGGAGGAGATCCAGACTCGCGCCGCCCGCGACGGGTTCACCGTTCCCGTCGCGCTTCGCTACGAGGACCAGGGGCGCTCGGGCTGGAAGAGGAAGACTCGCCGTCCGGGCTTCGACAAGCTGAGGAGGGATCTCGATTCAGGGCGTCTGAGGGAGGTAGGGGTGACGCGCTGTTACTTCTGGAAGGCGAATCGCCTTGCAAGGCGGCGTCTCGAACAGCTCCAGATGATCATGGATCTGGAGGAAGCTGGGATCGAGCCCGTGGCCACCGCCGAGAACTGGCCCGAGGATCCGAAGCTCCGCAAGGCGATCCAGACCTTGATCGCGCTCTTCGACGAACTCTACTCGGACACCCTCTCCGAGGATGTCCAGAGCGGGATGCGCAGCCAGGCCAGGAAGGGGTTCTGGATGCACGGGCCCCCGCCCTACGGCTACCGGGCGGTGAAGGCAGGCCAGAACGAAGCCCCGAGGCTGGAGCCAGATCCTGAGTACGTGCCCTACGTCGAGCGGCTGCTGGAGATGCGCTTCAAGGACCGGGACGGGCACCGGAAGATCGCCGAGCGGCTCACACGGGAGCGTATCCCCCCTCCTTCACGGCCCGACCTCCCACGCCGCAGCCGTCCCGAGGTCTGGCAGGCGAAGCACGTGAGCCAGATCCTCGGCAGTCTGGTTTACACAGGTGCGATCACCTGGCGCCCGACGGACCCGCACACCACGAAGCCGAAGCGAGACCCAGCTACGGGTAAGGAGATCGTCGAGATCCTCTGCGAGAAAGCCCACCCAGCGATCTTCAGCCGCGAGGTCTGGGAGGAGGAGCAGCGAATGCGGCGGAACAACGTCCGGAGCGGTGCTCGCCAGAACCCGATCCGCACGGGCGAGCGCGGGCTCTTCACGCCGTGGCTTCGCTGCGGCCTCTGCGGGGCGAAGGTCCGCGTGGGGGGAGGCGGGCACCGGGCCACGCCCCTCTGGTACTACCTCTGCGGGGCGAACGTCTCGAACCGCGAGTCCTGCCCTGGAATCAGCGTCAGGTGCGACATGCTCGATGCCGTGCTCCTGCGCGCCATAGAATCGGCATTGTTCGACGAGGAGGGCGCCGAGCGGCTCATCCGGGCCTCCATCGAGAAGCTCCTGGCCACGCCCGAGTGGCGGTACGCCTCGGAGCACCGCCGCCTGACCCGGGAAGAGGCAGACATCTCCTTGAAGATCGAGCGCCTGGTCTGCCTCGCGGAGGAAACGGGAGACGTGACCGAGCTGGGCGCGCGCCTGCGGGAGCTACGCGCCCAGCGCGAGCAACTCCGCGCCGACCTCTCGGCGATTCCCGAACCTCGCCCGCTGCCTGACCCCGAGACCGTGGACATCGGGGCCTTCTGCGAGCGAATCAAGGCGGCGTGGCAGGCGCGATCCGTGTTCGAACAGCGCAAGGCTCTCCTAGAGATCCTCGATCACGTGGCGCTTTTCCCCGACGGACGCGCGATCATCCGCTACCGCTGGAACGGCAGCGACGATGATACTCACCAGCTACCCCCAGGCCCGCCCCAAGCCCCCATGTCCGCGGCGCCGCCGTCCCAGTCCAGCTCGGCGGGATTGCCCGCGTCGATGCAGGGGGAGCCCGTGGCGAGGGAGTAGTCGCCGTTGGCGGCGTCCGTGAAGAGCGGGTCCGCGGAGATGTTCCCGCTGACGCCGGTGGGGCTCACGATGAAACCGCCGTAGTCCGGGGTGTGCCCGTAGACGTCGTTGTACTGCAGGGTGGGCGCGGTGAGGCCGCCGACGTACACGCCGGCGCCACGCTCGTTGAAGGCCACGATGCTGTCGGTGAGCGAGACGGTGCGCGCTGGGTCGGGGTCGAGGTAGACGCCGCAGCCGGTGATGGAGTCGGTGTTGTCGGCGATGGTGAGGAAGGCGAGCTCCGCGTCGGCGTCCTCCAGGTACACCCCGGCGCCGTAGCCGTAGGCCAGGTTGCCGGCGATGAGCACGGCCTCGGCGGTGACGGAGGCCTCCGAGACGTACAGGCCGCCGCCCCGGGAGGCCGCGGCGTTGTCCGTGATGGAGGTCTGCAGGAGGGTGAGCTCCAGGTCGGGGTAGTACACCCCGACGCCGCCGCCGTAGTTGGCGGTGTTGTCGCTCATGACGCAGTCGTTGATGATGACGCTGGCCGTGAAGGAGGGCGTGGAGGTGCTGCTGTAGTAGTTCCTCATGCCCACGGCGCCGCCGTAGCTCAGCGAACGGTTGCCGGTGAAGGTGCAGCCCGTCAGCAGATCGGCGTAGCTGTAGTAGAGATACACGGCGCCACCGGCACCGCCCGCCTGGTTGTCCGTGAAGGCGCAGTCCACGAAGGTGGACATGGCCTGCTCGGCCCAGACGGCCCCTCCGTTGCTGCCCGCCACGTTGTCGCTGAAGGTGCAGCCGGTGAAGGTCTGCCCCCGATCGTAGTAGTGGACGTAGGCCGCGCCCCCCTGGGACGCCGCGATGTTGTCCTCGAAGGTGCAGCCGCTGACCACGCCGCCCTCGAGCAGCAGCGCCCCGGCGTTGCCCGTCGAGGAGTTGCCCGTGAAGGTGGAGTCGTAGATGTAGGCCCGGCCCGAGTCGTTGGACACACCGACGCCGTTGCTGCCGCTGTTGCCCTCGAAGTCGCAGCGCTCCACCATCAGCGAGTCCGCCTCGCTGTAGAGGCCCTGGCCCTCGTTGTCCGTGAAGGTGCAGTCCGTGAAGGAGGCGAAGGGCAGGTCGTCGAGCCAGACGCCCGCGCCACGAGTCGTGGCCACGTTGTCATCGAAGGTGGAGTTGGCCACCTCGATCTCGATGCTGTAGTTGTCCACGGCCAACCCGGCGCCGTAGGGGGCCTCGTTGTCCTCGAAGGTGCAACCGTCCACCAGCCCGATGTAGGCATCGCCGTAGGTGAGGTGGAAGCCCGCGCCGATGTCGGTGGCCACGTTCTCCCGGAACACGGTGTCGTCCGCCGTGAGCGAGCCGTGCAGCACGTAGGCGCCGCCACCCCGCGTGGCCTCGTTGCCCATGAAGATCACGTCGTCCAGCACGGCGTCGGCGTACTCCAGGTACATGCCGCCGCCGTAGGTGGCCACGCCGCCCGTGATGGTGAAGCCGTGGATGGTGATGTCCTCACGGTCCGCGGCGGTGACGACGGGGCCGGTGCCGGCGCCGTCGATCACCGTGTCCACGGATCCGTAGAGGCTCTCCAGGATGAGGTCCTTGCCGGAGAAGTCGATGTTCTCCACGTAGGTGCCGGGGCGCACCAGCACGGTCATGTCGTCGGAGACGGCGTCGATGCACTCCTGGATGGTGGGGTGGTCGTCGGGAACCAGGCAGTAGTCCTCGTCCACCTCGCCGTCGCAGTCGTTGTCCAGGGTGTCGGGCACCTCCAGCGCCACGGGGCTGACCACGGTGGTGGTGTCGTCGCAGTCGCCGTCGTCCTCGGTGAAGCCGTCGCCGTCGTTGTCGGCGCAGTCCGCACCACCCAGGCCGTCGGCGTCGGTGAAGCCCTCGTCCACGTAGGAGTCGCAGTCGTTGTCCACGGCGTCGCACAGCTCGCGGCCGCCGCCGTAGGCCAGCGGGTCGCTGTCGTCGCAGTCGTCGCCGTCAGGGCAGTACGCGGCGTCGAGGTGCCCGTCGCCGTCGGCGTCGTAGCCCTCGTCCTCGTCGCCGTCGCAGTCGTTGTCCTGCCCGTCGCACAGCTCGGTGGCGCCAGGGTTCACGGCGGAGTCGGCGTCGTCGCAGTCCGTGCCCGTGGCGCACTCGTCGGCGCTGAAGAAGCCGTCCTCGTCGAGATCGTAGTCCTCGTCCACGGCGCCATCGCAGTCGTTGTCGTCGCCGTCGCACAGCTCGGGGGCGCCGTCGTAGGTGGCCGGCTCGCTGTCGTCGCAGTCCTCGCCCAGGGTGCCGCACAGGGTGTCGGAGAGGTGGCCGTCGCCGTCGCCGTCGAAGCCCTCGTCGGTGAAGGTGTCGCAGTCGTCGTCCAGGCCGTTGCACAGCTCGGGGACGCCCGGGTGGATGTCGTCGCGCGTGTCGTCACAGTCCAGGCCCACCGTGGCAGGGCAGCGCCCCGCGTCCAGGTAGCCGTCCGCGTCGTCGTCGTAGCCCTCGTCGGTCTCGCCGTCGCAGTCGTTGTTCAGGCCATCGCACAGCTCGGGGGCGCCGGTGTAGACGGTGTCATCCGTGTCGTCGCAGTCGCCCCCGCCCACGGTGGCGCAGGCCGAGGCGTCGAGGTGCCCGTCCAGGTCGCGGTCGTAGTCCTCGTCCACGGCGCCGTCGCAGTCGTTGTCCAGGCCGTCGCAGGCCTCGGCGGCGCCGTCGTAGGTGCCGGGGTCGGCGTCGTCGCAGTCGGAGCCGAAACCCCCGCAGGCCACATCGTCCAGGTGGCCGTCGCCGTCGCCGTCGAAGTCCTCGTCCACCAGGCCGTCGCCGTCGTTGTCCAGGCCGTCGCAGGCCTCCACGTCGGCGCAGTCGGGCAGCCCGTCGCTGTCGCAGTCGGCGTAGCCCTCCACCCTGTCGCCGTCGCCGTCGTTGTCGAACTCGTCGCACTCCTCCACGTCCAGGCAGTCGGCGATGCCGTCGCCGTCGTTGTCGGAGAAGTCCTCGTCGATGAGGGTGTCGCCGTCGTCGTCCAGGCCGTCGCAGGTCTCCACGTCCAGGCAGTCGGCGATGCCGTCGGCGTCGTGATCGTCGAAGTTCTCGTCCACCTCGCCATCGCCGTCGTTGTCCCGCCCGTCGCAGACCTCCTCGTCGTCGCAGTCGGAGAGGCCGTCACCGTCCGCGTCGCCCACGTCGTCGATCTCGCCGTTGCCGTCGTCGTCCAGGCCGTTGCAGACCTCCTCCGCCAGGATGTCCACCGCCACCTGGGCGCAGGTGGTCTGGTCGCGGGGGTCGGTGGCGCACAGGCTCAGGGTGTGCGGACCTGGCGTGAGGGCGGCCACGGTGGCCAGCACGGACCCGCCGGGGCTGGCCGGGCCGGCGTCCAGCAGGCCGTCCACGTCGCTGTCCCAGGCCACGGACAGGTCCGCGGGGGAGAAGACGTCGTCGGCGACGGCGCCGGTGAGCAGCACGGGGGTGTCCGCGGGGTAGCTGCCGGCCGCGGGGAGCTGGATGGCGACCTCGGGGGGCTCGTCGGCCAGGATGTGCAGGACGCGGCTCGCGCTGCCCGCGTTGGCGTCCTCGTTGACGGCCTGCAGGGTGATGGTGTCCTCCCCCTCCACCTCGCTGGCCTGCGCTGCGCAGGTGATCAGCCCGTCGCCGTGCTCGGCGTCCCAGGTCTCCATGCAGAGCTCGGGGTTCTGGGTCGAGGACCAGACGAGCTGCACGCTGACCCCGCCCGTGCTCGAGATCTCGCCGACGAAGGTGAGATCCGCTCCGGGGAGCACGTCCAGCTCCTCCTCGGGCCAGAGGATGACCACCCCGGGCGCGGGGGTGTCGCGCTTGGAGAAGGCGCCGTCGCCGGCGCAGGCGCAGAGGACCAGGCCGCAGGCGGCACGGATCAAGGGGCGGTGCGCGCTCATGGGCAGCCCTCCTCGGCCAGGCCGTCGCCGTCGTTGTCCACGCCATCGCCGCAGGTCTCCCGATCCACGCAGTCCTTGAGGCCGTCGCCGTCGGTGTCCACGAAGCCCTCGTCCGTGAGCCCATCGCCGTCGTTGTCCAGCCCGTCGCACTCCTCCGGGTCCACACAGTCCGCGGTGCCGTCCTGGTCGGCGTCCTCGAAGCCCTCGTCCACGGCGCCGTCGCCGTCGTTGTCCCGCCCGTCGCAGGTCTCGGCGTCGAAGCAGTCCGGGACGGTGTCGCCGTCCACGTCGAAGCCCTCGTCCACCAGGCCGTCGCCGTCGTCGTCCCAGCCGTTGCAGACCTCGCGGACCACCACGGTGAGGGCCACCGAGCGCTGGGCCAGGTCCCCCAGGCTGTCGCGCACGGTGAGCGTGATGAGGTGCAGCCCCACCGGCAGATCGGTGGCGGTGGCGCCCACCCGACCCGAGGAGTCCGCGGGGGTGGAATCCAGCAGGCCGACCCGATCGCTGGTCCAGGCGATGTCCAGGGTGTTGGGCTCGTCCTCCTCGTCGGAGACGCTGCCCACCAGGGTGACGGGCGCCCCGTACTCCACCTCCTCGCCGGCCGGCTGGCTGATGGAGGCCTGGGGCTCGTGGTTGCGCACCACGGTGAACTCGACCGCCTGGCTGGTGCTGACCCCGCCGCTGTCCAGCACCGAGAGGGTCACGCGGTGCGCCCCGGGGCTCAGGCGCCCGGTGGTGGTGGTGGCGTAGGCCAGATCCTCCTCGCCGACGTACGGCGCCGCGCTGCCGAGCACGCCGTCCAAATCCGAGGTCCACAGCACCCGCAGGTCTTCGGAGGGCGTGAGATCGTCGGAGACCACGGCGCGAAAGGCGATGAGCTGTCCGTAGACCAGGGTGGCGCCGGCCAGCGGCACCTGGATGCTCACGGTGGGCGGGTGGTCGATGACAGTTGAGTCCTCGGGGGCACAGCCGAGGAGCGCCAGCGCGACACAGGCGAGACGGGCGCTCTTGCTCATGTGCTCCTCCGGCGCAGGGCCAGGCCCAGGCCCAGGGCCAGGACCATGAGGGCGGGGTACGGGCGCCCGCCGGGGCTGGCGCAGCCACAGTCCTTGCCGCCGCCGCCCTCCGCCGTGTCGCACACCGTGGGGTCGCCCGCGGCCTCGTCGGCCACCAGGAAGCGCGCGCTCAGGGTGCCGGCGGGCTCGGTGGGCGGTCGCGGCACGTCGGTCAGGTACAGGCCGTTGGCCGTGGCGGTGAGGAGCTGGTAGCCGTGCAACTTCGTGATCTCGGCCACATGCGTGCTCAGGTGGGCCAGCTCGCTGGCCTGGAGGAGCCCCGCGGAGATGTCGTAGAACAACAGGTCCCAGTGCTGGCACGCCACACAGAGGAGGTCGCCGTCCACGTCCACGGACTCGGGGTCGTAGCCGTCCATGGGCAGCCACCCGAGCTGGGCGGGCGCGCGCGGATCGGAGATGTCCACCTCCACCACGCCCGCACCGTTCGAGAAGAAGGCGTGATCGCCGCGCACCACGAGGTGGGGGGAGAGCATCCCGCCGGTGGAGTCGGGGATGGGGAGCAGGCCGACGAGCACCGGCGCCGCCTGGATGCCCACGTCGTAGATGGCCAGCACGTACAGATCGAGGCCGGCGTCGAAGTTGGCCGCCCCCAGCGGGGAGCGCCCCGGCCCGTAGACCAGCAGGTCGCCGCTGCGCGCCGCGGCCTCGCCCGAGAGGAGGCAGCGCTCGTTGAGGTGGACGGGGGCGGTGGGCTCGGAGATGTCCCACAGGTTGCAGGCGGCCCAGAGCAGGTCGCCCGCGGCGTCCACGGCCAGGTGCGCGAGCCCGTCCGCCTGGGCCACCGCGCCGGCCGCCTCCGGATCGGTGAAGTCGTAGACGGTCATGTCGGTGTAGCGCCACGGCGCGGAGTCGAAGAAGCCCACGGTGGACTTGCCCGAGGTGTAGACCCAGGTGCCCTCCGCGGTGCTCTTGACGCCCAGGCCGTAGGTGTCCAGGCCGTGGTGGGCGTAGCCCAGGCGCGTCGGCGCGTCGGGGTCCGAGAGGTCCACCGCGGTGATGCCGCCGCCGAGGTAGCCCGAGATGAAGGCCACGTCCCCGGCCAGCTCCACGTCGGTGGTCTGGCCCGCGGCCTCGTAGCCGCCGAGGAAGGCGAAGGGGTCCTCGGCCGGATCGAAGATGCGCAGCCCGTAGCCGGCCTGCTGGGCCACGGCGTGCTCACTGAGCTGCTGGAAGCCGTAGAGCGGGCCCTGCAGCGTGTCGTCCTCCCAGGTCTGGACCAGGACGGGATCGAGGGGGTCCGTGACGTCCCAGGCGCGCACGTAGGAGCGGGTCGCGCCGTCCCAGGGCTCGGGGCCGCCCCAGTCCTCCCAGCCGTAGGTGCCGGACTCGTACAGCACGCCGTCGACGAAGCCCAGGCCCGTGCAGCGATCCACCTGCTGGGAGGCCGCCGTCGGGTCCACGTCCAGCTCGCGGTAGACCTGCTCCACGGTGGGGCTCGCGGGCTCCGAGAGGTCCACCAGCCACAGGCCATCGCCCGTGGTGCCGAGGTAGAGCACCGGCTCGCTGGGGTGCATCTGGTAGGTGGCGTGGACGCCCTTGCCGCTGTACGAGACGCTCGCGAGCCGGACGGGGTGCGCGATGTCCGAGATGTCGTAGAAGCGCAGCAGGTCGTAGCCGTCCGCCTGAGCCACCGCGAGCTCGTCGCTGAGGATGGTGCAACCCTCGTTGCCCACCTCGGACAGCCCGTCGTCTGTGGGCAGGGTGACGAACCCCGCCTCGGTGGGGTTCTCCGGATCGGAGGTTTCGAGCAGGGTGATGCCGTTGCCGTTGCAGGCCACCAGCGCCCCGTCGCGCTCCCAGGTGGCGGCCGAGCCCCAGGTCAGGCCGAGGGTGGTCCCGACGGAGGGCGCGGTCTCATCCGAGACGTCCACCACCGAGATGGAGTTCCGGCACGAGACATAGGCCATGCCCTGGTGCTCGGTGGAGCAGTAGCACCAGCCGTCCTCCGACAGGCCCGCGAGCGCCGGCGCGGTGGGATCGGAGAGATCCACCACCGCCAGGGTGGCGTCGCTCTCGCCGAAGGAGAGCCACGCGCGGTCGCCCACCAGGGTCAGGGAGCCGTTGCTGTTCCAGTGCTGGTAGTAGTGGGAGCGCGGGGCCGGCTCCACCTCTGGAGCGCCCGCAGAGAGCGCGAAGCGGCCAAACCTCGGGTCCACCGCCACGAACCCCGGCGGGACCTCCACCTCGGGCCAGCCCGCGCAGTCCGACAGGTCCTGGAAGCGCGCCGTGTGGGGGAAGCCCCGGCCCGTGGTGCCCTGCCAGGAGGGGGAGCCCAGGGAGACGCCGTCGTCCTGCAGGTCGAAGGCCACCCCGAAGGCCTCGGGCACCTGCTCGGGGGTGACGGAGCTGCCGTCGGGCCAGCCGAAGCGCACCGGGCTGCCGTCGGTGCTGGCGGTGAAGGCGCGCGCCCCCACGGCGTTGGCCTCGTACTCGGTCCAGGCCAGCGGCGTGGGGGCCGCCCCCGGATCCCCGGCCGCATCGCCCGCGGCCCGCGCGAGGTTCGCGCTGGTGAGCGCCTCGGCCCAGCCGAGCTGATCCTCGACGGTCAGCCCGTCGTGGTCGGCGTCGGCCCACCAGGTGCCGCCGTCCACGTCCACCGCGAAGCTCGCGCCGAAGCGGGTGTCGCGCGTGTCGGGCAGGCGCACCACCACCTCGCCGCGGTCGCAGGTGACGGTCAGATCGTGGGCCGGCGAGGGCTTGACCGCCACGAACAGGGGCCCCTCGGTGGCGGGGTCGTAGCCCTGCCCGAGGTCGCTCTGCAGGCCAAAATCGCCGGAGAAGGTGCCGCCCCAGGTGGTGGGGTTGGCGGCGAAGCCCGCCTCCGCGTCCAGCACCCCCAGCTCCATGCGGGTGTCGGCGCTGCCCGGCTCGTACCACAGGAACGCGAGGTCGCGCGCCCCCCAGGCCGGGTCGAGATCCGTGGCCATGGCGCTGACCTGGCCGCAGACCATGGGGGTGGCGTCCTGCGCCGCGGCGGGCGCAATCAAGACCTGGAGGACGAGCGGGATGGCGAGAGTGGACATGGGGCTTTCTCCTGTGTTGCGCATCCTACCAGGTCCCACCGATCGCACCACGTACAGAACCCGTACAGCGTCCCGCTGCACGCCCTCGGCGCTCACCGCGCGGTCGCTTCGGGACGTGGCGCGGGGCCCGCTCCCCGAATCAGAAGATGTTGGGCGGCACGCGCTTCTTCACGTAGCGGCGGTAGTGGAGGTTGGCCCCGAAGGCGAACAGGTGCAGGCCGGGCTGCCTGCGGGCCGCAGGATTGAGCAGGGTGCGCTTCAGGATGCTGCGCATGGAGAAGATCTGCTCGTTGAGCCACCAGTACAGCTCGGTGAGCTGCTCCGGCGTGAGGTGGGCGGGGCGGTGCACGGCCTGGCTGCCGTCGAAGCGCTCCCAGGCCTCGGTGGTGAGGCGCCCCTCGGCCTTGAGTTGCTCGTACAGCTCGGAGCCGGGGATGGGGGTCAGGATGTAGAAGCGCGGGATGGCGATGGCCGCGCGCTCCACGAAGGCCAGGGTCTCGCGGATGCTCTCGGGGGTGTCGGAATCCAGGCCCACGATCATCTCGCTGGACGGCATGATCCCGGCGTCTCTCAGGCGCTGCAGCAGGGCCTCGTGCTCGGCGGCCTTGACCCAGGGCTTGCCCATGCCATCGAGCCCCTCCTGGGAGATGCTCTCCAGGCCGAGGGAGAGCAGGTCGCAGCCGGAGTCGGCCACCTTCTTCAGCAGGGCGGGGTTGCGCGCCAGGTTGAGCGAGCACTGGGAGGCCCAGGTCATCTTCAGGGGGGCGATGCGCTCGCAGAGCTCCTCGAGGAAGCGCGGGTTGGCGACGATGTTGTCGTCCAGCAGGTAGAAGCGTCTGAACCCAAGACGCTTGACCTGCTGGATGTCGCGCAGCACCTCGTCCACGGGCCGCGCCATGTACCGGCCGCGGTAGACGCAGGCGATGGAGCAGAAGGAGCACAGGTGTGGGCAGCCGCGCCCGGCCTGCACAGGGAGCATGTTTCCGAGGGGTTTTTCGGTCAGCAAGTCGTAGCGGGGCGGGGGCAGGCCCGCGAGGCTCTGGACGGGCTCGTCATAGATGCGCGCGATCTCGCCCGTGGCCTCGAGGTCGCGCAGCAGGTGGGGCCAGGCGGTCTCTGCGTCGCCGATCACCACGCTGTCGCAGTGCTCCAGCACCTTCTCGGGCACCATGGAGGCCATGATGCCGCCGAAGACCACCTTCACGCCGCGGGCGCGGAAGGCGTCGCCCAGCTCGGCCCCGCGGAAGATGGCGTAGCCCATGGCGCCGATGGCCACGAGGTCCACGCCCCGGGCCACCTCGGCGTCCGGATCGATGTCGTCCACCACCTCCACCCTGACCCGGATGTCCCAGTGGGACGGCGTGAGCGCTGCCAGCAGCGGAAAGACCAGCCCGGGCAGGTGGATGCGGGACTGCTTGCAGAGCTTGCCGTCGGGCCCGTACTGGGTGGGTTGGATGAAGAGGACCGTAGGCATGCGCTACACCCCCCGCCGCCGCGCTTGCGCGCGCTTGGCCAGGTACTGGCGCCGCACCCGCCAGGTGCCCATGGTCATCCTGGCCAGCATGATTGGACGGTAGGCGCGCAGGTAGGCGAGCAGGTCCTTCGGGCGGTACAGGCTGGCCATGTAGAGCCGGATGATCTGGTGGTAGTAGTCGGCCTGGGAGAGCTTCGTGGGGCGGACGATGAGGTGGGCCAGGTCCCAGCGGACGAAGTCGCTCCGGGGGATGAGCAGATCCTCGTCGCGCACCTCGGAGCCGGTCCCGGGCAGGGGGGTGAGCGGCTGGAGGTTGACGTAGTGGACGCCCATACGGCGGATCCAGGCCCCGCAGGCCGCGAAGTCTTCGCGATCCCACTGCGGCGGCAGGATCATGGTGGCGAAGCAGTCCACGCGGTGGCGCCGCAGCACGGCCAGGGCGGCCTCGTTGGTGGCCGCGGTGGTGCCCTTGTCGTAGGCGGACAGCTCCTCGTCGCGGAAGGACTCCAGGCCCACGATCACGGTGCGCAGGCCCTGGCGGCGGAAGCGGGCGATCAGCTCCTCGTGCCGCGCGATGAAGTCGGCCCGGCCGTAGAGCAGGTAGTGCTTGTCGATGCCGCGGGCCTCGAGCCCGTCGAGGAAGGCGCCCACCCGCTCGCGGGAGACGAGAAAATCGTCGTCCACGATGTAGATCTCGCGCTGGGGCAGGCTCTCCAGCTCGTCCAGCACCTCGTCCATGGGGCGGGCGTGGAAGCGATCCTCCGTGACCCGGCGGCAGAAGCAGAAGGAGCAGTGGTAGGGGCAGCCAAAGGCGGTCTTCAGCAGGGCCACGCGGTCGTGGAAGATGTAGAAGTAGCGGTGGCGGTAGCGCTCCACGAGGTGGCGGGCGGGGCGCGGGTAGAAGAAATCGAGGGGGGGCAGCGCGCCCACCTGCTCGCCTGGACGCAGCACACCGGCGGGCACGGGGGCTCCGCCCTGCACGTGGGCCAGGAGCGCGGGCCAGGCGCGGGTGGCGTTGCGCACCACGCGGAAATCGACCGAAGGGTCGTCCAGATCCTGGGGGCAGACCTCGCAGTGGACCCCGCCCACCACGGTGACCACCCGCGGGTCGCGGGCCTTGGCCTCGCGGCAGGCGGCGATCATGGCGGGCACGTTGGTGAGGTAGCCGGTGACGGCCACGATCCGCGGGCGGTGCTTGGCCAGGAAGTGCCCGAGGGCGCGGCGCTCCAGCACGAGGTCCACGATCACGGGCACGAAGGGCGGGCGCGTCAGGGCGCCGAGCACTTCCAATTCCAGCGGCTCCACCAGCATCACGTGCTGCAGGCCGATGGTCTCCGGGTCGGGCCGGGGGCGCAGGAGGAGGACGTTCACGCGATGCCCTCCACCATCTGGATGGAGGGAATCCAGCTTGGTTTCTCGATGGGGCGCACCACCCCGGGGGTCAGCCCCGCATCGCGCATCAGGGCGTGCAGCCCGGCGGCCGAGTGGTAGCGGGAGGGGGTGGTGGTGAGCCGCACCACGAGCAGCCAGGCCCAGTCGTAGGGGTTCTCGGTGTTGGCCTGGGCGATGAGCAGGCGGCCCCCGGGGCGGAGCAGGGCGGCCGCCGCGCGCAGGGTGGCCGGCTTGTCCGGGGCGTAGGGGAAGGCGTGGGTGCAGGTGATGACGTCGAAGCCGTCGCCGCGCGGCACGGAGAAGACATCGCCATGCAGGTAGCGCAGGTTGGGGGCCGCGTAGTCGCGGGAGGCCCGCGCGATCATGTCGGCGGAGGGGTCGCAACCCAGCACCTCGGCGCGGGGATGCGCGGCGGCGATCTCCGCGGCCAGCTGCCCGACCCCGCAGCCCAGATCGAGGAAGCGGGAGGCCCCGGGCGCGACCGCCCCGATGTGGGCCAGGATCAGGCGGCGGGTGGGCCCCAGCGAGTAGCGCTGCGCCCAGAGCCCCTCGTAGCGGGGGGCCCAGAAGTCCCAGGCGGTGCGGGTGGTGGGCATGGCGGGGCTGGTAACCCGGCACCCGCGGACCGTGCGGCCAGCACGCCCGGTTCGCCTCGACAGGATCAGGTCGGCTTCACCAGGCGCAGCTTCGCGGCCGCCACGATCTCCTCGGGCGCGCGCTCCTCCAGGACGAGCTCGCCGTCCACCTGCACCCGCGCGCGCTCGCCGACCTCGATCCCCCCCTTGATGGTCACGTGGCCATGACGGCTGAAGACGACATCCGCCGACCTTCCGATGACCACCGTGGGACCCCGGGGGGCGTAGCTGTACAGGCTGCCACAGTACGCGCACCGCACCTTGCCCTCCTGCACCTTCTCGAGGTCCGGGGCGCCGCACTGGCTACAGGTGAACGCGCGCTTCGCCATGGGTTCGACCTCCGCGGGTCGCCGGGCGCTGCTGGCGGCCGGGCGAGCTGGGGTGGGGCCGGGGAACCCGGCTGGATCCCGGCTCTGCTCTACCGCTGGCCCGGGGGGGAGGCAAGGCCTCCGGCCAGCGCGCCCCGCACCGACCCGTGCGGCCGCGGCGAGCCTCGCGACGGCTCCCGAATAAGGTTCCTTAATCGCCCCCTGCGGCTATCCTCGGCCGTGACGTGCCCTGCCGTTGGAGGCCTGCCATGCGCGCCCTCTCCCTCGTGTTCCTGGCCCTGTCCCTCGCGGCCTGCGGCGAGAAGACCGACGACACCGGCGCCGAGCCGTCCCCCGAGGATCGGGACGGCGATGGGTTCGCGGAGGACGACTGCGACGACGACGACCCGGCCATCCACCCCGGCGCCGACGAGCGCTGCAACGGAGTGGACGACGACTGCGACGAGGTGGTGGACGACGACGCGGTGGACGCCCCCACCTGGTACGCCGATGTCGACGAGGACGGCTACGGCGATCCCGCGCTGGCGCTGGCCGCCTGCGAGGCCCCCTCCGGCTACGTCGCGGACGCCACCGACTGCGATGACGCCCGCGACGACGTCCACCCCGGCGCCCCCGAGGACGACTGCGCCGATCCGACCGACTACAACTGCGACGGCTCCGTGATGCACGCCGACGCGGACGAGGACGGCGTGGCCGCCTGCGAGGACTGCGACGACGAGGATCCCGAGCGCAGCCCCCTGCTGCCCGAGGTCTGCGACGCGGAGGATGTGGACGAAGACTGCGATGGCCTCGCGGACGACGACGACCCGGACGTGGAGGGCCAGGCCATCTGGTACACCGACACCGATGGCGACGGCTTCGGCGATCCCGCCACGGCCCAGGCCGCCTGCGACGCCTCCGCCCGTCAGGTGGCCGTTGGCGAGGACTGTGACGACGCCATCGCCGCGGTCAACCCCGACGCCGCCGAGACCTGTCTCACCACCTACGATGACGACTGCGACGGCGTGGCCGACGCGGTGGGCGCCACCGGCTGCGCCACCTGGTACTACGACGGCGACCGCGATGGCTTTGGCCTGGCCACCGCCTCCCAGTGCACCTGCGCCGCCTCCGGGTCCTACGACGCCACCGACGCCTCCGACTGCGATGACGCGCTCGCCGCGGTGAACCCTGGCGCCACCGAGTCCTGCCTCACCGTGTACGACGATGACTGCGACGGCAGCACCGAGGCCCTGGACGCCACCGGCTGCACCACATGGTACTACGACGGTGACCGCGACTTCTACGGCCTGGACACCTCCTCCCAGTGCCTCTGCGCCGCCACGGGGCTGTACGACGCCACCCACGGCGGTGACTGTGACGACGCCAACGCGGCCGTGAGCCCCGCGGCCTCCGACTCCTGCCTCACCCCGTACGACGACGACTGCGACGGCGTCCTCGACAGCGGGGCCTCCATCGGCTGCACCGACTGGTACTACGACGGCGACCGCGACGGCTTTGGCCTGGCCACGTCCTACGTGTGCCGCTGCGAGGCCACCGGGTCCTGGAACACCGCCGACGCCACCGACTGCGACGACACCCGCGCCGCCGTGAACCCCGGCGCCACCGAGACCTGCGCCACCGCCTACGACGACGACTGCGACGGCGCCACGGACGCCATCGGCGCCACCGGCTGCAGCACCTGGTACTACGACGGCGACCGCGATGGCTTTGGCCTGGCCACCGCCTCCCAGTGCACCTGCGCCGCCTCGGGCTCCTACGACGCCTCGGTGGCCACCGACTGCGACGACGTCCGCGCCACAGTGAACCCCGCCGCCACCGAGTCCTGCGCCACCGCGTACGACGACGACTGCGACGGCGCCACCGACGCCATCGGCGCCACGGGGTGCTCCACCTGGTACCTGGACGGCGATCGCGACGGCTACGGGCTGGCCACCTCCTCGCAGTGCCGCTGCGCCGCCTCGGGCTCCTACGACGCCAGCACGGGCACCGACTGCGATGACAGCCGCGCCTCCGTACATCCGGGCGCCACGGAGACCTGCACCACCGCCTTCGACGACGACTGCGACGGCGTGGCCGACGCGCTGGGCGCCACGGGCTGCAGCACCTGGTACTACGACGGCGATGGCGACAGCTACGGTGTGTCCACCTCCTCCCAGTGCCGCTGTGCGGCCTCGGGCTCCTACGACGCCACCATCGCCACCGACTGCGACGACACCCGCGCCGCGGTGAACCCCGGCGCCACCGAGGCCTGCGCCACGGCCTACGACGACGACTGCGACGGCGCGACGGACGCCGTCGGCGCCACGGGCTGCGCCACCTGGTACTACGACGGGGATCGTGACGGCTACGGGCTGGGCAGCAGCAGCCAGTGCACCTGCCTGTCCTCCGGCTCCTTCGACGTGCTGGACGCGACCGACTGCGACGACACGCGGGCCGCGGTGAACCCCGGCGCCACCGAGGCCTGCGCCACCACCTGGGACGACGACTGCGACGGCGCGACGGACGCCGTCGGCGCCACGGGCTGCGCCACCTGGTATCTGGACGGCGATCGCGACGGCTACGGGCTGGCGTCCGACTCCCAGTGCACCTGCGCCGCCCAGGATGACTATGACGTCACCGACGCCACCGACTGCGATGACACCTACGACACGGTGAACCCCGACGCCGAGGAGGTCTGCGATGGGCTGGACAACGACTGCGACCTGATCGTCGACCCGGGCTGCCCCACCTACGGCTACAGCGGCGACTACCAGGCCGAGGGCAGCACCAGCGTGTGCGATGCCGACGGCACGATCTACGCCGGCACCTCGAACGACTACTTCGGCCGCCACCTGGCCGTCGGCTACGACTTCAACGGAGACGGGGTGTCCGATCTGGCCGCAGCCGCCTATGGCTACACCTACGCCGCCCCCTGGGGCACCTCGTACCGGGGTGGCGTCTTCGCGTTCTCGGGTTTTCCGGCGGGGGCCACCCTGTCCAGCGCCTACGATGGGCTGATCTACGGGACCACCCCGAGCACCTCTACGGGCGAGTTCGGCCTCGGGCTGTGGGGCCTGGAGGACTTCGACGCGGACGGCCACGACGAGATCGCCGTCTACGAGCGCCAGGGAAGCTCCACCTACTACATCTGGCTCGTCGAGGGCGCGAGCCTGATGGGGGGCGGCATGGTCTCCAGCTATGCCGTCGACCGTCACGGCTTCACCGGGACGGGGCCGGTGGTCGGCCTGGGGGAAGCCTCCGTCACCGCGGGCGTCCACCCCATCGCCGTCGGGTACACGAGCTACAGCAGCTCCACGGGAGAGGTGCGCCTGCTCGAGGCCAGCGGCGGCAGCGCCATCGCGACCTGGAACCTGTACGGTGAGAGCAGCAACGACCTGGCCGGTTCGGGCCTCGCGGGGGGGGTAGGGAACGACGTCAACGGCGACGGCTACGACGACCTCTTCATCGGCGCTCCGGGCGACGACGATGCCTTCAGCGGCGCGGGGGCCGTCTACGTCGTCGAGTCGCCGGTCGGCTCGAGCTACACGCTCTCGGCTGCGCCGCTCAAGCTCCTCGGTGCCAGCAGCAGCGACCAGCTCGGCTACCGGCTGTCCGCTCCGGGCGACGTGGACGGGGACGGGTACGCCGACCTGCTGGCGGGCGCCCCCGCGGCCGACGACGGCGCCACCGAAGCCGGCGTGGTGTACCTCTTCAACGACGTGAACCCGGACGACAGCTCCCACGCCGCCACCGCCGCGGACGCCACGGCCACGATCGTGGGCGAGGGGGGCTACGACCGCATCGGGATGTACGGGATGGAGATGGGGGACATGAACGGCGACGGCGAGCTGGATCTGGCGGTGGGCGCCCCCATGTCCTCGGCCGGGGGAGCCGCGGGCGCGGGCGCGGTCTGGCTGCTGTACGGCCCCCTCGCAGGGACCTACGACCTCTCGGACGCGGCCGACTACGACGCGCGCTTCCTGGGCGACGGGCTCAGCGACGACTGCGGCACCGACCTTGGGTTCGGCGACTACGACGGCGACGGGCAGGCCGATCTGGTCATGGGCTGCACCGACGGCGACCACGGCGGGTTCATCGACGTCGGCACCGTCTACCTGTTCCTCGGGATGTGAGCTAGAACCATCCCCATCGCACCTGGAGACCCCATGCACGTCCCCCGCCCCTGGCTCGCTGTCAGCGCTTTCACCTTCCTGCTCCTCGGCCTGGCTTGCGGGCGCTGTGGCGGCCCCGAGTGCGGCCCCGGCACCCACGACGAGGACGGCGTGTGCGTGCCCGACGAGGAGGGCGACGCCGACGCCGACAGCGACTCGGACAGCGACAGCGATGCCGACGCCGACGCCGACGCCGACGCCGACGCCGACGCTGATGCCGACAGCGATGCAGACACCGATGCGGACACCGATGCAGACACCGACACGGTCACCGTCTCCGACGTCCAGCGCGGCGACGCCAGCGGGATGGTCACGCTGGAGAACGTCATCGCCACCTCGGACTTCGTCACCGATCTGAGCGGCTTTTTCATCCAGGATCAGGGTGGCGGGGCCTGGAGCGGGGTCTACGTCTACACCAGCCGGAACGACGTGGACGTCTTCGTCGGGGATCGCCTCACGCTGACCGGCGAGGTGCAGGAGTACTACGACCTCACGGAGGTGGTGGTGGCCAGCGCCAGCCTGGTGCGGGTGACCGGCAGCGGTACGCCAGTGGCCTCCACCCTCGGCAGCGCGCCGGCGGACTGGGAGTCCTGGGAGGGTTGCCTCGTCACCCTGCAGGACCTGTCGGTGACCGCGGGTCCCAACGACTACGGCGAGGGCGAGACCAACTACGATCTGCTGCTGGACGACATGTTCTACTACTGGTACGACGACGTGGTGGTCAGCGACAGCCTGAGCCGGGCCACGGGCCTGGTGACCTACACCTACGACGCCTACAAGCTCGAGCCGCGGGACGCCGATGACCTGGTCCCCTAGCGGTGGTGTGCTGGCGCTCCTGCTCGGGCTGCCGGGCTGCGGCCTGCTGCACCCCCGGGAGTGCGGTGAGGGCACGGTGGAGCGCGATGGCCTGTGCGTGCCCGTGGAGGACTCCGGCGAGGCCGACGCCGACACGGACGCCGACGGGGACAGCGACGCCGACGCCGACGCCGACGGGGACGCAGACGTCCCCGCGGTGGCCCGCTACGCCGGCACCATCTCCCGCCTGCCCCTGACCCTCGCGATCCCCGAGCTGGACGCGGACGCCCTGCCGCTGCTGGTGGTGTACCTCTCCTGGGACGACGGTGAGACCTGGCGCGTGACGGAGAACAGCTGCAACGGTGGGGTGGGGCAGGAGATCCGCGACGGTGAGCTGGAGATCCAGAGCACCTACTGCACCAGCGGCGCCACCGACTACCAGGTGGTGGTGCAGGAAGCCGAGGAACACATCTCCACCCAGCGCACCTCCGGGAGCCGCGACGTGGACACCTCCTGGGCCAGCCTCGACGACCCGCCCCTGATCACGGTCTACAACAGCACGGACGGCGAGACCTGGCACCTGGATCACGGCACCTGCGGCGCCCCCGACAGCTGGCGGATGTACGATGGCACCGTGGAGATCCGGGACACCAACTGCAGCGGCGCCCTCTACCAGATCGCGTTTGGCACCCCGGAGGAATCTCGCACCGGGACCTTCCCGTACAGCACCCAGGAGTTCCCGCGGCTGGTCTCTCCCGACGCCCTGCCCATCCTGGTACCCCTGTTCGGCTCGGACTCCGGCGGATACTTCGAGAGCACCTACGACTGCGGCACCGCCTCGACCAACCTGTGGATCGAGGCCGACGGCACGGTCCAGCTGATCCACAACTACTGCACGCCGGGGGACTCCTACGGGTTGAGCGTGGGGAAGTGATGTCTAACGAATAAGGTCCCTTATTCGGCCATTGTGGATACGGGCACCGGGTTCATCCCATGCCCCGGAGTCCATCATGCCCGCGTTCTTCGCTTCCTCCCTGCTCGCCCTGTCCCTCACCGGCTGCTTCCTGGTCGAGCCCTCCGCCGCCCCGTCCACCGCGGCCGCCAAACCCGCCGCGACCCGTCCGGTGGTCACCGCCGAGACCCGGCTCGTGCTCTTCCCCTATGGCCACTATTCCGGGCGCTCCGACCGCGGCACCGCCACCCTGGACCTGCAGGAGGACCAGCACTTCACCTTGTCCTGGCAGGTGACGGTGCCGGCGAAGCAGGGCCAGTGGTCCGGCGAATTCGAGTGGCTGAAGAACGCCTCGGGGTTCGAGAGCCTGGCCTTCTTCGGGGTCCGCGAGGCGGTGGACGGCCAACTCACGGGCAACGACAGCGACCGCTGGCAGGTGGTCTCGCAGATGGACCAGCAGGAACACCGCTTCGCCATCTCCGTCCCCGACCTCGGCACGGTGCTGTTCGCCCCCAGATAGCGGGCGCGTCAGCCCTCGATCACCACCCGGTCTGCCTCGATCAGGTAGCCGTCGCTGCGCGTCACGAGCACCGCCGAGAGCCCGGCGCGCCGGAGCTGGTGGATGGCCACGTACAGCCGGTTCAGGGCCGCCTCCCGCAGGATGACCTCGCCTGGCCAGCCGGCCTCGATCAGCGCGCCGCCCGAGAGCGCCACACCCGGGGTGCGCCGCGCCGCCGTGGCCAGCGCCAGCAGGATTGTCCGCGCGGCGGCGGCCCGCACGGTGCTGCGTTCGCCCGCACCCACGGCCAGCCAACTCCCGTCGGCGGGCAGGCGGATGGAGCCCCGGCTGCCCGTGGCGACGGTGGCGAACGGATCTCCCAGGGCGCGGGCCAACAACCGGGCGGCGGTGCGCGCACCGATGTCCACCTGCAGCAGGCTCGACCCCTCGGACCAGGGCGCGTGGGCCTGCCCGATGCGGGCGCGGGCGCCTTCGAGATCGCCCGCGGCCAGGTCCAGGAAGCCGGCCCAGATCTCCACCGAGGCGCGGGCCGCGGGAGCGGGCAGCCGCCTGTGGGCGTCGCGCGCGGTGGTGAGGTCCGCGCGGGCCTCCTCCAGCCGGCCGGCGCGCGCCAGGACGGCGAGACGCACGGTGCGCACACCGGCGTCCACCCAGTGGCGCACGCCAAGGTCGGTGCGGGCGATGGCCTCATCCAGCAGCGCCGCGGCCTGCTCGATCCGGCCCTCCCCGAAGAAGACGAGCCCACGCAGCGCCAGGGCGGCGGCCAGGTACTCGTGGTCGGGGCCGAGGGAGAGCGCATAGGTCACCGCGCCGTCGGCCGCGTCCCAGGCCTCGCGGTCCACGAACACCATGGCCAGGTTGTTCCAGGCGCGGGCCTCGTGGGCCACATCGCCCAGACCCCGCGCCTCCGAGGCGGCGCGCCACAGCAGGCGGGTGGCGTCGTCGTGGCGCCCGGCCAGGGCGGCCTGCAGACCCGAGAGGGAGGTCCAGACCATGCATGCGCGATCTGGGGCGCCCGGGGGCATGAATCGCGAGGCCTCCTCCAGGCGCAGGCGGGCTTCGTGCAGGGCGCCCATGTCCAGGGCCAGGCGCGCGCGGGCCAGCAGGATCTCCAGGTAGTCGCCCGCGGACGCCTGCGGCCGCGTGAGCAGGCGGTCGTCCAGCACCCTGGCGGCGGCGATGAAGTCGCCGGCCAGGCGGCGGCGCTCCGAAGCGGCGAGGGCTGCAGGGTGGTCGGGCATGGGGGCAGATAGCAGGCCCGCCGGTCGATCTAGCGCAACCCCACCTTGACGGTGTACGCGCCCACGTCGGAGACGCAGTCGTAGTGGTAGACCACCACCTGGTAGGTGCCCGCGTCGGCGCCGGTGATCACGGCGGAGGGGCAGGAGTAGCTCGGCGGCGGGTAGGTGCAGTCGAAGTTGTCGTCGGCCCTCATGAGGAGGCAGCCGCTGGGATCGTTGATCCAGAAGGCGGGGTCGAAGGTGGTGGCCGCGTCGATGGTGTCCACCGTGACGGTCACGTCGTCGCCGGCCGCGGCGTCGAAGGTCCAGACGTCGAGCACGCTGATGTCGCAGTCGAGCGCGCCCTCGGCCGACTGGCCGCCGTAGCCCGCGCTCGAGCTGTTGGAGAGGTAGCTGCCGCAGTATTCGTAGTAGTTCTCGTCGTACCCGTAGCTGTACCTGGAGTAGCCGTAGCTCCAGGCGAAGTCGTCGGCGGTGCCTGGCGTGAACGTGCCGTAGTAGGCGCCGTCGTAGGAGATCGTGCGCCAGTAGGGGCCGGGGTAGGTGCCGCCGCCGTAGGAGGTGTAGTCCTGGCCGTAGCCCGTCGAGAAGCGCTGATCCTCGTACCAGCCGTGGTAGCCGTAGGACTCCCAGTAGGCCATCGTGAAGTTGTAGTAGACGCCGGAGGGGATGTAGGTCAGCGTGGGGTCGAGCGCGCAGTCGGCGGTGCCGTGATCGTCGGTGACGGTGCCCTCGACGGCGTAGGCCCAGTCGCAGTCGTCGCAGTCGCCGGTGTAGGCGGTGCCGGTCACGGCGATGACCGCGTCGCACTGCGTGGTCCCGTCCAGGTCGCTCAGGTAGGTGAGCTCGCCGGCGAGGCTGGCGTTGCCGTCCGAGTCGTAGGAGATGGTGGCGCTGCCCTGCACGTCCAGGGTGGTGGTGCCGGCGTCCTCGTAGCGGCTCGCGTCGTCGGCCAGCGGCGCCAGGCCCATGTCCACGTCGGCGTCGGTGTCCGCATCGGTGTCCGCATCGGTGTCGGCGTCCGTGTCGGCATCCGTGTCCGCATCCGTGTCGGCGTCCGTATCGGCATCGGTGTCGGCGTCGGTGTCGGTGTCGGTGTCCGAGTCGGCGTCGGTGTCCGTGTCGCCTTCGGGAGCGGCGGTGTCGTCCTTCCCGAAGCAGCCGAGGGTGAGGGACAGGGCGAGCACGGGCAGGAGCGTGGTGGGCTTCATGGGCGGAACCTCCGGGTGGGGGGCCATTGTAGCCCGGCGTGGGCCAGCGTGTCTTCGGCCGGGGGCGTATACTCCTTCCCGACCCCTCGGAGGAGACCACCATGACCTGGACCCCGATCCGCTGTGTCTACGAGACCACCCTGGCCTGCGATCTGCGCTGCCGCCACTGCGGCTCGCGCGCGGGCGCGGCCCGGCCCGCTGAGCTGACCACCGTCGAGGCGCGGGATCTGTTCCGCCAGGTGGCGGGCCTCGGCTGCCAGCGGGTGACGCTCTCGGGCGGGGAGCCCACCCTGCGGCCCGACTGGCCCGAGCTGATCGCCGGGGCGCGGGCCGTGGGCCTGCAGGTCGGCATGATCAGCAACGGCCTGCGCTTCGACCGCGAGGCGGCCCACACCGCCCGGGAGCACGGGCTGGAGGGGATCGGCTTCAGCCTCGACGGCATCGGTGCCACCCACGACCGCGTGCGGCGCCCGGGCCACTTCGCGGCCACCATGGCCGCCGTCGCGGCCGCCCAGGAGGCGCGCCTGCCCGTCACCCTCATCACCACGCTGAACCGCCACAACCTCGGCGAGCTGGATCAGCTCTACGCCCTGGTCCGCGCGGTGGGGGCGTATTCCTGGCAGGTGCAGCCCGGGATACCCATGGGCAACCTGCGCGATCACCCCGAGCTCGAGCTCGATCCGCGCGATCTGCCCCGGATCGAGCGGGCCCTGGCCGCCCTGATCCTGCGCGGCGAACAGCGCGTGGCGGTGGCCAACACCTTCGGTTGGTTCGGGCCCCACGAGGCCACCCTGCGTGGCGGCCAGCCCACCTCCCGCTTCCAGGGCTGCGCGGCCGGCACCCGCACCCTGGGGATCGCGTCCAACGGCGACGTGAAGGGCTGCCTGGCCATCCTGCCCGGCGGGGGTCCAGGCGCCGAGCGCTACGTGGAGGGCAACCTGCGGGACAGCCCCCTCGCCGAGATCTGGGCCCGCCCAGGCGCCTTCGCCTACAACCGCGACTTCTCGCTGGACGATCTCGACGGTTTCTGCCGCGCCTGTGCCCACGCCGAGGCCTGCCGCGGAGGTTGTCACGCGGTTCGGGCCGCCACCGTCGGGACCGACAACCCCCTCTGCGTGCACCGCGCCCTGTGCGAGGGCGGGGTGGAGATCGCGTCCACCAGCGCCCCCGGGCTGCGCCGTGGGCTGCTGGCGCTGGCCCTGGGCGCCCTGGTCACGGCCACCGGCCCCGGCTGCGGCGACAAGGGCGAGACCGGGGACACCGGCACCCCCGAGACCCACGAGGGCGACGCCGACACCGACACGGACGCCGACACCGACGCGGACAGCGATGCGGACAGCGATGCGGACAGCGATGCGGACGCCTACGACCTCGACCTGGCCCCGCGCACCGATCTGGACGACGACCCCTCCGGCGAGCGCGACGGTGGGGCCTCCTCCACCTTCTGAGGTGACGCCATGGAACCAAGCCTGCGCTTCCTGAGCCTGTTCGTGCCCGATCTGCCCGCCGCGGCGGCGCGCTACGCGGCCTTTCTGGGCATGGCACCGGTGCTGGACGACCCGGACGTGCCCCGCGCGCACCCCTACGCCGCCGGTCCGCCCGTGGTCTTCCCCCTCGGCCAGGTCAAGCTGGCGCTCTACCCCTGTGATGGCCGCGTCACCCACCCCGGCGATGTGGGCATCGGCCTGGTGAGCGATGATCCCGCCGCGCTGCTGGGGCGGGCCGCCCAGGCCGGGGCACAGGTCTTCCCGGCCCACCCCGCGGCCCCGCTGCGGGTCTTCATGCTCCCGGATCGCCACTTCTTCGAGGTCAAGGCCGGGTGAGGCGCCCGAGGCTCGCCCCGCCCGCCGTGTTGGTGGCGCTGCTGAGCCTGGGCGCGGGCCTGGCCCCGTCGCCGGCGCCGGAGGACACGGGGGGCAGGCCCGAGGGCTACCCCACGGTGGAAGAGGTGGAGCAGGCGTTGACCCGCATCGCCGCGCTGGCGCCGGAGCGCGCCCATCTGCGCGATCTGACCGCGGAGCTCGACCTCGACCCCACCTGGGAGGGGCGGCACCTGTGGGCCGTCGAGATCGGCGCGGGCGCCGGCCGGCCGCGGCAGGTGGTGGTGGCCGGGCAGCACCCGCGGGAGGTGGTCCCGCCGCTGGCGGCCCTGGCCCTGGCCGAGCGCCTGGCGGTGGCCGCTGTGGACGACCCCGCGGCCCTGGCCGTGGTGGAGGGCTTCGACACCCTGATCCTGCCCCTGGCCAACCCCGACGGTTGGGCCTTTGTCCTCGAAGAGGACGCCATGTGGCGCAAGAACCGGCGCGTGTTCGACGACAGCGTGGGGGTGGATCTCAACCGCAACTTCCCCTTCGGCTGGGACGCGGACTGCGCGGGCTCCACCGACCCGCAGGACCGCAAGTACAAGGGCCCACAGGCCGCCTCCGAGGCCGAGACCCGCACGCTGATGGCTGCGCTGCTGGCCCTCCACCCCGCGCGCCTGCTGGACCTGCACGCCTGGGGCGCGGCGGTGAAGGTGGGCTATGCCTGCCACGAGCACCCCCTGGCGGGTTGGCTGCGAGCCCGCGCCGGGCTGCTGGCAGCGGACCTCGGCGACGGCGTCGAGGTGGTCCCGCCCTCGGCCGAGGGGGAGCTGGCGGGCTGGGCCCTGCACGACCTCGGGACCCTGGCCATGGTGGTGGAGATGGGGGAGGAGTTCCAGCCCCCCATCGAGGAGGCGCAGGCCCTGGCCGCGCAGGTCGCGGAGGACCTGCTGCCCGAGCTCGCGCGGGCGCCTCCCCTCTCGGGACAGGTGGTGGACGCGGTCACCGGGGCGCCCCTGGCGGCTGACCTCCGCGTCGTCGAGTTGGCCTTCAGCGGGGGCGAGCGCCCGGCCGGCGCGGCGGACGACGGACGGTTCGACCTCTGGCTACCACCCGGAGCCTGGAACCTGCACATCGCGGCGCCTGGCTACGCCGCCACGCGGGTGGAGGTGCTGGTCGCCGATGTCGCGGCCATGGAGCGACGGATCGCGCTGGAGCCCCTGGCGCGCAGGGGGGAGGCGGGCTGCGCTTCCAGCGGGGCGCGGGCCGGGCTGCTGGTCGGGGGGCTGGCCCTGCTGGCCGCGCTCGCGCGGCGCCGTCAGGGGAGCGAGACCGGGATCGCCCGGTAGACGGGGCCGCCCCGTGGGGTTCCGTCGCAGGCCAGGTCGAGCCGCAGGACCTCGCTGGTGGAGGCCGGATCGTACTCGCTCACGAACAGGCCCTCGGGGCACAGGGCCAGCAGGTGCCCGCCCGTCTCGAGCGCGTAGGCGCTGCCCTGGGCGGGGCAGGAGTCGCCCAGATCCCAGGAGGCGACGATATCGGCGTCCCCCGAGGCCGGATCGAGCGCCAGGTCGAGCACGCGGGCGTTGGTCCCCGGGACCTGGTTGTCGTACAGGCGCATGGTCCCGTCGTCGGTCCACCACGCGTGATGCTGCATGGAGAAATCCAGGGGGGAGGCACCGATGGAGGAGCGCAGCGTGAAGTCGCCCCCCAGGCCCGTGCCGTCCAGGACCCAGAGCAGCTCGCCCACGGCGTAGTCCGGGTCGCCCTCCTCGGCCTGCACCTGGATGACGCTGTCGAGGTGCCGGAGGGAGAGGGTCCAGCGACCGTCGTCGTCGAGCCAGATGGAGTTGGCGTGGGACCAGTCGCTGCCGGTCAGGTGGCGGGTCCAGTAGCCGCGTCCGTGATCCTCGTAGTAGGGGCAGGTGGGATCCGGGAAGGCCTCGTCCAGCCACCACTCCTGCTGGACCAGGAAATCGTCGTCCAGGCCGAGGACGCCATCCACGATGCGGGTGTAGGTGTCGGTGGTGTCGCCGTCACCGTCGCAGTCGTAGACATCCGTCTCGGGCGTGAGGGCCTCGGCGGCCAGCACCCAGGTCAGGCCGTGCTGGCGCACGATCTCGTGGTGGACGTAGGTCGGCAGGCAGGAGGTGGCGGGGGCGCTGCCGTCCGGGCAGAGCCCCGACGCATCGCAGAAGCAGCTCTGGCGCAGCAGCTCGCCCTCCAGCGAGTACTCGAGCAGCCACTCGTCGTCCACGATGGCCATGGGGTGGCGGTCGGCCCAGCCGAGGGCGGTGACCACGGGGGTCGAGGAGCTGTCGTGCCGCAGATCCTGGTACCAGACCACCCTGCCGGCGGCGTCCAGGATCACGAGGTGGTCGGTGCCGACGCCGCAGCCGTAGTTGATCAGGAGCTGATCGAGCTCGGAGGTGCCGGTGGCGGTGGGGGTCACCGTGAAGGCGAAGTCGGCATCATCGACCCCGTCGCCGTCCAGGTCCGCGAGATCGGAGGTGGTGAAGGTCCCGACGGTGCCGCGGGCACGACCGCGTGGAGTCCAGGCGAGGACCTGCCAGGTGAAGGTGGTGCCCTGCGCCAGGTTCACCAGCGTGAACTGGTGGTGGGTGCGCCGTGCCCTCGCGAGGACGGTGCGCCGGTCGCGGACGGAGCCCTCGCCGAACGCGATCCAGGCCAACCCCGGGCTGTCCAGCTCCACCTCGCAGTCATAGCGCAGGAGGTTGTCGGCGCTGACCGTGCAGGTGGCGGAGACCACGGAGAGGGCGGCGGCGGGCCGGAGCAGAGCGAGCAGGAGGAGGGCGGCAGGCATCCGTGCTCCCTTGACGTGTTCTTGTCAGGATAGCACGCACAGGGCGCACCCGCTGGATCTGTTCAACGCCCGAATCGTCGGCTGCGCCGACGAAGCCGTCAGGTATCAGCGGTCAGCTATCAGCTCTCGAGCGGCAGCCGGCATCAGCGCACTTCACCCGTGGTGTGAACAGACCCGAGCCGGGTGACTCGCTGGGAAGGTGCTTGCTGAAACCTGATACCTGAAAGCTGATGGCTCTCTGTCGGCGCCGACCAAATCAGCCGACAGTTCAGGGCTGCCGGAGAGCTGTCAGCTATCAGCATTCAGCCGTCAGCAAGATGGTTTTCGCTGGCCACTCCGAAAGTGGCCGGCACCCAGACTGCGTTTCGGCAGCTTCGGCCGTAGCCTTCTCGGTATCGAACTTCGTACCTCGTTCGTAGCTGATTGCTGACCGCTGACCGCTCCCTCTCTGTCCGACGATTCGGGTCGACGCCGGAGGCGCGCAGCGCGGGGCTCCGCCCGCAACCCAAGGGGAGGCTGGAGGCTGGAGGCTGGAGGCTGTAGGTCGGACACGGCGCGCGGATCACCTGTCCGTCCTCCGCCGCGGTCCGCTGGGCTATCGTCTCCGGTCTCCGGTCTCCGGTCTCCGGTCTCCGGTCTCCGGTCTCCAGTCTCCGGTCTCCAGCCTTTCGCGCCTGGCGCGCGGACTTTCGCGAGTAGTAGTTCAGTCCTC
>JBDRKM010000140.1:0-6972 GCA_043814015.1 Pseudomonadota bacterium
AGTCCGGGGCGAGCGTCATGGCGGCCACGTCGGGGCAGCGCGGCAGGCGCTCGCGGCGCCAGCCCGCGAGATCGGGCACCAGCACGTCCTCGCCGAGGTGCAGCTCCGGTTCGTCCAGGATCAGCCAGCCGCCGGGGCCGCTGGCGCCGAAGTCGAACGGACCCGTGAGGCCGTAGCCGAGGATCGAGCTGGAGCGGGCGTGCCGCACCGCGGGCCGCGGCGAGGTGTAGAGGGTGCCCGCGAGGATCTCGGCCACCAGGGGCTCGGGCACCTGGCAGAGGTCCTCGTAGGTGGCGCGGCGGAGGGCGGGCTCGGACATACCGGCACGATACCACGGGTCTGCCCAGGTCTCCAACGCCCGAATCGTCGGCTCCGCCGACGAAGCCGTCAGGTATCAGCCGTCAGCAATCAGCTCTTTCGGGCAGCAGCCGGCGCTCGCGCACTTCACCCTCGGGGTGAACGGGACCGAGCGGGGTGACTCGCGAAGAATGTGCTTGCTGAATCCTGATACCTGAAAGCTGATAGCTCTGTACCCGACGATTCGGGTCCAACGCACGGCTCACCCGCCCCTCCAGGGCGACGGCGATCAGCCCTGGGACGATGTCCCCTGGCCCTGCCCCCGGGGTCGCGATAGGCCAGCTTCTTCCCGGACCTTGTCCGCCAAGAACGCCGCATTCTGGAGGTTCGCCCGATGCCCGAAGCCCCCCTCGGCACCATCCCCATCGTCGCAGCGGGCGAGAAGCCCCTGATCCAGCCCATCGATCTGGAAGGCTTCCGCGCGCACAACCGCGCCAAGCCCAAGGGCCTGGTGGACAAGCTCATGTCCGAGCACGAGGCGATCTCACGCTTCCTGCACGACGGCGATTACCTGGGCATCGAGCTGTACGGCACCTGCCGCTGCCCCATCTCGCTCACCCGCGAGATCGTGCGCCAGGGCCGCAAGGGCATCCGGCTGGCCGGCCAGGGTGTGCACGAGGCGGACATCCTCCTGGGCGCCGGCGTCATCAAGGAGATCGACTTCACCTACATCGGGATGGAGGTCTACGGCGTCTCCCCCATCGTGCGGCGGGCCATCGAGTCCGGGCAGGTGGAGAACGTGGTGGAGTGGTCCAACGCGGCGCTCTCCTGGCGCTTCAAGGCCGCGGCCATGGGCGTTCCCTTCCTGCCCACGCGCGTCATGCTCGGCACCGACACCCTCAAATACTCTTCCGCCAAGGTCATCGACTGCCCCTTCACGGGCCAGCGCGTCGCGCTCCTGCCGGCCCTGATCCTCGACTGCGGCATCATCCACGTGCACCGCGCCGACAAACACGGCAACTGCCAGATCGACGGCATCAGCGGCTTCGCCGGCGAGATGGCCCGCGCCAGCAAGAACCTCATCATCTCCGCGGAAGAGATCGTCGAGACCGAGGTCATCCGGGCCGCCCCGGACCGCACCGTCATCCCCTACTACCTGGTGGACGCCGTGGTCCACGCCCCCTTCGGCTCCTACCCCGGCGAGATGGGCGGGCTGTACGAGCGCGACAAGGCCGAGTACCGCGACTTCATGAAGGCCGCCGCCACCCGGGAGGGCACGGAGGAGTACCTCCAGCGCACCATCCACGATCTGCCCGACCACGCCGCCTTCCTGGCACAGGTCGGCGCCGAGCGCCTCGAGTCCATCAAGGTCCGGAGGTAGAGCCATGGACACCCCCCGCTACAACGCCTCCGAGCTGCTCATCTGCCTCGCCTCCCGCCTGATGGAGGACAACACCACCGCCTTCATCGGCACGGGCATCCCCATGCTGGCGGCCAGCCTGGCCCAGCGCATGCACGCCCCCAACCTCGTGCCCATCTTCGAGTTCGGCGGCACCGGCGCCATCCTGGAGAAGCTCCCGCTGGCGGTGGGCGACATGCGCACCTACAACAAGGCGCTGCACGCCTCGGGCATCTGCGACATCATGGAGAACGCCCAGCGCGGCTTCGTGGAGTACGGGTTCCTGGGCGGTGCCCAGATCGACCGCTACGGCAACCTCAACTCCACGGTCATCGGTCCCCAGGCCCGCCCGAAGGTGCGCCTGCCCGGCTCGGGCGGGGCCAACGACGTGGGCTCCTCCTGCTGGCGCACCATCGCCATCATGCGCCACGGCAAGATCCGCTTCGTCCCCAAGTGCGACTTCGTCACCACCCCCGGCTACCTCTCGGGCCCCGGCGCCCGCGAGGCCGCCGGCCTGGCCCGCGGGACCGGCCCCTACCGGGTGGTCTCCAACCTGGCGCTCATGGGCTTCCACCCGGAGAGCAAGGAGATGATGCTGCTGGCACTCAATCCCGGTGTCACCCTGGAGCAGGTCCAGGCCGAGACGGGCTTCCCGCTGCACATCGCGGCCGACCTGGGCGTGAACGAGCCGCCGACGGACAAGGAGCTGCGTCTGCTCCGTGAAGAGATCGACCCCGACAAGCTCTACATCTGAGCCCGCCAGGAGCCGTCATGGAACCTCTGATCCTGATGGGCGACGAGGCCATCGCCCAGGCCGCCCTCGACGCCGGCATCCGGGGGGCCTTCGCCTACCCTGGCACCCCCTCCACCGAGATCTTCGAGTACGTGGAGAGCCACAGGCCGGCGGATCGCCCCGTCTTCGCCCAGTGGTCCACCAACGAGAAGACCGCCTACGAGGAGGCCCTCGGGGTCTCCTTCGCCGGGGCGCGCGCCATCGTGTCCATGAAGCACGTGGGGCTCAACGTGGCGGCCGACGCCTTCATGAACTCGGCCATCACCGGGGCCAACGGCGGGCTCGTGGCCATCGTGGCCGACGACCCTTCGATGCACTCGTCCCAGAATGAGCAGGACACCCGCTACTTCGCCGACTTCGCCCACGTCCCCTGCCTGGAGCCCGCCACCCAGCAGGAGGCCTACGACATGGTGTACCGGGCCCTGGCCTTCTCCGAGGAGGTGGGCCTGCCCGTGCTGGTGCGCATCGTCACCCGCCTGGCCCACAGCCGGGCGCCGGTCATCCCCCAGCCGCCCGTGGGCGCGCCGAAGAAACCGCTGATCACGGACAAGTCCCGCTACATCCTGCTGCCGGTCAACGCCCGGCGGCACTGGGCCGCGCTCATGGCCCGCCAGGGCGAGGTGCAGCAGGCGGTCTGGGGCCTCGGGCTGGACAAGCTCACCCTGCGCGGCAGACGCCTCGGCGTCATCGCCGCCGGCGTGGCCCACAACTACGTGATGGAGAACCTCGACGGCGCCGAGCACGACCTCTCGGTGCTCAAGGTGGGCTCCTACCCGCTGAACCGGCCGCTCATCGAGCGGCTCTTCGCCCACTGCGACACCGTGCTCGTGGCCGAGGACGGCTACCCCTTCATCGAGAAGGCGCTCACGGGCCTGCTGGGCACCCCGCCCAAGCCCGTGATCGGGCGCCTCACCGGGCATCTGCCCCGCACCGGCGAGCTGAACCCCACCCTGCTCCGCCGGGCCCTGGGCCTGGAGGCCCTGCCCACCGCCACCGCGCCCGTGGCCGGCCTCGTGGGCCGCCCGCCCGCCCTGTGCAAGGGCTGCCCGCACGCGGACACCTACCGCGCCATCAACGAGGTCATGGCCGAGCACCCCGAGGGCCGCGTGCTCTCCGACATCGGCTGCTACACCCTGGGCGCCCTGCCGCCCTACTCCTCCATCGATAGCTGCGTGGACATGGGCGCGAGCGTAGGCATGGCCATGGGCGCCAGCATCGCGGGCGTGTTCCCCGCCCTGGCCGTCATCGGCGACGGCACCTTCGCCCACTCCGGCATCACCCCGCTGATCGACGCGGTGCGGGCCAAGGCCAACATGGTGCTGGTGATCCTCGACAACGACATCACCGCCATGACCGGGCGGCAGGAATCCGCCCTGGTGGGCGCGCCCCTGGATCGCCTGCTGGAGGGCGCCGGGGTGGATCCTGCCCACATCCGCGTGGTCAACCCCCTGCCCAAGAACCACGCCGAGCTGGTGGCCGTGCTGCGCGAGGAGATCGCCTACGAGGGCTTCTCCGTCGTCATCCCCCGGCGGCCCTGCATCCAGATTCGGCACTAGCCCGCGGAGGTCCCCATGAGCCTGAACATCATCCTCGCGGGCGTCGGCGGGCAGGGCATCCTGTCCATCGCCTTCGTGCTCGACTCCGCGGCCCTGGAGGGCGGCTTCGCCTTCAAGCAGGCCGAGGTCCACGGCATGTCCCAGCGCGGCGGCGCGGTGCAGTCCCACCTGCGCATCAGCGCGGGCGTCATCCACTCGGATCTGATCCCCGACGGCCAGGTGGATCTCGTGCTCGCGGTGGAGCCGCTGGAGTCCCTGCGCTACGCCCACAGCCTCACGCCAAAGGGCGTGGTGGTCACCGCGGCCGACCCCTTCGTCAACATCCCCAACTACCCCGAGCTGGCCGAGGTCCTCGCCAAGGTGGCGGCCCTGCCCCAGCACGTCCTGGTGCCGGCCGATGCCCTGGCCAAGCGCGCCGGCTCTCCGCGCGCCGCCAACATGGTCATGCTGGGTGCCGCCGCCTGGCTCTACCCCTTCGGGGAGGAGGCCTGCCTGAAGTACGTGGCGGGCATGTTCGCCAAGAAGAGCGAGCGGCTGGTGAAGGTCAACGTGGAGGCCTTCAGGCTCGGTCAGGCGGCCAGCGCGCTGTACCGGGCGGGGCTGGCGGCCGGGCGGGCGCCGGAGGAGCTGCTGGTGGAGGCGGCGGGGGTGGAGATCTGACGGGTCCCGCAGGCCCTCGGGCCCCCAGCCGCCGTGCCCAGTCGAGCGCCGGGAGGAGGGCGGCGACGTCGATGCCCAAGGCCGCGGCGTCGAAGCCGGTGAGCCCCACGAGATCCCGAATCGTCCGACGATTCGGGACCGGAGCGGTCGCACCCCCCCAGCCAGAGGCCGGGCCGGGTTGTTACGGGTGGGTGGATAGAAACCTCCTGTGTCCGGGTGGTCGTCCCCCTTGCCCGTCGAAGCCCAGCTTCCCTTCTGGACCGTGCAGCTCCGACAGGTCGGGGGGGCCCGGCTGGTCATGGCGCCGCTGCACCCCGGCCTGCGCTGGGCCGACGCCGCGCCCGAAGAGCTGGCCCGCTACTTCCAGGACGCCACCCAGCGGCGCTGGTGCGAACAGGGCGAGGTCCTCCCCTGGATCGAGCACGCCCAGCCGTTGGAGGAGGTGGAGGTCGAGGTCCTCGCCGTCCCCCTCCCCAGCCGGCCGAAGCAGGCGCAGCCACCCATCGAGCTGCGCTTCCACGCGATGCTGGCGCGCGCGGGCGAAGGGGGCTGGCTCGCTTTCATCCCGGCCCTCGATCTGGGCGCCCAGGCGCCCACCCGCGAGGCGCTGCTCGAGGCCGCCCGCCAGGCCATCCACCTGGCCCTGACCCGCGACCGGCGCCAGGCCACGGGTTTCGACCTGCTGCGGACCCAGTGGTACGAGGGCTGCGCGGCCCAAGCACATGAGATCAGGGCCTCGTTCCTAGGGTTCAGGGAGATCGAGGAGCTGCGCACCGCGCGGCGGGAGCGCCTACTGCCCAAGGCGGCCCGCGAGCTGGGCTTCTCCGACCGCCGCCACCGCGCCTACCACGTCGATGAGGCCCTGGAGGCGCTCGAGCGCAGCCTGAAGAACCCCTTCACCCGCGCGGTGCTGGTGGAGGGCCCCGCGGGCACGGGCAAGAGCGCCCTGGTGGAGGAGCTGGTGCGCCGCAGGTCCGCGGCCCTCGGGGGGCACGCGGTCTGGGAGACCACCGCCGCCGGCCTGGTGCGCAGCCTCACCCTCGAGGGCGGCTGGCAGGAGCCCCTGGACCGCGTCTGCGACGAGCTGCGCGAGCGCGGGGACTGGCTGTTCGTGCGCAGCCTGGCCGAGCTGTTCGAGGTGGGCCGCTACATCGGCAACGACGTCAGCATGGCCGAGCACCTGCGCGCGCGGCTGGAGCGGGGCGAGCTGGCGCTCATCGCCGAGTGCACCCCGGAGCAGGCGGCGCGCATCGAGGCCCGCTACCCCGGCTACCTGCAGCACTTCGCGCACGTGGCCGTCCGCGAGCCCGAGCCGGAGCGCCTCGAGCGCATCCTCAAGGCGCGCCTGCGGGCGGACGCGGGCGAGCGGGTGGCCACCAGCGTCGGCGCGGTGCGCGAGACCTTGCGGCTGCTGCGGCGTTTCTCCCCCTACTCGGGTTTCCCCGGGCGCCCTGTGCGCTTCCTCGAGGCCCTGGTCCAGGGGCACGACCCCTCCCTCGGGCCAGTGGACGGCGCCGCCGTGCTGGCCCGCTTCGCCGCCGAGACGGGCATGCCCCGCGCCCTGATCGATCCCGCCGAGCCCCTGCCCGAGGTCGCACTGAGGGCCTGGTTCCGAGCACGGATCTTCGGCCAGGACCAGGCGGTGGAGGCCGTGGTGGACGTCCTGACCGGCGTCCGGGCCGCCATGGCCCGCGCGGGCCGCCCCATCGCCTCCCTGCTGTTCGCCGGCCCCACCGGGGTGGGAAAAACCGAGCTGGCCAAGGCGGTCGCCGCCTTCTTCTTCGGCGACGCCTCCCGGATGATCCGCTTCGACATGAGCGAGTTCGCCACCGTGGAGGCGGCCCTGCGCCTGACCGAGGGCCTCGGGGGTGAGGGCCGCCTCACCGGGGCGGTGCGCCGCCAGCCCTTCACCGTGCTCCTGCTCGACGAGATCGAGAAGGCCCACCCGCTGGTCTTCGACCTGCTGCTGCAGGTCCTGGGCGAGGGCCGCCTCACGGACGGGCTGGGCCGCGTCGCCGACTTCTGCAGCAGCCTGGTGCTGATGACCACCAACCTCGGCGCGGGCGAGTCGGGCCGGGGCCTCTCGGGCTTCGAGCGTCGGGACGACCAGCGCCGGCGCCAGGCCGCAGCCTATGAGGGCGCCGTCCGCGCCTGGTTCCGGCCCGAGCTCGTCAACCGGATCGACCGCGTGATCACCTTCCATCCCCTCGGGCCCCAGGACGTCGCGCGCGTGCTGGACCGCGAGCTCGCGGCGCTCACCGGGCGCC
>JBDRKM010000141.1:0-5697 GCA_043814015.1 Pseudomonadota bacterium
AGGGCGCCCTGATCCTCTTCGTCAACGACGACAGCTTCGGCGGCGGCACCGATGTCTCGTTCGACAACATCGCCGCCATCGACGGATAGCCTCCGACCCGGAGCTCAGGGGCGCTCCGGATCAGGAGGCTGGCCGTCGCCAGACAAAAGGATGGCCGGGCCTCCTAAAATGCCGAATGTGGGGGGGGGGGGGACGCACTCGGCAGTTTAAGTAGGAGGTCCCGGCCGAAATGGTTGAACGCCGGGTGACGCTCACACTCCCTGTATATGTCAGCCCGTTCTGCCAGTCAAGCGGAAATTTTGGTTTCCTAGCCCCCGCACGTCGGCGTCTCGTTCTCCTCCTGCTTGTCAGCCAGCAGGTCGCTGTAGCCCCAGCGATCCTCGCGCACCGCGGGCACGTCGAAGTCGCCCACCACCAGGGAGTAGGAGCCCGACTCGGAGCCCTTGAGCAGGATCTGGAACGATCCGCTCGTGGAATCCCCAGGGAGGATGTCGTTCGGGTCGGAGTCGAAGACTACCCAGGAGGTGTCGGCCTGTACCCAGGAGTCGAGCCCTGCGCTGGACTGGTCTACCGGGCGCCAGTTGTAGTTCTCGACCTTCATCTGGAAGGCCGCGTCGGCGTAGCCCAGCTCCGTCGCGGCCGTGCCCGTGCCGCCGGCCAGCTCGGGGACCCAGCCCTCCACCGAGCTCTTCACGTCGTCGTACAGGGCCTCATAGGCCGCCATGTCGGGTGCGTCCGGATCGAGCTCGATGTACCAGCTCTCGGTGCCGCCAGCCTGGTACATGCCGAAGTCCGAGGGCCGCGCGTTGAACTCCTCGGCCGCGTACTTGGCGTAGCCGTAGCCGGAGAGCCACCTGGAGGGCAGGGGCCAGTAGTCCTCGGAGTCGTAGGGGTTGAGCTGATAGGAGCCGGCGTTCAGGTAGTAGATGGTGCCGCTCTCGTCGTCGCTCCACTTCTCGACCCAGTCGGCGCCGTCCTGCTGCTCGAGGGCGGTCGAGCCGTCCTCGGCCTGGGTGCAGACGGTGGGCTCGAAGTCGGGGTCGATGACCCAGGCCACACGGAAGTCTTCCCCGTCGCCCAGGTCCATGTGGAAGGTGAGCTGCAGACCGCCTTCGCTGGTGACCACCACCTCCGAGCGCCAGGGCTCCAGCGCCCCGCTCATCACGTAGTAGGCGTCGTCATCGACCCAGGTGAAGAACTGGGGGTCGAACCAGCCCGGGTCGTCCGGCTTGGAGCAGGTGCTCTGCTCGAAGCCCAGGACATCCAGCCCCGTGCAGTTGAACTTCGTGGCGTCGCTCAATGTCAGCGCGCCCTCGTCCACCGTGCCCGAAGAGCTGGCGGCCAGCCAGGTGGTGTAGGTGCCGGTGATGGTGGCATCCTGAGGAGCGCAGCCGATGAGCAGGAGGGGCAGGAGGGAGATGATGTGACGCATGGATGGGCCTCGGGGAGGATCGGGGGCCGGCGGGCCATGGGTGCACCCCAGCGCGGAGCCGGGGACGATGCTCCCTCATAGACCTTGTCGCGCCTGCGGTCAAGCCTCAGGACGTTGACGTCCTCGGGGGGTGGGATAGAGGGGGGCGGTTCGGCCCGGAGGGGCTGGATCCGTTCTTTGACCGGGCGAGCGAATGCAGGAAGGGAAGTACCAGAGCTTCATGCGGCAGGCTCTCGCGCTGGCGCGCGAGGCCGCGGTGCGCGGTGAGGTCCCCGTCGGTGCGCTGGTGGTCAAGGAAGGGCGGGTGATCGCCCAGGCCTCCAACCAGCGCGAAGCGCGGCAGGATCCCACGGCGCATGCCGAGCTGCTGGCCATCCAGGAAGCCGCGGCCCGCATCGGGAGCTGGCGCCTCGACGGCTGCAGTGTCTTCGTCACCCTCGAGCCCTGCCCCATGTGCGCCGGCGCCATGGTGCTGGCCAGGGTCGAGCGCTGCGTCTACGGCGCACCGGATCCCAAGGGCGGTTTCCTGGGCACCCTCGGCGACCTCTCGGCGCACCCCGGGCTCAACCACCGCTTCGAGGTGGTGCCGGGGATCATGGCCGAGGAGTCGGCGGCGATGCTGCGAGGGTTCTTCCAGCGCCTGCGCTCGCGTTGAGCGCTTTGGAGAGGTGGCCGAGTGGTCGAAGGCGGTAGATTCGAAATCTACTGAGGGCGTTCGCTCTCCGTGGGTTCGAATCCCACCCTCTCCGCCAGCGCGCTCATGCCCCACCACAGTGTCTTCGGAGAGGTGGCCGAGTGGACGAAGGCGCGGCATTGGAAATGCCGTGTAGGCAACCCCTACCGTGGGTTCGAATCCCACCCTCTCCGCCACTGTGGGGTACTCCGTGAGGCACGATGATGGCCGGGTCCGCTGGCCTTGGGCCCGTGAACCCCGCCAGATCCGGAAGGAAGCAACGGTAGCGATAGCCCAGGGTGCAGAGGGTCGCCCGGCCATCTCCCGCCTCACGTCCAACGGTCGAACGATCTCACGACGCGTACCCCTGGCCAGGGTGGCCACAGGGCCGGTCAAGCGATCCTCAGTCGCTGGCGGCCGCCGCGTCCAGCACGCTCCAGGCGGCCAGGGTGGCGGCCTGATCGGGCGTCGGCGCCGGAAGGTGCGCGCGCAGCCGGGCGACGGCCGCGCCGAGGTTGAGGAAGCGGATGGCGTTGTCGCCGAAGAAGCCAGGCGCTGAACAGGGCAGGCCCTTGCGCGCGAAGATCTCGCGGAAGGCCCGCAGCAGGTCGCCGGCCTCGTTGAGGGCTTCGGGCATGTGCCAGTCGGAGCCGTACATGAGGCTGCGCGAGAGCGCCTCTCCGTCGGGTCCGGTCAGGGCGCGCCGCAGGTTGCCCACCAGGCGGCGGCGGTCCAAGCTGCCCTTGTCGGTGGCGTGCATGAGGTAGGAGAAGTCGCAGTAGGCGTGCGCATACCGCGCGCAGAGCGCCAGCACCTTCAGCGCATAGCAGCGCTCCATCGAGCAGTTCTCCATGTCGTCGTACCAGCCGGGGAAGGGGACCTTGGGATCGTGGGCTTGGTGCACGCCGCGGGCGGGGAAGTTCTCCAGGTGCCCCGCGCCCGTGTGGCCCATGCAGAGGTGCAGCTCGGGGAACCGCGCCAGCACCGCGTCCCAGCCCTGGCCGTCCTCGCCGCCCGGGTCCGAGTAGGTGCCGTGGCCCACCCAGGCCTCGAAGCCCGTGGCGGAGCAGTGGGCCAGCACGGGGATCCCCTGGCCCGAACACCAGGTGTACAGCGTGACGAAGGCGTCGAGGTAGCGCGCGTCGAGCGGGCGATAGCCCATGGGGGGGTAGATCTTGACCCCGACCAGCCCCGCGCCGATAGCTTGCTGGACGTGCTCCAGGGCGTCCGGGCGGCGGGGGTCGAAGGCCACGAAGCCCGCGAGCCGGCCGCGCGCGGACCATGTGAGGTCCACCATCTCGCGGATCTGGTCGGGCCAGGGCATGGAGGGCGGGGCGGGCAGCTCGGCGGCGGGCACGGGGGCGCCGAGGGGGTCCACCTCGTAGGCGTACGTCATGTCCATCATGTGGAAGACGCACAGGTCCATCCGCTCGCCATCGTAGGCCGCGAGGATGCGCTCCTCGAGCTTCTCCGTGGTCTGCAGCAACGCGAACACGAACTGGATGACCTCCGCCCCGGCTTCCATCTTGCTGGCCAGCCACGTCAGGAAGCGCTCGATGACGCGGGCGGTGCGCCTGGCGAGCGCGTCGCGGTCATCACCAACGAACGACTCGGGCCCCACCTCGACGAACTCCTCCCCCACCTCCTCCAGGAGCGCCTGCATGTCCGTCGCGAGGGAATCCCAGTCGTCCTCGGGCCCCGCGCCGTCCGCGCCCCCGCCGAGGCACTCGGGGCCGCTGCTGTCGAGCAGCATCAGACGCCGATCCGCGGCGATCTCGCCGATGGAGCGGCTGAGATCGTCGAGCCCGGCACGTCCCAGGGCTCGCCGACCGATCTCCCCGGCGATCTCGGGCTCCTTGGCCAGCCGCGAGACCAACCGATCGAAGGTGCGGGCGATGCGCAACGCGCGCTTCGCCTTGATCCCATGTGCCATCAGCTGGGACTTGGTCAAGCCCTGGATGGCGAGCGCGTGGTGGTTGAAGACGTGGGTGTGGACGTCCACGACGGGGGACGGGGGCATGGCTTCTCCTGGGGATGCCGCTGTGCGGTCGAGGGGTGGGTTGCGCGCGAGTGGCGCTGGCCTTGGGAGAACTTGCTCTGCGGACATGATGCCATGGGGGCGCGTTCGAGAGGAAGGGCCCGCCCGAATCGTCGGCTGCGCCGACGTGGCTACAGGTAACGGGCTACTGTCTCCGGGCTGTTCTACCTCCTGTCCCAGATCGTGGCGCCGCCGCAGAACCAACCAGGCCCGGAGGCGACAGGGGTGGCCCGTCGCCTGCTGTTTCTTGATAGCTGAAGCCCTCCCCCGGAGCACCACGGCATGTCCTACCTCGCCATCGCCCGGAAGTGGCGCCCCCAGAGCTTCGACGCGATCGTCGGGCAGCGGCACGTCACCCGTACGCTGCAGAACGCGATCCGGCTGGGGCGCATCCACCACGCCTTCCTGTTCACGGGGCCGCGCGGGGTGGGCAAGACCACCGCCGCGCGCGTGTTGGCTCGCGCGCTGTGCTGCGAGCAGGGGCCGACGGCCGAGCCCTGCGGGGTCTGCAGCCTGTGCACCGCCATCCTGGCGGGCGCGGCGCCCGACGTGATCGAGATCGACGGGGCCAGCAACAACTCGGTGGACGACGTGCGCGAGCTGCGCGACGGCGTGCGCTACCTGCCTACCCAGGCGCGCTACCGCATCTACATCATCGACGAAGTCCACATGCTCACGAAGCAGGCCTTCAACGCCCTGCTCAAGACCCTGGAGGAGCCCCCGCCCCACGTGATCTTCATCTTCGCCACCACAGAGCCCCAGAAGATCCCGGAGACCATCCTCTCCCGCGTGCAGCGCTTCGACTTCAAGCGCATCCCCGGCGGCCAGGTGGTGGAGCGGCTGCGGGCCGTCTGCGATGCCGAGGGGGTGCAGGTCAGCGACCACGCGCTGCGGCTGGTGGCCCGGGCCGGGGGAGGCTCCATGCGCGACTCCCAGAGCCTGCTCGACCAGGTGATCTCCTTCTCCGGCATGGTCATCGAGGATGCCCAGGTCTCCGATTTGCTCGGCCTCGTGGATCGCACGGTGCTGTACGAGATGCTGACGGGGCTGGTGAAGGGGGAGCCCGGCCGCTGCCTCGACGCCATCGCCCAGGTGCACGAGCACGGTTTCGAGATCGAGCAGTTCACGGCCGAACTGATGGAGCTGCTGCGCAACGCCGCCCTGGTGGCCATGGCCCCGGACGACCGGCGCCACCTCGATCTCTCTGCCGACGAGATCGAGCGGCTCGGGGAGCTGGCGCAGGGGCTCCCGCCCGATCTCTTCGCCCGCTGGTTCGACGCCTTGCTCGACGTGCACGATCGTGTCGCCCGCGCGGCGCGGCCGCGGCTGGTGCTGGAGATGGCGGTCGCGCGCCTCGCCACGGTCCGTCCCATGCAGGGCATGGACCGCCTCATGGCCCGGCTCGAGGATCTCGACCGTCGCCTGCGCCACGCGGGCGCGCCCCCCAGCCCTGGCGGGCGCCGTGGTGGTGCGCCGTCGGGGCCTCCGGCCGACCGCGGCCCGGGGCGTGGCGGGCCTCCGCCCGGGTTCTCCGATGCGGCACCGCAGCGGGGC
>JBDRKM010000142.1:0-5521 GCA_043814015.1 Pseudomonadota bacterium
ACCCCCGGACCGGGCGCCTGGGTCTTCGGGCACATTATAGGCTAGTAGAGATGCTACCAGGAGCCCGAACCCGTATACATCTGATGGCGAGCTTGGAGCCTTCTGCAGAAGCTGTTCAGGCGAAGCGAACGGCCGGGTGTAGAAGCTGCGGAGGGTCATTCCCGAGGGGTCGCGCACTGTCAGCGGGAGCACCGCCGCGATGCCGAAGTCGGCCAGCTTGAGCCGGTCGTCGTCTCGGTTCCACAGCACGTTGCCAGGCTTGATGTCTCGGTGGATGACGCCGCGCCGATGCGCCTCGATCACCGCCTCGGCGAGACGCGCGGCCATCCGGACACGCCATCCAGGCGTCGGGGGCGCAATCCGACCGATCCGAACTTCCTCAAACAGGTGGGCGAGCGACCGACCCCCGGGAATGAACTCCAATTCGATGGCGAGCAGGTTCGCATCGCATTCGAACGAGTCGAGGATCTGGACGATGGCTGGGTGATGGAGCCCCTGGAGCGCTTCCACCTCGCGCCGGAACATGGCCCGCGCGACACCCGCCCGCGAACCCTCGGCCCTGAGCAACTTGAGCGCGACGCTCGTGTGGTTGCGGTCGCGGTTGATGGCCTCGACGACATCGCCGTACGCGGTCTGCGCGATGTATCGCCGCGCTTCGAAGCGCTCGGGCAGGCCGGGGATGTCGGGGGCCGCTCGGCGTGCCATCTGCTACCGCTTCCTCTCGTGGACTTCTAGCCTATATGATGTTGTGCCTCGGCGCGACCGTCATGGACTCTCGCCCTGGCCGGAGTATGATGACCGAGAAGCTCAAGCATCGGAGACCGTATGGGACTCGATAGTTGGTGGGAGCAGTACCTGCTGGACACGCCTCCCATGTTCAGGGAGGACGTCGCCAAGCTGGTTGGACTCGCGGCACGGCTGCTTGAGGCCCAGATCAGCCTCGACGCCGTCGCATCCCAGCTAGACTCAGACGCCCAGGGTCCAGAGCACGTGATCAAGCGCCATCGAAATGCTCTTGAGATTCGCGATCACTGGGAACAGCGGATCGTCGAGCGGCTGCGGAAGGTCCCGGGCATGACCCCTGGGCACATGATCGAGGTGATGCGCTACGTGAGGACCAGTCTCGGGGTCGAGAAATGAAGCGCGACGAGATGGTCTACCTTTTCGTCCGAGACAACGGCAGCAAGCGGTACACCGTCCTCCCGATTCCGACGCTGGAGGACGAGAACCGGCTGATCGACAGGGTCACGGCACGCCAGCAGACACACTGATGTCAACTGCGAGGGACGCCGTGGTCTGGACGAAGTGGCGCAGGGCGAGCGCTGGCTGACCGGTGAAGGGTACACCCGCATCGATGACGTCGATGAGATCCTCGGACTGCGGCCACTGCGCCGCTGCCCGCCCTGATCCTCACCCCGCCTCAACCCCCACCTCCCCCAGCATCCCCAGGGGAATCCCCGCCCTCATCCCGGCCCTCAGCCGGATCGCGAAGTGCGCCACCCGCGCCGTCCCGTCGCTGCTCAACGCCTCCCGCGGCCCCTCGACCACGGCATCCCCGAAGCGCTGCCGCACCCACCCCGCAGCCTGCAGCGGCACCGTCAGCACCAGCAGGCCCCGCTTGTTGGCGAAGCCCAGCTCCCCCCACTGCCCCAGGGGCACGCTCAGCCCCTCGCCATCGGGCAGGCGCAGCGGGTAGACGTTCACGGCCGGGCCGGCAGCCGAGGGCCGGCGGAGGGCCGGGGCGCGCATGAGCGGCTCCAGGACGTGGGCCACGGGCGCGCCGATGGCCTGTTCTACGGGATCAAAGGACAGAATCCCCACACCAATCCGTGTGACGGGCAGGGTGAGGTCGATGTTGAGGTCCTGGCTGGGCTGGGCCTGGCCCTGGCCCTGGGCGGGCTGGAGGGAGCGGGTCATGGGGTCACCTCGACGGAGACGGGCTGGATGATGGAGGGGTCGCAGGGGATCTCGGCGACGATCCAGAGCTGGTCGTCGGGGATGCCCGCGAAGGCGGGGTGCTGCTGGATGGCGAGCCGGCGGCGGCGGCCCACGGGGATGCGGCCGCCGCTGAGCTGGAACCAGTAGGCCTCGGCCAGCCCGAGCAGCTCGCCGAGCTCGGCCAGGCTCTGCCCTGCGCGGTCGGCGGCGAACAGCGCGGCCGCGCGGGACATGAGGTGCACCTTCACCGGGAACGGCAGGCGCACCCTGGGCTGACGGCGGGCCATCGTCACTCCTCCTGGCCGGAGGGCTCGGCGTCCTGGGGCTCGGCGTCGTCGCTTGCGTGCTCGTGGGAGGGCTCGCCGCCGCCGTCGAAGACCTCGGGCTCCCAGCCCTCGCCTTCGTCGTCCTCGGGCTCCTCGTCGCCCTCGAAGCCGTCCTCGTCGGCGTCGGGGCCTTCGAGCGCCTCGCCCAGGCTGTCGGCCACCTCGTCCAGCAGGTCGCGGAGCTGGAGCAGCAGCTTGTGGGTGCGGGCCTGGGCGAGCAGGTCCAGGTAGTGCAGGTGGGCGATGGCGAAGGTCTGCTCGTCCTCGGTCAGCTCGGTCCAGTCGGTCATGGCCTCGGAGAGCGCCTTGCTGTTCTTGGCGCCGAAGGCGTGGCCGTAGAAGGTGCGGGCGAGCTTGAGGAAGGCGGGCTCCTTGCGGGTGCGCTTGTCGGCCTTGGTGAACGTGGACATGGGGGGTTCCTCCTGTCCGGGGCGATCCGCCCCGGCGGATCGTGGGGTGGGACGGTCGGGGGTCAGCCGGCCGCCGGGGCGGTGTACGAGGGCTGGGGCGGGGGCACGGCGCCAGGGGGCTGCGCTCCCTGCTGCTGGGCCTGGGCCTCGGCCTGGGCGGCCTGGGTCGCGGCCTGCCTCAGCAGGGCGGCCAGGCTGGAGAGGTTGTCGGGGTCCTGCATGAGCTTCCGCACGGCGGGATCCTTGAGGGCCTCGGTCAGCTCCTGGCTGTTGGAGAGCAGGCCGAGCAGCTCGGCCATCTCCGGGGAGACGCCCTTGGCCGCCAGGAACGCCTGGGCGGCGGAGCCGAGCTGGCTGATGGCCTCCTTGGCGAGCGCGGTGCGGGCGTCCCCTGCCCGCTCGTCGGCCATGCGGGAGTCCTCGGCCTCCATCTGCTTGACGCGGTGCTCCAGGATGGAGGCGACGAGCATGTCGATCTGGTCGCGGGACTCCTGGAGCTGGCGGTGCAGCCTGGAGAGCATGGAGTTGTTGACGCCCTGCAGCTCACCCACGGCACCCAGCACGATACGGCCCCACTGGGCGTAGAAGTCGCCCAGGGCCTTGATGCCCTTGACGCCGGCCTGGGATGCGGCCTGGTCGAAGGTGGGCACGGGGACCTTGAGGTCGGGCATCTCGTCGTCCTGGGGGATGTCCAGGTCCACGCCGTGGTTGCGGCAGACGAACTGGCCGGAGAACAGCATGCGGTCGCCCTTGGGGGCGTAGACGCGCAGGCGCAGGCGCAGGTAGGGCTCGCCCACGGCGTTGCTGGCGGAGACCTCTCGCACCCAGCGGCAGCCGGCCTCGGCCAGCACCTTCATGGGCAGGGGCTCGCGCGGCTCACCGGGCTCCTCCGCGTCCTCCTCGGGCTCGTCGTCCTCGCCGTCGTAGGGGTCGGCGGGCTCGTCGTCGCGTCCGGACGCTCTCACACCCCTGCGTCCCCTGGCGGCGGAGGCCAGGCAGGACCAGGGTGCTGCGTCCGAGCCCTCCTCGCGCCAGGGCTCGGTCTCCGCCTCGCTCAGGTCGAGGCGGCCGAGCTTCTCCTCGGCGTGGCGGTGGGTGCGGTCGGTGAGGACGAGGTAGCCGATCTCGTCCGCCAGGCGGAGGATGCGTCGCTCGATGGGCTCCAGGCCCTCGAACGAGAACTTGTCTTCGCGCACGTTCCTCGCTTCGGCTGTCGCAAGAACAAGGTGGCATCCATCGGGGACGGCGGCAACCACCCGGATCGGCACGGATCCGTCACGCTTCCGCGGAATATTCGCGCTTAACCGCGCTTGCCGGTGGAATATCGGAGGCCCGCCAAGCCGCCATGGCGGCGCCAGGAATCACTTACCCACGTCGTGAGGGCGGGTAAGCGTCACGCGGGCCGAGCTTACCCAGGGGGCTCGGGCTCCTTACCCGGGGAAGTGGGGAAGCTTACCCGCGGCTTGGCGGAGCTTACCCAGGGCCGGGCGGAGCTTACCCCGGGGGGCTGGCAGCTTACCCGCCCGGGGGCCCGGCGGGGGTACGCGACGAGGGTAAGCGAAACCGATGGATACCCCTATGAAAGCGCGAATAGCCTCGGATCGAGACCCGGCGGCGGCGACGCCGCGCCCCTCCCTCCCCCTCTCGATCACGAGGCTCCGATCATGGCAGGCAAGACCAACGAGACCGCGCTGCAGAAGGCGACACGAGGCGAGAAGCTGACCGACCGGCAGGCCCAGTCCGCGCTGGGCCAGGCGCTCAAGCGGCTGAGCAGCGTCGGCAAGCAGTCCGACAAGATCAAGGACGCCGTGGTGGTCACCGGCGGCATGGTGGTCCACTCGGCCGAGACCCAGGGCACGCTGTTCCTGGCCTCGATGGCGGAGGGCTACTTCGGCAAGGCGAAGCTGGAGCTGGGGGGCGTGGACGTGCGCGCTCCGGTGGCCATCGTGACCCAGGGCTTCGGCATCTACGAGGCCATGACGGGCAAGAAGGGCGGCAACCACGCCCTGGCCATCGGCAACGGCCTGATGGGCTCCTGGCTGGCCTCGGTGGGTGTCTCCGCGGGCAAGACCCTGCGCGAGAAGCGCAACGCGCCCGCGCAGCCGGAGCAGACCCAGCAGCAGGCCCCGGCCGCCACCATGACGCCCGCGCTGCAGGGCAACGCCGAGATCCTGGCGCTGCCCGCGCCCAGCCTGATCCCCGAGCCCGCGGTGCGCGGCCGCGAGCGCGAGATCCTGCTCACCCCCGCGGCCCGCGAGGCCGAGAGCGAGGAGGAGGAGGACTTCGAGGGCCGCCGTCGCGGCCGTCGCGGCCCGCCCCGGCGCGGTCGCGGCCGCGGAGGCCCGGGCGGTCAGCGCCGCGGAGGCCGCCGCGAGCGCCCCTCCCGCTTCGTGCGCGCCGAGCGCGACGACGACTCCGAACTCGACGAGTTCGACGAGTAGCCGCGGACGAGCAGCCGCGAGGGCCGCCACCCCTTCCACCCCTTCGCCCGGCCACCGGGCACCCCCTGACCCCCTTCCTTCACCAGGAGAACCGATCATGGCACGCAAGCCCATCCCCCTCGGTCACGCCCGCGTCTACCGCCACCCGAGCTCGGGCGAGCTGATCGTGGACACCGACTCCCTGCGCCGCAGCTCCTTCGAGGGCGACGACGACTTCGGCGACGACGACGACTTCGGAGACGACGACGACTTCGAGGGTGACGACGACGACTTCGGAGACGACGACGACTTCGAGGGCGACGACGACGACTTCGAGGGCGACGACGACGACTTCGAGGGCGACGACGAGTTCGGCCGCCGCGGCCGGGGGCGCGCCCGCCGCAGGGCCCGCCGCGCCCGCCGCCAG
>JBDRKM010000143.1:0-9340 GCA_043814015.1 Pseudomonadota bacterium
TGCCGCGGCTGTGCGGGCGAGGGGCTCCCTCTAGACGGCCGCCGGCCGCCCTGCGGGGGCCGGCGGCGGCGCCGTTCGTGCCGCCGACACCGTCGGTTTCGCGGTACAACGCCGCCGGCCGACCTGCGGCGGCCGGCGGCGTCGGCGTGCGTGCCGACGAAACCTGCGGTTTCGCGGTACAACGCCGACCCGGCGGCCTGTGTCCGCGGGGCTACTCGTCGTCGTTCGTACCGACGAAACCTGCGGTTTCGCGGTACAACGCCGACCCGGCGGTCGCCGCGCCACCAGCGCTCGTTCCCGGGCCCTCGGGCGTGCGCAACCTACGTGGGATGCTCCGTCCCAGGGCAGTTGCGCACGCTCGCGCGCTCCCGGGCGTGCGCAACCTGGGGGGATGCTGCCATCCCAGGGCAGTTACGCACGCTCCCGGGCTTTCGGGCGTGCGCAACCTACGGGGGATGCTCAGTCCCAGGGCAGTTGCGCACGCTCGTGGGTCCTGGTCGGAATCGCCGTGATGGGCGCAAGCCAGCACCCCCGCTCGCCGGCCTTCCTCAGCGACGTGGATGGCGACGGCTGCGGTGACCTTGCCGCCAGCACCCCAACGGCGTGGGCCGGGTGCTCGTCTGTCACGGCGGCGCCTCCGGTCCCTCCACCAGCGCCGCGGACTGGACCCTGACCCGTACCCGACCGACGTGGCTCCGACTACCGACCGCAGTCCAGACCGGCGGGGCTGCCCTCGCAGGTGACCCGGAGCCTCCAGCCGGCAGCCTCCAGCCTCCAGTCTCCAGTCACGCTGTTTCTTGATACCAGGTCACCTCTCCCCGGAGCCAAGCTCTTGCCCTCGCCCCTCCGCTCACTGCTGGCCTGCACCCTGCTGATCTCGTCAGGCGCGAGCTGGGCCGGCGGCCGCGCGCCGGATCCGCGGCAGGCGCAGGCGCGGTTGGAGGAACTCGCTGAGGCGGTACGGGAGGACTCGCTGGACGCCGCCGCCCTGAGCCGGTTCTTCACGCCGCCGCCAGGGCCCCTGGGGGAGAGCCCCGCGGGGCGGCGCCTGGATCGGGATCGGCTCGCCGCCCTGCTCACGGTCGAGGGCGCGCTCGGGCGCGTCCTGGCCAGGGGGACGCGGGTGGCGGCGGTGGTGCAGGGGCCCGACTACGTGCGGGTCGTCCTCGACACCACCCCCTTCCTCTCGTTCCTGTTCGTGCGAGAGGAGGGCCAGGTGCGCATCCAGCGGTGGGAGGCCACCTCCTGTGGCGACTGCCGCGAGCCGAGCCGCTTCGTGCTCGACGCCATCGCGCGGGCGCGAGAGGGCGGGCGGCCGCCGCTGGTCCCGGGGCTCGATCTCATCCTGCCCGAGCTCACCGAGGGTGAAGGGGAGGGGAGCTACCCCTGGCGTCTGGCCATGACGCGGCGCGACCTGGGCGCGGGGTACCTGCGTTGGCTGCTGGCCGACGCGGATGTCCTCGGGCAGGAGATGGACGGCGTGCGCGTCTCGGTGCGGGATCGGGTCGAGACCTGGCCCGTCGTCTACCGAGACGGGCGCTGGGGTCTCGACTACGAGCGCCTCGGGCCCGACTCCCTGCTGCGGCTGCCGGCCTCCGCGCTGCCCGACTGGCACGACGAGGCGCGCTCCCAGGCCCACGCCCTGGCCTGGTGGATTCCCGAGCAGCGCCCGCTGCCGGGCGGCGGGACGGTGGTCGCCGAGGGCGCGGTGGGCGTGGCCTGGCAGGTGATCGAGCAGCGCTGGCTGGTGGTGGTGGAGCGGCCCGACGGGCTCGTGGCGGGGGCCTTCGGCGTAGACTCCGACGGCAACGTGAGCGCTCGCGTCCCCCTGCCGGCCTGGCCTTCTCAGGTGCAGCGCCCCGTGCGGCGCTGGGCCCGCGCCTGGGTCGCCGCCCTCTCCCCCGCTGGAGACCGCCTGCTGCTGGCCGCGGCTGGGCGCTGGTGGATCGTGTCCCTCGTTGACGGCAGCGCCACCATGGGCCCCCGGGGGGTGATCGGTGAGATCGTCACCGCGGCCTGGAGCCTCGACGGCGCCGCTGTCATCGCGGGCGACGAGCTCGGCAACCTGGCCCTGCTCGATCCGGTCTCCGCGACCGTGCGCGAGGTGCGGTACCAGGGCGTCGGGGAGAACGGGCATCGCGTCGGCATCGCCGGCCTCGCGCTCGCGCCTGGCGATGGCAACCTGCTGGTGGCGCGCGCCGACGGGCGCCTGGTCTCCTGGAGCCTCCCGGACCTGCAGCCCAGAGGCGAGCCCGTGGAGGTCTGCTGCGGGGAGGCCTCGGCCCTGGCGATCCAGGCCGGGCGCGGGCGCGCGCTGGTGGCCTGCGGCGAAGCCTGCCCACCCGTTGTCCTGGCCGCGGTGCCCCTGTACGGCGGGCAGCCCCCCGAGCAGTACGGCGATGCGTCCCTGGCCCCCCGCGGGGGTCCGCTCTCCATCTCCCCGGACGGCGTCTGGGTGGTCCTGGCCGTGGCGGACGCCGAGCGCAACGCCGCCCTCTGCCGGGCCGACAACCTCGAGGCTGTGGCCACCTTCAGCGACCAGCCCCTGCGGGATGTGGCCTGGGACGCGGCAGGTGGCACCTTCCTGGCCCTGCGCGAGGATGGCAGCGCCGTGCGCTGGAGTGTGGAGGAGATCCTGGCGAGCGCCGCCTCGGGCCGCTAGGTTGGCAGGCCCCCCTCCGCAGGACCGCTCCATGAACGTCACGTTGATCAACCCGCCAGAGAAGCGCCGGATCTGGGCCGGGATCGCAGAGTCCATGGCCTACGGGGTCTACTGCTTCCCGCCGCTGGGGTTGATGTACCTGCAGGCGGCCGTGGAGAAGCGCACGCCGTACCGCGCCGAGCTGTTCGACGCGGTGGTCGACGATCTCGACCATCCGGAGTTCGAGCGCCGCCTGGCCAGCCACGAGCTCGACTTCGTGGGCATCACCTGCACCACCCACAGCCTGCCGGACGTCCAGCTCGCCATCGACGCCGTCAAGCGCATCAACCCGCAGGCCCACGTCTCCATCGGGGGGCCGCATCCGATCATGTTCCCCGAGGCCGCCATCGGGCTGCGCGGGGTGGACAGCATCTGCACCGGCGATGGCGACGACGTGATCGTGGAGTTGATCGAGGCCATGAACCAGGGCCGCGGCCTGGAGGGCATCCTGGGGCTGTGGTTCAAGGACGCGGAGGGCCACGTGGTGCGCAACCCGCCGCGGCCCGCGCCCCGCACCCTGGACTGGCAGACCTGGCCCGACCGCTCCCGCACCCGCTTCCGCGACTACTGGGTCCCCGGGGCCAAGCACAACCTGGTCACCACGGTCATCACGTCGAAGGGCTGCCCCCACTCCTGCCCCTTCTGCTTCACCTACAAGTCCCAGTACCGCGTCCGCGACATCGACAACATCCTCGACGAGATCGAGCACGCCATCTCGCTGGGCATCCGCGAGGTCTTCTTCGTCGATGATCTGTTCACCCCCAACAGCCAGTGGCTGATCCGTTTCTGTGATGGCGTGGAGCGCCGCGGCCTGCGCTTCAACTGGGGCTACAAGACCACCATCGCCGGCACCACCCGCGAGGAGATCCGGCGCGCGCGCGAGGCGGGCTGCACCAAGATCCACTTCGGCGTAGAGAGCATGCACAACGAGGGCCTGGCCGAGCACCAGAAGCACTGCGATGTCGATGACATCCACCGCGTGTTCCGCTGGTGCCGCGAGGAGGGCGTGCGCTCGGTGGCCTACATCATGATCGGCGGGCCCGCCGAGCGCTCGGCCGAGTCCATCCGCGCCAACCTGCGCGAGACCATGAAGCTCGACGCCGACTACGCCGCCTTCGCCATCTACTCGCCCTACCCGGGCACCCCCACCTTCGAGCGCGGCGCGCGCCTGGGCCTGTACGAGGCCGACTGCTGGGAACGCCTCTTCAAGGACCCCCTCTGCGATGCCAAGGTGCCGGTCTGCTGGGAGGAGCACCTCTCCAGCCAGGAGCTGCTCGAGCTGCTGAAGGAGGCCCACCGCCAGTTCTACTTCCGGCCGCGCTTCGTCCTGCGGCAGCTGCGGCAGTTGCAGAGCGCCGGGGAGCTTCGGCGCCTGACCATGGGGGCGCTCTCCCTGCTCAAGCTCGAGCTGACCCGTCCCGAGAGCCACGACGCGCCGGTCTGATCGAGGTCCCAGGCCCTGCCCATGCGCAAGAGCTGGCTCCCGCTCCTCCTCCTGGCCTGTTTCGCCGCCCTGCCGGCGCTCTCGCTGCTGGGCCACCCCGGCGCCTACCTGGCCGGGCCCCACTCCGAGCTGCCGGTCAAGCTCTGGGGGTTCGCGATCTACCACGGCCGCAGCCTGCTCGGCGGCGCGGTGGGGACGGTCGGCTTCCCCGGGGCCAGCACGGTCAACAACCCCGACCCGCTGGGCACGGTGTTCTTCCAGCTCCTGAGCCCACTGCTCGGCGCCCCCGCGGCCTACAACCTCCTGGTCGTGACCCAGCTCTGGGCGGCCATGGCCGCCGCGTGGCTGCTGGCCCGGGAGCTGACCCAGGATCGCTGGGCCGCGCTGACCGCCGGGGTGGGCTTCGGGCTGACCCCGCTGCTGCTGGTCTACCCGGTCCTGGGATCGGTGGGCGAGGTCCTCAACCTCTGGCCCTACCCCCTGGCGCTGCTCTTCGGGCTGCGCGCGCTGCGCTCGGGACGCGGGCGCGATGGGCTCTGGGCCGGCGTCTTCGGCGGCCTCGGGTTCGTGACCTGTCCCTACGACTTCGTGGTCTTCGAGGCGCTGCTGCTGCCGCTGCTCCTCTGGCTGCCCCTCTCCTGGCGAGCCGGCCTGCTGCCCGGGGCCGAGGGTCCCGCGCCGCTGCGCGCTGTACCGCGCGTCCTCGGGGCGGTGCTGCTGGGCGGGGTCCTGGCCGCCGGCTGGTACGTCCTGTGGATGAAGCTGCTGATGGCCAGCCCCGAGGCCCAGGTGTCCGAAGCGCTGGTGGTCGGCACCCGCCACACGCCGCCCTACCGCTTGCTGCACCCCACCGAGCTCAAGCGCTACACCGCCTTTCTGGGCGAGTACCTGGCCTGGGGCAAGCCAGCGTTGGTGGCGCGAGACATGGTGTCGCGCTTCTACCGGGCATTCTCGCCGGGCTTGCTGCTCATGGCGCTGGCGATCCTGGGGGTCGTGGCCGCCCGCGGGAGGCGGCGCGCCGCCAGCTTCTGGGCCGGCGCGGCGCTGTTCGCGGCCCTGGCCTCCACCGGTCCGTTCCTGCCCTGGTCCGCGCAGCTGAGCTTCGATCATGCGGTCAACCCGGCCTGGCTCGGGGTGTTCCACCTCCTGCCCGGCGGTCGCATGCTGCTGGAGCCGCTGCGCTACGGGCTGGTGGCGGCCCTCTGCCTCGCGGTGGGCGCGTCGCTGGGGGTGGCCGCGCTGGCGCGTCGCTGGGGGGCCTGGGTCGCCCTGCTGGCGCCTGCGCTGGTGGTGGCCGAAGTCGCCTTCGTCTCCCCCGTGCCCGTGCCGCTGCCCGTGGCCCAGCTCGAGGTGTCGCCGGCCTACGCGCGGCTGGACGAGGTCCTGCCCCCGGGCGCCATCGTCGAGCTGCCCTGGTTCGACCACGGCAGCCAGCGTTTCCAGCGCCAGCACTTCCTGAACCAGCTGGTCCACGGGCGCCCCATCCCCGATGAGGTGGTCGGCTTCCCCCCCCGCTACCTCGTGGTGAACCAGTTCACCGCTCAGCTGATCCACGTGGAGAAGCCCTACGGTGAGCTGGTGGTGCGGGTGGAGCGCCCCGACCTCATCCCGGCCGACATGGTTCGCCTCGCGGCGGACGGCTTCACCGGGATCGTGTTCGACCCCGCCGGGTACGACTCGCCCGCGCGCGCCGCCGCCGTGCTGGACCTGCTGGCCCCCCTCGGGACGCCCATCCAGCTGGAGGACCGCCTGGTGTTCGCGTTGGCCTCTCCCGACATGGTCCCAGACGAGGCGAACGATTAGGGCTCGGATATCTCGCCGGAGGTCCCATGTTTGCCCTGACTTCGCTGCTCGTCCCGATGTTCCTCTCCGCTTGTCTCGGCCCCGACCCCGCCGCCATCACCCAGGCCGAGCCAGGAGGCGGGCCCGTCCAGCAGCCGCCAGCGGGGGGCGCCCCACCCGAGATGGGCGCGGGGCGGCCCATGGGCGGCGGCGCGCGCATGGAGCCCCACGGCTTCCAGGTCGATGCGGGTGCCGGCGTCATGATCTCCGGCACGCTGCAGTACCAGGGCCAGGCCGAGGGCGAGTACCGGATCGACTTCCTCTCCGCCGATGAGGACGGCGGGGTCCCGGGCGCAGCGGCCACCGTCTCCCTCGACGCCCCCGGGGAGTGGTCCATCGAGGCCCCCAAGAAGTTCGGCAAGCTTCAGATCTGTGCCTTCCTCGATGCCAACGGCGACGGTCCCTCTCCGGGTGAGCCCAAGGTCATGCTCGCCACCCCCCTCGAGGTCGGGGACGATCCCATCGCCGGGGTAGCCCTGGTCATCCTGGACAACTGGGACGAAGTCCACATGGAGGAGCTCCCCAAGGGCAAGCCTCCCGAGCTGCAGGAGGGCAACCCCGAGGGCTCGCCCACCGGGCTCGGCGACGCGCCGGCCGAGGGTGCCGCGCCGGTTGAGGGCCCGGTGCCTGCCGAGGGTGCGGCTCCCGCGGGTGACGCGATCGAGTGAGGCTGGCCGATTCCCTCGAGCGCTGGAGCCTCGCCCGCCTGACCGCGGTGGGGCTCGTGCTGCAGTCCGCCCTCGCGACGGTGCTGTTGACCTGGCCCACCCTGGTGCGTCTGGGTGGGCGGGTGCTGGGGGCCGAGGAGGCCGACACCCTCAAGCACCTCTGGACCCTCTGGTGGGTCCGGGCACACCTGCTGCGCGAGGGCTTCGGCCTTCACACGGGGCTGATCAACCAGCCGGTGGGCACGGATCTGTGGCCCGTGGAGCCCCTCAACGGGCTCGCCGCCGTGCTCCTGTGGTGGCTGCCGGTGGTGCCGGTGGCGAACCTGCTGGCCATCGCCAACATGACCGCCACCGGCGTGGCCGCGGGCCTGCTGGCCTGGGCCCTGACCCGCGATCGGCTGGCCGCCCACGCCGCGGGCTTGCTGCTGCAGACCTCCGCCTGGTCGCTCTTCGCGCTGCACGTCGGGGTGGGCGAGCTGCAGCACCTGTGGCTGCTGCCCCTCGGGATCTGGGCCCTGGTGCGGCTGAAGGAGACGCTGCGTTGGCGCTGGGTGCTCGTCGTCGCGGGCCTGCTGGCCATGAGCGTCATCGCCTGCTTCTACTACGGCTTCTACCTGGCTCTGGCGCTGGTGGTGGTGGGTGCCTGGGGTCTCGTCACCGGCCCGCGGCGGTCCGCGATGGCGCTCAGGCTGTTGGCGGCGGCCGGCCTGGCCATGGCCGTGGCCGTGCCCGTCACGCACGCCTTCTCCACCTCCTACGGCGATCCCTTCGACACCAGCAGGTCCATCCTGGCCTACGTGTTCGGCGAAGGCATGGGGCAGGTGGTGGTGGATCCGGTGGGCGCCCGGCTGCAGCCCATCGAGCTGGTGGCGGGGCGCGCGGCCTTCTGGGGTCACGGCCTCCACGACCTGGAGGCCTACGGGGGCGGGCGGCTGCTGGGCATCCCCATGCTGCTGCTGGGCGTGGCGGGGCTCGTGCGGCGCCCGCGTGAAGGTGTGCCCTACGCCGTCCTCGCCGTCCTCGGCGTGCTGTTGGCCCTCGGCTCCTACCTCAGCGGCGGCGGGGTGGAGGTGGCGCTGCATGGGCGGCATCTGCGCTTGCCCTTCCTGTACCTCAACCGCGCGCTGGCCTTCGTGGCCGAGCCCATCAACTTCCCCGTGCGCTTCCTGGCGCTCACGAGTGTGGCCCTGGCGGCGCTGGGCCCCCTGGCCCTCGATGGTCGGTCCACGCGCTGGCGCCATGTTCTCTTCGGGCTGGCGGCCCTCAACGTCGTGGACGTCCAGGTGCGCGGGCTGCTGCCCTGGCCGCTGCCCGGCTTCCAGATGCGCGAGCTGGGGGCCCTGGCGGCCCTCGACGATCCCACCGACCCCGCGGGAGGGGAGGGGGCGGTCCTCGATCTGGGCGCCTCCATCCGCGATGATCCAGAGTCGCGCCACCTGTGCATCGAGGCCCAGCTGGTCCATGGACAGCCCATCCAGGTCGTGCCCATCGACCGCCTCGAGTTCCACGTCCGGGACGGGCGCTTCTTCGCCGCGGGCCTGCGCGTGGTGGAGGAGCTCTCGCCCGTGTACCGCGGCGTACCGGGGGAGGCCCCCCCCGGCGACTACCGCGCTGACCTGTACATGCTGCGCCAGGCGGGCTTCGACCGCATCCTGGTGGTGGCCATGGGCGGCCGCGATCCGCTCTCCGAGCCGCTGCGCCGCGGGTTGGACGCCGCCTTCGGCGCGCCTGTCCTCGCCACACCGCTGGTCGTGACCTACCGGGTCCCGGCGGTGGAGGGCGACGCGGGACAGGTCGAGGCCTGGCGGGCGGAGCATGCCGCGCGCTCGGAGGCTGCCCGCGCCGCGAGCGGCGGGCCGAACCCCATGCAGCCCCTGGGCCTCGAGAGGGGCGCCGCGCCGGGGGCGCCGAGCCCCTGACGACCGCTACAGTCGCGCCTGGATGTACCCCGCCAGGATGGTGGCGATGTTCTGCGAGGCGTCCAGCATCCACTCCTCGAAGCCCCAGGGGGCGTTGAGCAGCTCGACGGTGCCGTAGCTGTCTCCCTCGGTGGTGCGGATTGGCACCGCCAGGATGGCCTGGGTCTGGTAGCCGGTGTGATCGTCTACCTGGTGGTTGAAGCGCTCGTCCTTGTCGGTGTCGGCCACCACCATCCCGAAGCCCATGCGGTGGCAGAAGCCGGCCAGGCTCGACTCGATATCGACCTTGACGCCCTGCAGCTTGTGGGCGGTGGGGCCAGCCGCGGCGATGAACTCGAGGGCCTCGGCGTTGTAGTCGCCGTAGAGCACGCAGCCGGACTCGGCGCCGACGAGGTCCACCAGGATCTGGAGGGAGAGGCGGGCGGCGTCGGGGATGTCCATGGCCTCGTTGATGTCCATGGATTTGTCGAACAGCCACTCGTCCAGATCGACGGGGCGGCTGGGACGCTCAGGCAGGAAGGCGGCCAGGTCCGCGATGCCCTCGTCGTCGTCACTGAAGCCCGGTGGCAGCTCCTCGACGGCATCGTAGGCGGGCTGGACCGGCGCCTCCCACGAGGGCGCGGCCACCATGGGAACCGGCGGCGCTGGAGGCCGGGCCTCGATCGCGGATGCCGCCGGAGGAGGGGGAGCGGGGCGGGGGGGTGGTGGGGGCACAGGCGCCACCGCAGCGGGAGGCGGGGCTGGCGCCGGCGGTGGCGGCTCGACG
>JBDRKM010000144.1:0-10660 GCA_043814015.1 Pseudomonadota bacterium
CAGGCGCCGGCCTCCGCGGGGGCGGCCGGATCGCGGCCGGCCATGGCCGAGGCCACCTCGGCCACCAGGGCGGGCGGGACGACCGTCATCCCGTCGCGCTCGGCGCGCGCCACGCAGCGGTCCAGCAGGGCCACGGAGGCATGCGGCTGGGCGTGCCGCCCGAGCAGGCTGGCGTAGCCTTGCACGGCGTGCAGCGTCTCGGTGCCGAGCTGCACGCCGCGGCGCTCGGCGGCGCGGCAGGCCCGCTGGGGCAGGATTCCCTCCCTGAGCTCCACCGCGTCGGCCTCCGGCAGGACGACGGGGGTCAGGCGCCGATCGAGGGCCGGGTCGCGCCCCGTGAGGCGATGGGCCTCGTTGGTGCACAGGATCGCGCGGGCCCGGTGTTCGGTGACCAGCAGCTTCAGGTGGTCCAGGGCGTCGCTCTGCTGGTTGTGGCCGGCCGCGAGGCGCTGGGCCTCGTCCACGGCCAGGATGCAGTCCAGGCTCGCGAGCGCGGTCAGGGCCTGGTGGCGCTGCTGGTCGGCCTCGGGGTTGCGGGTGGGCTCGAAGGCGCCGGGCTCCAGCAGCAGCAGGCGCGTCCCGCGCAGGCGGGCGGGGGCCTCGCCCGCGACGATGCGCGCCGCGAGGTAGCGCAGCAGAGCGGACTTGCCGGCCCCGGCCGGGCCACTGAGCAGCACGGCGCGGCAGTCCTGCTGGAGCAGCACGTCGAACAGCTCGGCGCAGGCCTGCTGGAAACGCGGCGAGGGGAAGCTGGGGAGCCCCCGCTGCAGCGCGCCGCCGGTCAGATCGACGCAGGGAAAGGGCAGGCGGGAGATCACGGCGGCGCTCGGACGGGCCAGCGCCTCCCAGATCCGCGGCCCCGGCACCCAGGGCAGGGCGGCGAACGCGATGGGGTTGGCGAGCGTCGGCAGCAGCCTCGCGCGGGCGGCCTCGACCGTCCGCGACTCCAGGACGCCGATCACCGGCCACGCGCTGGTGTCGGGCGCCTGGGGCCCCGCCTTGTCCTCGAAGTCGAGCACGAAGGCGGGGCGCTCCAGTCCCTGCACCTTCGCCAGGGGAAAGAACGTGGCTCTCGCGAAGCGTGGCCCCGCCTCGGCGGGGGGGCACCAGCCCAGCGCGGCCACCGCGATCCCCAGCGGCGTGGGCTCCAGGATCAGCCAGGGCGGCAGGGGTCCGTCCAGGCCCCGGTCTGGGGTGACGACGGCTGTCGGCTCGGAGGCGACCTCGAAGGCGAGGGCGGGTTTGGCGGTAGCTGCGACCATCGTTCGGCCTCTCACGCCAGCGGGGCGTGGCAGCGCACGCAGGTCGGCAGGTCCGCGCAGAGACCCACGCAGAAGCGCGCCCCGCAGCCGGGGCAGACCACGACGAGGTCATCGGGTCGGAGCGCGCGGTGGCAGAGATCGCAGCGCACGGCGCCCGCCCGATCGGCCCGCACGCGCAGGGCGCAGGGGGCCCAGGTCCAGCGGCCACTTCCGCTGGGCCCGCGGAGCGCGAACGGCGTCTCGGCGGTCACCCGCGCTGCGCCGGCGCGCGGCTCGGCGGCCTCCTCCGCGACCGTCCAGCCAGGGGGCAGCAGCATGAGCAGATCGCGCCTGCCCCCGGGGCCCGGCACCACACCGCAGACCACCCCCGTGGCCAACACCACGTGACCATCGAGGGGGACCTCGATCCGGCCCCCCCCGCTTTCGTGGAGCAGTCCAGCGCAGACCGCGGCCGGGGCGACCGCCGGCGGAGGCGGGGCGCGTTCGGCATCGACCCTGGTCATGGCGACCTCCAGCAGGCGCAGGGCGGGTTCGGCCGGCCCCAGGCGATACGGGCCGGCAGGGACCAGTTGACGAAGGTCTCCCGGGAATCCACCCCCCAGCCGGCCGCCCACCGCTTGAGAGCGACCGCCGCCAGCGCCCCGGCGAGCGCGTTGGAGAGCACGTTGGAGGGGGTGATCTCCTCGGAGCACGAATTTCGGGCGGCCTGCTCGCGGGCTTCCTGCTCGGCCGCGCGCGCCAGGCCCTCCGGGCCACAGTCGAGGCAACGGCCTCCTCCCACCAGGACCGCCCGGACCGCGCCGAACGAAAACGATGTTCCGGCCTGGAGGACCAGGGTCCCCAGGCGCGCGCGGACGGCGCGCCAGGCCTGCGCACGGGCGGCCCAGTTGTCCGCGAAGAGGCACACCACATCGGGTCGGAAGCGTTCGATCTGCGCTTCGTTGAAGGCCGCATCCACCCCGGAGATCTCCACCGCGTGCATCCCGGGCATGGCGCGCAGCGACATGGCGGTGGTGGCCGCCTTGGGCATCCCGAGCCGGTGCGGTCCGCCGGCCAGGGTCTGTCTGGACAGATTCGAGGTGGAGAAGGCGTCCGGGTCCACCAGCGCGAGGCGGCCCCCGGCGAGGCACGTGCGCAGCAGCGGATCCACGGCCAGGGCCTCGAGGAAGGCGTGTGCCAGGGCACCGCCGCCCCCCACGATCAGCACAGAGAGCCCGCTCGGCAGGTCATGGTCGGGCCGCGGCAGGACGGTCGGGATGGCCTCGAAGGTGGGCGAGCGAGGCATCGGCTCCCCGAGCATGGGATCACTCCAGGCCCCCAGCGACGCGATCAGATCCGAGAGCAGCAGGGCCGAGAGGAGCACCCCCTCGGCGCCCGGCCGCTGCTCTGGATCACCCAGGCGCGCGTCCCGCCGCAGACTGCGGTGGATGCGCGTGGGGGAGGAGCCGGCGTAGACGCCCCGCGGCGAGACCGCGTGGAAACGCACCCGCTGGCCCGCTCGCAGGGACCCCCAGGGCGGACGCCCGGCAGGGCGCGGCAGGCGGGCCAGCAGGTAGGAGCCGGGGTGCGGGCCGTAGGCCTCCATCAGCGCGCGCCCGAGGCCCGGGGTGACGATGGTCAGGCTTGTGCTCGGCATCAGCGCCTGCAGACGGCTCCCCTCGGAGGCGCGCAGGGCTCTGTCCTCGGAGATGGCCACCTGCTCGCCGATGCCCATCGCCCCGGCGAGCAGGGCGGTGTGCGCCCCGATCGGGTCGGGCCCGGACGTGCAGGAGCGCAGCAGCAGCCCCCGCTCGAGGGCCTCCTGGCGGAAGCCCGGCGCGATCCGGTGCCGCTGCCAGGGGTCCCGCAGCCCGGGGTCGGGCGCGGGGCCCGGTGCACTGCCTGGCGGCGGGCTCGGCGGGGAGACGACGGCGGACATGGCTCAGGCCTCCGCCGGGTTTGTCGTGGGCAGGGGCCGGGCGAGCTTCATCAGCTGTCCCGACAGGTCTTCGACCTGCCACGCCAGGTCGAAGACGCGGTCCTGCTGCGCCCTGGCGGCCTCCCCGCCCTGGGCGGTCCCGGGGCCCGGGCGCGCGCCCTTCATGAGCTGGTCGGCCAGGACCTGGACCTGCCAGGCCAGGTCAAAGACCTGTTCCCGCAGCTCCTCCTCGCCTGCGAGCATCACGGGGGCCGCGGGGAGGGTGGCGCTGGGGCCCTGCGCGACCTGGGATGTCCCGTCCCAGGCGTCCTGCTCGGGTGGCTCCTGCTGGTGCGTGTACCGGTTGTGGCTCCAGCCGACCTCGATCTCACGCGCGACCTCGGCCTCGGCCTCCTCGGGGCTGGGCGAGACCGCGGCGGTCACCCCGAGCTGGCTCGCGGGGCGGCGGCGTACGGCGTAGACCCGGTCCTCGACCTCCTGGAAGAACCGCGGTTGGTCCCCGGCCGTGGGCGCCACCACGAAGCGGTAGTGCTTGGACCAGGAGCGGCAGGTCCCGTCCCCCACGAAGACCAGGGAGTGGGCCTCGGCCTCCGAGTCGATGCCCTCGAGTCGGGCCTCCACCACAGGCGGCGCCGCCCCTTCGGGCAGGCCCTGCAGGCGGACCACCACCACCAGGCGGTGGAAGCAGTCCAACGGGAGCCGCAGGTCGGTCGGGGTGCCCTCGTTGGAGAGGGGCTTGCTCCACGGGACGGACCGCAGCGATTCGCCCGCCAGGGCGGGGAGGAGCTTGCCGCTGATGAAGAGATCGTCCGTCGCGCTGTGGAACACGCCGTACCGACCCGAGTAGCCGGGGTGGCGGTGGATGATCCCCCGGGGGGCCAGATCCGGGCGCCCCTCGGTCCCCCGCCTCAGGCTGTCCTCGACCGAGCGCTCGCCGGCCTCGAAGAAGCCGATGTTGACCCGTTGCTCTCCCAGCAGCACGAAGTCCGAGATCACCCCGGGCTGGTCCGCCGGGCCCAGCAGCAGCCCGCCGAACTCGACCCCCCCGTGCCGGCGCGTGACCGCGCCGCCGTAGGTCTCGACCTTCGCCATGCACTCGTCGGCGACGTCCAGGAGCGGCAGGTCCCTCTGCTCTTCCTCGCGGGCGGGTGCCAGGCGCCACCCGCCGCCACCCTTCGCGGCCGCCCGCAGGCTGATGGTGATCTGCTCCTCGCCGGCGAACTCCTGGAGGAGGTCGGAGAGGCGCGCCGAGGGGCTGAACGAGCGGACGGCCTGACCGCCGCTGACCCCGAGGGTCTCCTGCGCGCCCCAGATCATCGCGGCCTCGGGCCGCAGGAAGCTGGCGAGGGTGCCCGCCAGGCTCTGGCTGGCGAGGGCTTCGGTGATCTGGATGGGGGGCAGCACCCGCCCCATCACTTCGACACCGACGAGGCTGGGAAGCGTCTGGCTCATGGTGGTTCACTCCAGTGGGGGGTCGTGGCCCGCCCCGACGGCGAGCTGCACACGGGATGTTCGGAGGATTTTTCACGGGGCGCCTTCAAGCGGGATCCCCGTGGAGACGCCCGAACAGGTGGGCGAGGTCGAGGATCTCTCCGGTGTTGAGCTCCGGGTAGGACCTGCCGGCCAGGAGCGCGGTCGTGCGCCGCTCCTTGTCCTGGTGTCTCACAGCCAGCTCTTCTCTGGCCCGGGCCAGCTCGGCCGGGTCCGCGTTCTTGCCGACGGCCCGCGTGATCGCGAGGGCGAGCCAGCCCGCGGCCAGCGCAGCCGGCAGCGTGCTCGGATCGTGATCGGTCAGGCGCCGACAGTAGGCGACCAGGCTGGGCTTTTGCCCAGCATACTCGACGGGCTCCAGCCGGCCCAGGGGGGACTCGGACCGCACGAAGGCGGAGAACGCGGCGCTCGAGCGGAAATCGCACACCCGGGCCGCCTCGGCCGTCCCGTGGCCGGCCAGCGTCCGGGCCAGAAAGACATCCCACGGCGCGGGGAAGACCAGGCGCCACGGGATCTTGCAGGTGTTGACCCGGCTCGTGCGCTCCTTGTCCGGGAAGAGGCCGTCGAGGGTGTTCTTGGTGATGCCTCCCCATGCCTCGGCGCCGATGGTTCCCACCAGGTGGGCTGCGAACAGTGGCGCGGCCCTGGGCCCGGTCCGGGGGGCGGACCGTGGGCTCAGCGCAGGCCGCAGCATGTCCTTCACGAGATCCAGGTGGCGTTCCAGGAGGTCGGCGCGGAGGATCTCCCAGGAGTCCAGGATCGCGGAGTAGATTTCCTCGGGGTCGAAGGCGACCTGGTGCAGGGCGCCCTTGCCGACGCGCGCCGAGAGCGCGACCAGGTCGGCCATGGCGGACAGCGCCTCGGAGCGGTGCCACCAGCGGTCGGAGCGGGTCTGCAGGCCCCTCCAGATGCTCGGGTCGAGGAGCTCCTCCCGGACCAGTCTCTCGACCGACTCGGTGGGAAAGCTCTCGGCCAGGGCCGCCCGCAGCGACTTCGCCAGGATCGGCGCCCACTCGTCCCGCGCGGCGGCGGGGCTGATGAACCTGGGCTCCTCTCCGGGGAAGTGTTCCACCCACCAGACCTCCCACTCCTCCATGGCGAGGCCCGCCGGCATCCGCCGGTGGAGGCGAGGTCCGACTTCGCGGTCCTGCTTGCCGCGGTTCGAGAGGATGCGTCCGAGGCGGTCCTCCAGGTGCAGCAGGTCCTCGGGGCCCCAGGGCCGGCTGTGCTTGCGGATCGCCACCCGCACGGCGGACAGGATGTCCTGGGCCTCGCGGCCCCGCCGGTAGCGGATGGTCCCGCTGCCAGCCGGATGCTCCAGGTCGAGATCCAGGCGGATGACCCCGGGGCGCGCGACGGTTGCGCGCACGAAGTGCTCCTGCAGGTCGCCGCGCAGGGCCTCCAGCAGGGGGACGGGCACAGCCCGGGCGCGCCACCGGCGGAGGACGGAGGGGCCGCGGCCGGGCAGCGGGAAGAGATCCTCGATGCCGGGACGCCGGGGCGCGGCGGTCCGGGGCAGGGCGACGAGGACGGCGACGGGCTCCGGGTGGACCAGGTGTTGTTTTTTTTGCGCCTCGAAGGCCCAGCCCTCGACCACGAGGTGGACACCCAACCGGTCGCCGTCGGGCTGGTCCGGATCCGCGACCTTGCAGTCGATCTCGTCGCAGCGGCACAGAAGCTTCGCGACGGCCCCCGTCAGGGTGGCCCGCCGAGCGAGCAGCCAGTCGCGAAGATCCCGGGCCACGGGCCGCAGGGTGGCGGGGAGCGCGCCGTCGGCGGCCGCATGCAGCAGCGCATCCAGCGCGCCGGAGGCCATGACCGCGGCCCCCCGGGTGGCGCCGTACTCGGCCAGGTCGGCGAGCGTCGGCCGCAGGATCTGGCGCCCCCCGGCGCTGACCCGCCCGGAGAGCCCGGCGAGGGTCGCGGAGGAGACCGCGGGCGGCGTGGCGCCTCGCCCGGCGAGATCCTGCCAGTCGAAGAGCAGCTCCCGGTCGGCCAGGATGGCGGCCAGCAGCGCGTCCTCGACCTCCTCGAGGCATGGCCTGGGGGAGCCAGCCAGCCCGTCGAACCGGACCTGGCTCAGCTCGTGGGTCCGCCACGAGGGATGCAGGCGGGCCAGCAGGATGCGCGCTGGAGGAGCCGACGCGGCGGCGTCCGCGGACCGCAGCAGCGCGGTGGGGAGCCGGGCGGTGAACACCACCTCGACGCCGCAGTCCGCCGCGCGCAGTACGCGGACATCCCAGGCATCGTGCCGGGGGAGCGGGGCAGCCACGACGCTGTAGCGAGCGCCCGGGACGGGCGGCACAGGGCACGGTCGGAGAGCAGGTGGAAGGGAAAAATGGGAAGGAACACCCAGCGCGCGGGACATCGAGCACCTCACGCGCGTGGGATTCAGATCGTTTCTTCGCGGGTCGGGGTGGCTCCGGGGCGGCACGAGCCTGGGGGATTTGCCGCCCCACCGCGCCAAGCGCCGCGATGCGCGTCTTCCAGACAAAGCGCTTGAAGGGGGGCCCGCCCCGCGCCGCTCGCGTCGCCCGGCTCCCAGATCGGGAGCGTTGCCCTGCCTTGCCCGCGACCCCGCGTGACGGTACGCTCTCTTTCTTTCCCTTTTCCCTCCGTTCCCCTGGGATCGCGCATGTTCCACTACCCCCTCCCGCTCCCCGCTGACACCGTCTACACGCGGCTCGGCGTGACCCCGGAGGTGGATCCGGCGGCCCTCGCCCGCGCGCTGAACGCCTTCCGCGCCGCCAGGGAGCGGGAGCAACTGACGCTGCGTGCCAAGCAAGAGGCGAAGGGCTCCTTCTCACCGGAGGAGCAGCGCCGGCTCGACGAGCTCGCCGAAGAGCTCCGGGAGCTGAACGGCCTCGCCCTGGACAGCGAGGTCGGGCGCGCGACCTACGATGGCGAACACCCCCCCCTGGCGCTGCTGAAGCTGGTGGAGGGGTCCGTGCCGCTCTACGACGATTGGGGCGCGACCCTGGCCATGCTGCGCAAGGAACTGACCGAATGGATCGAAGCGAAGGGAGAGCCCGTGGCCCATCCGACCGACCTGTCCCGACGGGACTTCAGTGGTGACTTCACCCACCTCGATCTGCTGGACGGGGGTGGGCCATGAGCGGCGGTGAGGAGGTGGGGCAGCCCCCCCCGCAGCCCCCGGACGCGGGCCCCGAGGCCGATGAGATCGACGAGGGGGCGCTCGCCGCGGTGGCCCAGGCTACCTTCCCGGCGCTGTCCATGAGCCTGGCCGACGCCCTGACCTCGGGCTCGTCCCCCGATGGCGGTGCGGACGGGATCGAGGGGCTCGGGGAGGTCATGGCAACCCTGACCGCCATGCAGCGGCAGGGCGAGTCCATCGAGCTGCGCCAGGGCACCCTGCTGGAGCGGGTGGACGCCCTCGGGGCCACGGTGCTGGAGGCCCGGCGCGCCAACGCGCTCGAGCTCGAACGGCTGCGGCAGCACCTCCTGGAGGAGCGCAAGATCCTCGCCCTCCGATCGGTGTTCAACGCGGTCGTGGTCTCGCTCGACTCCCTCCGGGGCATGCAGGCCGGGCTCGACCCCGCCGTGGATGGGCGGCTGGGAGGCCAGCTCGAGCTGGTGACCGCCTCGCTGACCAACATCCTCCAGGGGCTGGGCTTCCTGGAATTCAAGGCTCCGTCCGGCCAGCCCTTCGACGCGACCTGGATGGTGTGCCTCGGGTTCGCCGAGGGGCCCGCGGGGATCGTCCTCGCCTGCCCCCGCGCGGGCTACCGCGTGGGCGAGACGGTGGTCCGTCCCGCCGGCGTCTGGGTCGGTTCTCAACAACCTCTGCCAGGAGACAACAGGTAATGAACCCCAACCTCCATCGTGTAATCGGAATCGATCTGGGGGACGACCTTCAGCGCCGTCGCCGCCTTTGACACCGTGAACAAGGAGGCGGTCGTCATCGAGAACCTCGCTGAGGGCGAGGACACCGTCCCGTCGGTCATCGGGCTCAACGAGCGCGGGAAGGTGTGGGTCGGCAGCAAAGCCAAGCAGAACCTGCCCGTCGCTCCTGACAACACGGTCATCGAGGTCAAGCGGGAGATGGGCGAGCTGCTGACCGCGGAGCTGGAACGGAAGTACGGGCGGGAGCCCGCTCCCGCCGGCGCCCGGGCAGACGGTCAGGAGGCGCCGGTCAAGATCAAGTTCGCGCACCAGTGGATGCTGCCCCAGGAGCTGTCCGCCTTCACCCTGATGAAGATGAAGGAGATCGCCCAGCGGGAGGCGGGCGTGGACGAGATCTGTGACGCGGTCATCACCGTGCCGGCCTACTTCACCGAGCAGCAGAAACGCGCGACCGAAGAGGCCGCGCTGCTCGCCGGGCTGTATCCACGGCAGCTCATCCCCGAGCCCACGGCGGCGGCCATCTGCTACGGTGTGGACACAGACGAAGCAGAGAAGAACGTCTACCTGGTCTACGATCTCGGCGGAGGCACCTTCGATGTCTCGGTGATCGTGGTCGAGGGGCGGGAGATCACCGTGAAGGCGACCTCCGGGGATCGGCGGCTGGGGGGTGGTGACTTCGACGACGCCATCGTGCGGTGGTTCGTCCACGAGGGGCGCACCCTGAAGCCCGATTGGCAGCCCGACGCTGCCTCGCTCGCGATCATCAAGTCCCACGCCGAGCTGGCCAAGATCAGCCTCTCCACAGCGCCCCAGACCACCATGGCGGTCGGCGAGCTCGGCCCCGCTGGCCCGGGGGCGCTCACGCTCACCCGCGAGACCTTCGAGGCGCTCATCGGAGAGCTCATCGAGCGCTCCCTGCACAAGGTCGAGGAGTCGGTCAACGCCGCAGAGGCCAACGGGGCGCCCCGGGACAGCATCACGGCCATCCTGCTGGTGGGTGGGTCGAGCAAGATCCCGCTGGTGCAGCGCAAGCTCCAGGAGCACTTCGAGCGCGACGAGAGCTTCATCCGGTCCGACGCCGATCCCGATCTCGTCGTGGCGCGGGGCGCCGCCTTCCTGGCCCACCGCTTCCAACCCACCGCGCCGCCGTTCGACATGAAGAAGCGCGGGGACCTCAAGCTCAACCCCGAAGCCGCGCTGATGGACGTGACCGTGAACCTGATCGCCGAGCACACGCTCGGGGTCGGCGTGGGCGTCAGCGGGGGCCGGACCGAAGTCCACCACATCATCCCCAGAGGGACCACCATCCCGGTCACCCGCCGCAACCCCGAGTCCTACACCAACCCCGACTACGGCACCAACCTCCAGGCAAAGATCTACCAGGGCGAATCAAAGAATCCCAAGGAAAACACGCAGATCGGCACGGTCTACATCCAGGAGATCCCGCCCGCCCCGGCGGGGGCTCACCACTTCAACGTCGAGTTCTCTTTGAGCGAGAGCGGGCTGCTCTCGGTGAAGGTGGTCCACATCGAGACGGGCACCGAGAGCTCGGCCCAGTTCGAGCACAAGTCGGGGATCGGCCAGGCGGACAGCCTCGAGATCCGGCGCCTGGCGCTGCTGGAGATGTACGCGGGCACGATCGAGGGCACGAAGGTCGCCGATCCAGCCGGCAAGACCCCCTGGGAGCAGGCGACGGGGGTGACCTCCAAGGCCACCCCCTGGACACCCCATCCGCCGTCCCCTGCCGGGGCCGAGCGGCTGGGTGGGGCTCCCCCAACCCCCTCCTGGCCACCGAGCGGCGAGTACGTCCCGCCTCCACCCCCCGGAGCCCCCCAGCCGAGCGCCGGAGGTCCGGCCACCGCGCCCCAACCCACGCCCACCGGGCAGCCCGGCGCACCCGGCGCAGCACCTCCCGGGCCAGCACCGTTCACCCCGACCGGGCCAGACCCTGGCGCTCCGAGCGCCCCCCCCTGGGCCCAGCAGCCGCCCGCGGGTCCGCCAGGGCCGCAGGCCGGCTCTCCCCCCTGGGTCCCGCAGCCGCCCGCGGGCCCGCCGGGTCCACAGCCCTGGGTCCCGCAGCCGCCAGCGGGCCCGCCGCAGCCCGTCGACGGCGAGCAACCGCCAG
>JBDRKM010000145.1:0-3240 GCA_043814015.1 Pseudomonadota bacterium
CACGACCTGCCCGGAGACGTCCACCCTGCCGGAGCTGGCTCCCTACCGCCGCCGCCGGCCCGAGCGGACCGTGCTCCACCGCGTGGTCCGCGAGCACCTGGAGACCTTCCTCCAGCGGGCCCGGGAGGAGGTCCTCGACGACGACCCGGTTCCCGCTCACGTCGACCGCACCTTCCGCGAGTACCTGGCCTGCGGCCTCCTCTGCCACGGCTTCGCTCGCGCCCGCTGCCCCGCCTGCGGCCTCGACCTGCTGATCGCCTTCTCCTGCAAGCGCCGCGGGCTCTGCCCCTCCTGCGAGGCCCGCCACCGCGCCGAGACGGCAGCGCACCTGGTAGACCACGTGCTGCCTCGGGTCCCGGTCCGCCACTGGGTCCTCTCCTTGCCGCGCAGGGTCCGCTTCTTCTGCAAGACCAGCCCTGACCTGGCCTCGGGCATGCTGCGCGTCTTCCTCCGGGCCGTGGAGACCCGGGTCCGCCAGCGCAGCCCGGACGCACCGCGGGGTGCCCGTTTCGGCGCCGTGGCTTTCGAGCACCGCGGCGGTTCCTTCCTCAACGAGAACTACCACTGGCATGTCCGGGTGACCGAGGGCGTCTTCGCCCCCGACGGCCAGGAAGGCGCGGAGTTCTTCCAGGCCACAAACCTCACCGCCGCCGACGTGCTCCAGGTCGAGACCCAGGTCCGCCGCCGCGTGCTCCGCCTCCTCCAACGCCGCGGCGCCCTCGACCAGGCCGCGGTGGACGACATGCTCTCCTGGAAGCACCAGGGCGGCTTCTCCCTCGACGCCTCCACCCTGCTCGCCCACTGGGACCGCCAGGGCCTCGAGCGCCTCTCCAGGTACTGCGCCCGCCCGGCCCTCTCCCTCGACCGCCTCGACCGCCTCGACGACCAGACCCTGGTCTACCGCTTCCCCAGGCCTGCCCCGGATGGCTCCACCCACCTCGTGCTCACCCCCCTCGACCTGCTCGCCCGCCTGGCCACGTTGCTTCCGCCGCCCTTTCGCCATCGCGTCCGATATTTCGGAGTGCTGGCGCCAAACGCCCGCCTGAGGACGGCGGTGGTCGCCTCTGCCGGTCCCTCGCCTGCGCTCCAGGCCCAGCTCCACGAGGCCGCGCTCCAGATGGGCCTTGCCGCCGACGCACAGCACGGCTCTCCCGCGCCCGGCGCCCAGATGCCGGCCGCGCCCTCCCCGGAGCCGTCACCCCCGCAAGACCAGGCCCCGCCGGCCACCAAGAAGCCCCGCCGCCCCTGCCTCGCCGCGTACTGCTGGGCCCTCCTCCTCGCCAGGCTCTACGAAGCGCTCCCCCTCAAATGTACCCGCTGTGGAGCGCCGGTCACGATCATCGCCTTCATCACCGACCCAGAGCCGATCCACAAGATCCTCTCGCACCTCGACGAGCCCACCGAACCGCCGCCCATCTCCCCGGCCCGCGGCCCCCCGCAGGAGGAGCTCGCCCTGGACCAGACCCTCGGTCTGCCCGAGGATACCTGGGCCTGACCTGGCGAGCCCGCCCAGCACCGCCCCACCTGGCGACGCCCCGCGCCGCGTGGCACCCTCGCGCCCCGGCGACTCGCTCCTAGGCTCCCCTCCGTCCACAGGCCACGGTCCGCGACCCCGGCACCCTTGCCCGGAGGGGCCTTCTGCGGTAGGAAGGGGGGCGAGATGGCGGTTGAACTTCCTATGAGCAGCAGAGAACGGCCGTGTTGAACACCCCCAGGCCGAGGGCACCCCCCAGGCCGAGGGCCTGGGCCAGGCCGACCGGGCAGGCCGACCGCGGGGCCTCCGAAAACCAGGGAGGGCCACGCAACCAACTGAACGAGGAGGGAGCCTTGAGCGCTCGGTGTCCGGGGATGCTGCTTCTGCCGGCGCTGGCCGTCATCTGTTGCCGTGGGGCGAGCCCGCTTGCCCTGCCGGGCGAGGCAGACGTGGCCGCTGCTGCCGACAAGCCAGACGCAGGCCGGGACGAGCAGGATCCGGCTCCTGATGGTGATGTCGACTCGAGCGCCGAGGAGGGCGCGGAGCACGAAGCTGACGAGCTCGACGAACCCGCCGGTGAAGTCGAACCAGAAGCCGGACATGAGCCTGACGCCGAGCTGCTCCTGGAGGCCGAACCCGAGCAGCGGCTCGAACTTCAAGCTGAGCCGACGCCCGAGACCGACCCGGAGCAGGAAGCGTGGACCCCGACCGGACCGGGCAGTCGAGGTCTGTGCAACGAGCACGGCTGGTGCTGGGAGAACCCGCGTCCCTGGGGCTCGGAGCTGTTCGCGATCTGGGGCACGGATGCCGAGCACATCTGGGCTGCCGGCCGCGGCCGGGGGATGCTCTTCTGGGACGGGGCCGACTGGCACGAGCAGCTCCTCGACAACGGGGAGTACTTCGGCCCGGTGTTCGCGATCTGGGGCGCCGATGCGAGCCACGTCTGGGCCGTGGGCGGCCATGGCCTGTGGTTCTGGGACGGCGCGCGGTGGACGCCCCAGCACCGCGACTCCTGGGTGTCCTTCAGCGCGGTCTGGGGCGTGGCCCAGGACCAGGTCTGGGCCGTGGGCACGAATCGGATGACCAGCCAGACCGAGGTCTGGTTCTTCGACGGCCAGACCTGGCAGGTCCAACAGCGGGCGCCCTGCGGATCGGGCTACTACCAGGCTGGCCTCTGGGGCGCGGACCGGGAGCACATCTGGGTGGTGGGCGAAGGGGGCTGTGTCCTCTTCTTCGACGGCACGAGCTGGACCGAGCAGCACACCGGGTTCGACGCGGACCTGACCTGCATCTGGGGCACGGATGCGACCCACGTCTGGGCGGCCGGGGGCTACTGGAGGATCCTGTTCTTCGACGGGAAGCGCTGGACGAGCCAGCTGGACGACGCGGACCAGCCGGACGGTCAACCGACGCTCCACTTCAGGCACCTCTGGGGTCTGGACGAGCGGCGGGTCTGGGCTTCGGCCTCGCCCTCGTGGAACGGGCCGGGCCTCGACACCGGTCCCTATGCCTGGAATGGCGAGCAGTGGACGCGGCAGGCCGTGGCCGGCGACTGGCTGGTCAATGCCCTGTGGGGCCTGGACCCGGAGCAGGTCTGGGCCGTGACCCGGCGCGGCGTGGTGCTGACCCTGGAGCGCGGCGCGCTGCGCGCGGCGTCGGACGACTGGTCCGGAGATCTGTACGGGGTATGGGGGAGCGATGCGGAGCGAGTCTGGACCGTGGGCGACAACGGGCGCCTGCTGCAACGCGACGTCGACGGCTGGCAG
>JBDRKM010000146.1:0-40226 GCA_043814015.1 Pseudomonadota bacterium
CGCCGGAGCCCGCCAGCCGGCGCCGCAGCCGGTGCAGCCGCCGCCACCGCCGCCAGGCGCCCAGCGGCGCCAGCCGCGGCTCGACGCCCAGCAGCTCCTCGATCTCGACCTCGACCTGGTCCTCGAAGCACAGGGAATCCACCAGGCCCGCCTCCATGGCCTCCGCGGGCGAGAGCGGTGCCTGGGCCAGCAGCTCCGCGACCCGATCGGGGGGCAACGCGCGGCCCCGGGCCACCGCCTGGAGCAGCTCGGCGAACCAGTCGTCGAGCAGCGCCTGGGTGGCCTCGCGGTGCTCGGGGGTGGGACAGGAGCGCACGAGGGGATCGCCGGCGGTCTTGTAGTCCCCGGCGGCGAACACCTCGACCTCGATCCCGAGGCGCGCCAGGGCGTCTCCAAGGAAGGTGAGGCGCGCGCTCGGGCCGGAGGCGGACACCTCGCCGGCGGGCATCAGCAGCACCCGGCTGGCGGCTGACGCCAGGTAGAGCTCTGCGATCCCCAGGGTGGCGGCCTCGGCCACCACCGCCTTGTGGGCCTCCACCAGCAGGCGCAGCTGGCGGTGCAGGGTCTGCAGGGTGGCCCAGCTACCCCCGGCGCCGTCGAGGCGCAGGCGCACCCCGCGGATGAGCGGATCTGCCCGCAGCTCCTCCAGCACCTGCGCCAGGCGCTCCCCACCACCCGGCCGGCCGAGCTCGTCGGCCAGGGAGATCTCCACCACCCCGCGCCGCCGGAACCGCAGCCAGCGCAGGAGGTCGATCAAGGGCGCGGGCAGCAGCAACGCCGCCAGCAGTCCTCGGAGCAGTGCCACCATGCCGCCTCCTCGCCCGTCTCCCGGGCCAGCACCGAACGGGCGTCCGGCGGCGGCGTGGGGGGCTGGTTAGGTATCCGAGCCCAGAGTGCTATACACGGCGCGGGGCGCCGTCACCCACCGGAGCGCCCACGGAGATCGCATGGCCTTCCAGCTCAACGAAGAAGAGTACCGCCTGATCGCCGCCCTGCCGGAGGAGGATCTCGTCGATCTCGCCGTGGAGCTGGACATCCCCGTGGGCGAGGCCATCGACCGTCGCGACGTGCTCGCCCTCTGCGTCCGCGGCCTGGCCCAGCTGGCCAAGCGCGAGGGGCTGCCCTTCTCCGAGTACGATCGCGAGGATCTCGAGTCCCTCCCGCCCACCGCCCGCGACGCCCTCGCCCGCCGCCTGGGGGTCGCGCCCGAGGTGGGCGCCATCCTCAAGGCCGGGCGCAAGGTCTACCGAACGTACACGCGCCAGCGGCCCCGCAGCCAGGTGCCCCTCGTGCTCCCCAGCCTGCTCGGGCCGCTGTGCCGCTTCCTCGCTGAAGGGCAGCACCTCGAGGGATAGGTGCGCGCGGAGCCGCCTCGGCGCTTGACACGCCGCCGCGCGCGCCCATAGGAACAGCACCGGGCCTACCGCCGCTCGAAGCCGGAAGAGGATCACCGTGAGCACCAAGACCTGCCCCTCCTGTGGCGCCGAAGTCCCCACCTCCGCGGCGCGCTGCAAGCACTGCTTCCACGACTTCGCCGAGGCGCCCAGGAAGCGCTCCGGCGGCCTGCTGCTGCTGCTCTTCACCATCGCGGCCATGGTCTGCGTCGGGGCCGTCGCCATGTACTACGTGGTCCACGAGCAGGCGGTGAAGCGCAACGTGGTCATCGACGAGGAGAGCGCCTCCATCATCTGGACCACCACCTCCTCGGAGGGCACCAGCACCGAGCGCCTGCGCTTCGCCGACATCAAGGAGATCGAGTTCGTGATCGGCGGCAAGTGGGCCACCTGGGAGGTCTACGCGGTCACCCCCACGGACGACCACAAGCTCCTGAGCTCCAGCGACACGGGCACCCTCGAGGGCTACGCCCAGCACATCGCGAACGTCATGGACAAGCCGGTGGTGGAGATCCGGAACCTCAAGAACTTCGACGAGAAGTACACGGTCGACAACTAGCGCCGCCGGTCACCGGTCGGCCCGGAGCGCCGCGATGGGCTTCGAGAATCCCCTCACCCTCCTGGCCAGCGAGCTGGCCATCGACCTGGGCACGGCGAACACCATCGTCGCCGTGCGCGGCCAGGGGATCGTGCTCGACGAGCCCTCGGTCCTCGCCATCCGCCAGCGCGGCGGCTCTCGCGAGGTCGTCGCCGTCGGCGCCGGCGCCCGGCAGATGCTGGGGCGCACGCCCGAGGACATCCGCGCCGCGCGCCCCCTCGAGGGCAGCGTGATCCTCGACTACGACGCCGCCGAGATCATGCTGCGGTACTTCATCGCCCGGGTCCTCGGCAAGCGGCCCCTGGTGAAGCCCCGCGCGCTGGTCACCGTGCCCCTGGGGTTGAGCCAGGAGCAGCGGCGGGCGGTCCAGGACTGCACCCGCGCGGCGGGCTGCCGCGAGGTCAGGCTGGTCTGTGCGCCGCTGGCCGCCGCCTACGGCGCGGGTTTGCCCGTGGGCGAGCCCACCGGCACCCTGATCTGCGATCTGGGCGCGGGCACCACCGAGCTGGCGGTCATCTCCCTGGGCGGCGTCGTCGCCTCCCAGAGTCTGCAGTGCGCGGGCGACGCCATGGACCGCGCCATCGTCGAGCACCTCGCGCGCGCCCACCAGATCGAGATCGGCGTCCAGAGCGCCGAGGCCGTCAAGATCGAGCTGGGGATCGAGGCCGCCTCGGGCCGCAGCCTCACCGTCACCGGCCGGCAGGTGGGCGGTGGCCTGCCGCGCCAGGTGGTGCTCGGCGCCGCTGACGTCGCCGCGGCCCTGGGTCCCTGCATCGAGGCCCTGATCGAGGCCCTCCACCAGACCTTCGCCCGCACCCCGCCGGATCTGGCCGCCGACATCCTCGACGCCGGCCTGGTCCTCACCGGGGGCGGCGCCCTGCTGGCCGGCCTCGAGGAGCGCCTCGGCCAGGCCACCGGCCTCCCCGTCGTGCGCGCCGAGCACCCCCTGCGCGCCGCCGTGGCAGGGGCCGAGGCCTTGTTGGACGAGCCGGCGCTGTTGAAGACCCTGGCATAGGGGCCGCGGCCTGGGCTGTCGCGGTCTGATCGAAGAGAATTCTCGCGCAAAGACGCAAAGACACCAAGGGGCACTGACCGAATCTGCCGACAGTCCGGGGCTGTCGGAGAGCTGTCAGCTATCAGCATTCAGCCGTCAGCAAGATGGTTTTCGCTGGCCACTCCGAAAGCAGCCGGCACCCAGACTGTGTTTCGGCAGCTTCGGCCGTAGCCCTCTCGGTATCGAACTTCGTACCTCGTTCATAGCTGATTGCTGACCGCTGACCGCTGACCGCTCCCCGCCAAGGGGTAGAGCCGCGGACGAGGATCTCGCGTCCGGTCTGGACTTGGTGGCTCGGACGAGGTCCGTGACTGGACCACGCAGAGGCGCGGAGGAGCACGGGGAGGACATCTCCCAGCTGTCTCGCGCGTTTGTGATTCTGAACCAGATCGTGGCGCCATGGCGATCTACAACTGTGTGGAAGGGTTCAAACCCCTCCGGTGGAAACCCGCCACGCGGTCGGTACCCGGCTCTCCGCGCCCCGAGCGGCGAGTACGGGCCGCCACGCGGTCGGTACCCGGCTCTCCGCGCCCAGAGCGGCGAGCACGGGCCGCCTCCCCTGGGCGGGGCGCACCTCACCCATGCCATGCGGCTGGGTGAGGCACGTTCCCGGCGTGCCTCGATCTGGGACAGGAGGATTTCAATCTCAGGATCCGTATAACCGCACCTCGCCGTCCACGATCTCGGCCCACGACCCGGGCTCCCGGAACGACCCCAGGTTCACGTACCTCCCCTCCTGGAAAGTGGTGTCCTCCGGCACGTGGCTGTGCCCCATGATGACGAGGTCGGCGCCCTGCTCCCGCAGCAGCGCCCGCGCCATGGCGCGCTGTTCCTCCAGCAGGCGCGCAGGGCAGCGGCCCTGCTTGACGGGGCTGCCCGCCAGGCGCCCGAGCATGGCCCAGGCCCGGTGGGGGCCGGCCAGGCGCATCCCGAGGTCGAAGAAGGGGCCGCGCAACAGGCCGTGGTAGGCGTGGTAGCGCCGGGCCGAGATGGCCCGGTCGCCGTGGAAGGCGTGCACGCGCAGGCCGTCGCAGACCAGATCGAGGTGGTCGGCCACCCGCAGGCCCAGCTCGGCGCCCGCCGCCACGGTGAGCGCGAAGTCGTGGTTGCCGCGCAGGTAATCGACCACGACACCGCGCCGCGCCGCCCGCTCCAGGGCCGCAGCGGCCGGGACGTAGGCCGGAAACACGCCGGGCCCCAGGCTCCACCAGCGGTGGAAGAGGTCGCCCACCAGCACCAGGCGGTCGGCCTCGAGCGCGTCGAGGAAGGCCACCAGCCGCGCCTGAACGGGATCGTCCAGGGCGTCGAGGTGGGCGTCGGAGAGGAAGACGGCGCGCATGGTGTACCCGTATCAAGATAAAGCCCGCCCATGTCGACACCCCAAGCTCCCCTGGCCGAGCGCATGCGGCCCCGCACGCTGGACGAGGTGCTCGGCCAGGAGGCCCTGGCCGGGCCCGATGGCCTGCTGCGCCGCCTGGGCCACGGTGCCCTGCCCTCGCTCATCTTCCAGGGTCCCCCCGGCACCGGCAAGACCACGCTGGCCCGCCTGGTGGCCGGGCTGGCCGGCGCGCGCTTCGAGCAGCTCTCCGCCGTGCTCTCCGGCGTGGCCGATCTACGCCGCGCCGTGGAGGCGGCCGAGCAGCACCGCCGCTTGGGTGGGCAGGCCACGGTCCTGCTCGTGGACGAGATCCATCGCTGGAACAAGGCTCAACAGGATGCCCTGCTGCCCCACGTGGAGGCCGGCACCGTGGCGCTGCTGGGCGCCACCACCGAGAACCCGGGCTTCTCCATCATCCCGGCCCTGCGCTCCCGCTGCCGCGTGGTGCGGCTGGAGCCCCTGACCGCAGCCCAGACCGAGGTGCTGCTGCGCCGCGCCCTCCATGACGCCGAGCGCGGCCTGGGCGGCGCCGCACCCGCCCTGACCGACGACGCTCTCGCCGCCCTGGCCCGCGCCGCCGACGGCGATGCCCGCCGCGCCCTCTCCATGCTGGAAGACATCGCCCGCCGGGTCCCACCGGGCGAGCCCGTGGACGTGGCGCGCCTCGCGGACCTGGCCGGCCAGGCCGAGCTGGCCCACGACCGCGACGGCGATGCCCACTACGACGTGCTCTCTGCTTTCATCAAGAGCATGCGCGGGTCGGATCCCGACGCCGCGATCTACTGGCTGGCGCGCCTGCTGGCCGGGGGCGAGCCCCCCGAGGCCATCGCCCGCCGCGTGGTCATCCTGGCCGCCGAAGACGTGGGCAACGCCGACCCTCGCGCCCTCGAGATCGCGGTGGCGGCGGCCCAGGCGGTCGCCATGGTGGGCATGCCCGAGGCCCGCATCCCCCTGGCCCAGGCCGTGACCTGGTGCGCCTGCGCCCCCAAGAGCAACGCCGCCTACAAGGCCATCGACGCCGCCTTGGAGCGCGTGCGGGCCACCGGCTCCCTGCCCGTTCCCCTGCACCTGCGCAACGCGCCCACGGCCCTGGCCCGCGAGGCCGGCCACGGCGCCGGCTACCTCTACCCCCACGACCACCCCGATCACGTGGTGCGCCAGGCCTACCGCCCGCCCGAGGTGGCGGGAGATGTCTACTACAAGCCCGCTCCCCACGGAGCCGAGAAGACCATCGCCGAGCGGCTGGCCTGGTGGGCGCAGCAGCTCGCCAAGCGCGACGGGGGTTCCCGCTGAGCGACCCCTGGCTGTCCATGCGGCGCGAATCGTCGGACACAGAGCCATCAGCTTTCGGGTATCAGGTTTCAGCAAGCACCTTCGGCGCGAGTCACCCGACTCGGACCTGTTCGCCCCACGGGTGGAGTGCGCGAACACCGGCTGCTGCTCGAGAGAGCTGATAGCTGACCGCTGATACCTGACGGCTTCGTCGGCGCAGCCGACGATTCGGGTGCGGGCGCGAGCTACCAGCCGTCTCGGCGCTCGGTGTATACTGGCCCGACACATCAGCCGCGAGGCCCCCATGCGCGTCGTGCCCCTGTTGCTCCTTCCAGTCCTCGCCGCCGGCTGCCGCAAGGTCCCTCCCGCACCCGTGGAGCTGGACGAGCTCTGCGGCTACCTCTTCGCCCACTTCGATGACGAGTACCCCGATGCGATGCAGGAGGGGCTCTACAACCTCGATGTCTGGCTGCTGGCCAACCTCGAGGAGACCCTCGAGGGCTACTCGGTCACCAGCCTGTCCGAGGAGACCATCAACGCGCTGGACGACCGCGCCCGCAACCCCGATGACATGATCGGCGCGGCGGTGGGGACCGAGAGCATCTACACGCCCTACGCGCTGGGCGTGCCCCAGGTGGTGGACGACCAGGAGGACCTCTTCCCCGACTCCCACGACTACTACGACCGCACCTACCTCACCGACACAGACTGCTTCGTCGAGCAGAAGTGCGAGGACGCCGCGGTCCAGAATTATATCGAGGACACCTACCCCATCATCGGCTCGGTGATCACCCACAACCACGGCCAGTACCGCTGGGTCGAGACCGAGCTGGGCACGGCCTGGGTCCAGCGGACCTGGTTCGACGTCCCGGCCGAGCTCGAGGTCGACTGGATCGACATCCAGGACCAGTACTACCTCAATGTGCTGCTGCCCCAGGAGCACGGCACCCTCACCCTGCAGTCCATGTGGATCGAGGCCACCTGGGACGGCCTGCCGGTCAGCGAGAACATGGCCAAGAACCTGCTCATCTCCCAGATGCAGAACATCTACACCCAGATGGACGCCTACATCGAGAACAACGGCGCCCGGGTCGAGCCCAGGGGCTGCGCCACCAGCGGCAGCCGCGGCACCTGGGGCCTGCTGGCGCTCTTCGGCCTGGGGCTGCTGCGCCGCCGCCGCGCCTGATCAGGCCGTGGCTCGCTCTGCGAAGCCCGCCGCGTCGTGGGTACAGAGGATCTCCACCTCGTGGCCGTGACCCTGGTGGCAGCGCTGCAGGGCCGCCAGGCTCTCCTTGCGCCGGCCGAAGTCCCAGGCCGTGGCGCGGTGATACGCCCGCACCCCCAGGGGGGGCCGGCCCCAGAACCCCAGCTCGCGGCGGTCGAGCAGGGCGTCGCCCGCATGAAGCAGCCAGCCGTCGCCGGCCGCCACGGCGTAGCCGCAGTGGCCGCGCGTGTGCCCAGGCAGCGGGACGCGCAGGATGTCCGGGCCGAGACCCTCGAGCGGGCGCACCCCCTCGAAGCCCAGCCACGCCTCGCCCCCGGCGCCGTGCAGCGCCCAGGCGGGGCCGTGGCTCCACTGCAACGGCTGGTAGCTGCGCGCAGGCGGCCGCGCCCCCGGCCCGGCCTCATGCTCGGCGGCCATCAGGTGGACCCTGGCCTGCGGGAAGTCGGCCAGCCCGCCGATGTGATCCGGGTGGAGGTGGGTGATCAGCACGTCGGTCACGTCGCCAGGCGAGAGCCCCAGGGCCAGGATACGGCTGTGGGCGCACTGGTCGAGTTCCAGCCGCGGGCGCACCGTACCGAGGAAGCCAGGCCCCAGCCGGCGCAGCGGATCGGCGATGTCCTTGAGCCCGATACCCGCATCCACCAGCACCAGCCGCCCGCCGTGCTCCAGCAGCAGGCAGTGGCAGACCATGCCCGCATCGCGCCCGGGCAGGCCGAGCAGGCGCCCGCCGGGGGGCTGCAGGGAGCCGCAGTCGAGGTGGTGCACGCGCATGGGGCCTGTCGTTAACCCGCTCCCGCAACATTCCTTCACACAGCGCAGGTTCTCTTCAGCCACCCCGCACGCCCGCCCAACAGCCCCTGCGTAGGTTCAAGGGCGTGGAGCGACGGACGCTCCCGCGACAACCGGAAGGAGTCCACATGTCCATCACCGTTCGCAGCACCCTCCTCGCCCTCGGCTTCACCACCTTCGGCGCCATCGCGGCCATCGGCAGCCAGGCCATCGCCGGCAACGGCCCCGGCCATGGCCGCGGCATGGGCCCTGGCATGGGCATGGGCATGGGCGCCGGCGCCGAGGGCTTCGGGCCCGGCGCGCACCTCGCCGCCCTGCTCGAGGATCTGAACCTGACCGAGGCCCAGCAGGCCGAGGCCGGCGCCCTCAAGGTCGAGCTCCGCGAGACCTTCCAGGCCCACCGCGACGACCGCGACCAGGACATGGAGGCCGCCATGCAGGCCCTGCAGACCACCCCCGTGGACGCCAAGGCGATCCACAGCCTGATCGACACGCGCCACGCCCGCATGGCCGCCACCGCCCACGACGTGGCCGACGCCGTGCTCGACTTCTACGCCGATCTGGACGCCAGCCAGCGCGCCGTGCTGCTGGACCGCGTCCAGCGCGCCCAGGAGCGCCGCGAGCGGGTCCGCGAAGCCCTGGCCGAGTAGCCCCTCCCCACACTCCGCCCCCGGTGGCCTCGCGCCGCCGGGGTCGTCGCTTCAGCGCCCCGCGCGCCAGGCCTCCCACTCCTGCCGGTGCCGGGCGAGGCCGCGCGCCAGGAACACGGCGGAGAAGATCCCGAAGAACACCAGCGGCAGCCCCCCGCAGCAGATCCCGCCCGCGACCGCCGTGGAGACATCCTCGCCGTCGGCCAGCATGGCGATGGGCATCAGAGTGAGCACCGAGGCGGCGGAGAGCGTCGCCAGACCGAACTGCAGCGCCCGGCCCAGGGTGCGCCCGTCGAAGAGGCCCGCCAGGAAGAAGCAGCTGCCCACCACCGGCGCGACGAAGATGGCGACCACCCCGAGCACCGTGCCCACCACCTGCTCGGGCTCCCCGCTGCCACCCACGGCGAAGGCCAGGGCCGTGCCCACGGCGCCGAGAGCCAGGCCGACGGCGTCCATCACCAGCCCGAAGGTGCGCGGCGCCGTGCATTGCCAGAGGGTGGGCGGAGGCGAGCCCGGTGCGGGGGTGGCCGGAGCCGGGGCGGGAGCACGCGGCGCCTCGGCTTCCCGCGGTGGCGCCCAGGTGGGGGGTGGACTTCTGCACGAGCGGCACATCCACCGGCGGGGCCAGCCCCGGCGCGAGGGTGGGACTCGCGTGCCCGTCGGCGGCGGCCGCGGGCGCGCTCGGAACCCGGGGGGCAGCGCCGGCGCCGCACGGGACCACGGGGCGGGATCCCCGCCACCCCGGGTGGGGCCAGCCCTCGTCCAGCAGAGCCAGCGCCGCCTGGGCGTCCGCCGGCCGCTCCTCGGCCTCCACCGCCGCGAGCTTCGCCACGAAGCGCGCCAGCCAGGCGGGGCAGGAGGGCACCACGTCGCGCACGTCAGGGGCTCCCGTGGCCATGTGCCAGCCGATCTTGGCCGGGATGTCGCCCTCCGTGCAGGCCATACGGCCCGCGAGCAGCTCCCAGGCCACCAGCCCCAGGGAGTAGAGGTCGGACGAGGGGGGCGACTGCTGGCGGAAGCGCTCGGGCGCCATGTAGTCGAGCGTGCCCGACACCATGCCCGACTGGGAGGCCAGCGTGGTGTGGGCCACCTTGGCGATGCCGAAGTCCATCAGCTTCACGCGCCCGTCGGCGCACAGAAAGATGTTCTCGGGCTTGAGATCGCGGTGCACGATCCCCTGCTCGTGGGCCACCGCCAGCGCCTCCAGCACCTCGTGCAGCAGCCGCGCGACCTCCTCGGGCCGGAACGCGCCCTCGGCCAGGGCGTGCCTGAGATCGAGCCCCTGGAGCAACTCCATCACGATGGCCGTGTGCGCCGGCTCCACCACCAGATCCCGGAAGGCCACGATGCCAGCGTGCTGCAGGCGGTGCAGCACCTCCACCTCTTTCTGCAGCAGCCGCTGGAAGCTGGCATCCGCCGCCAGGTTTCCGTGGGCGATCTTGACCGCCACCTTGAGCGAGGGCAGCTGCACGTGGGCGGCGGAATAGACCGTGCCGAAGCCGCCGCGGCCGAGCTTCTCCTCCAGGCGGTAGTGGCCGATCTGCTGGCCGATCACGGTGGAGCCTCCGGGTGGTTTCTAGTGCCGCTGCCCGGAAGTCCCAGACCAGGGACTTCCGGCGGCGCTAACGCGCCGGCCGCTACGCGGCGCATCGTCACTATCCGTTTTTTCAGGGGGGCCGCGTCGGGGGGCGGAGCCCCCCGCATACGCGCCCTGCGGGCGCACCCCCGCGGGCGGCCGCAGCCGCGGCCGCCAGTGCACGCGCCGACGGTCCTCGGAGGGGTGGTCAAGGACTTCCGGGCGCGTGCACTAGTGCACGCGCCCGGAAGTCAAGGACCTCATCCGCTTCATCTCGAGGTGCCGTGGCGACGAGCGCATCCACCTGGGGGTCCGGCCGTGGGCATCTGGAGGCCGGACCTGGGGCGGCTGTCACAGGCGACCGTGGGTCCGTTGACGCTCCCCTCGAGGATGGCACACGTGGCATGGCGAGGGCCGCGTCCACCCCCTCGGTCGAGAGGATAGACTCCGCGGCTACGCTCCGGGAGCAGGCCATGGACCGCAACGCCACCGACCTCCTCGCCCGCCTGGGCGCCGGCGGTGCGCGGGCGCGTGAGGAGGCGCTGGCCCCGGGCCTCATCCGGCTGCGCGTGGCCAGCCGCGCCTCCCAGCGCCTGGGCTTCCCGGTGCACGCCTACCTGCTGGACGGCCTGCTGATCGACACGGGCTTCGCCCACGCCAGGTCCGCCCTGCTCCAGGCCCTCGCGGGTCGTGAGCTCACGGGGATCGCCCTGACCCACCACCACGAGGACCACGCCGGCGCCGCCGCGGCCCTCGCGGAGCGGCACGGCTGCCCCGTGTACCTGCGCGGCCCCGGGGAGCGCTGGAGCGAGGGGGTGGGAGAGTTGCCCCGCTACCGCCGCCTCTTCTGGGGCTGGGTGGACCCCTACGAGCCCGTCGAGATGCCCGCGGTGCTGTCCACCGGCGCCCGCTCCCTGCGCTCTGTGCCCACCGGCGGGCACTCCTGCACCCACACCGCCTTCTTCGAGCCCGTCCACGGCCTGCTCTTCACTGGCGATCTGCTGGTCTCCCGCGGCGCCTCGGCGGTGATGCGCCACGAGGACCCCTACGAATCCCTGGCCTCCCTGCGCGCGGTGGCCGCCCTGGGGGCGCGGCGCATCCTCCCCGCCCACGGCGACTCCATCGACGATCCCCAGGCCGCCCTGGGCCGAAAGATCGAGCACCTCGAGGCCGCCATCCGGCAGGTATCGGACCTGCACGAGCGGGGCCTGGGGGTCGCCGCCATCCGCCGGCGGGTGTTCCCCCGGGGGGCCTGGACGGACCGAGGCGGCGCTCTGATGACCGAGGGGGAGTTCTCCCGGGCCGCCTTCGTGCGGGCGGTGATCGCGCGGCGGGGGGCCTACCAGTCCCCCGAGGCCGCCACCCCCGCCGCCCCCACCGTGGGCAGCAGCGTGACCCGCTCGGCCGAGAACCCCCCGTCGTTCCAGTAGATCACCGAGTCTACCGCCGGCTCCCCGGCCTCGTCGTAGCGGTTGGCGAACACGAGGTCCACGTCCCCATCCCCGTCGAGATCCGCGGCGTCCACGGCGGCGGCCGAGGAGGTGGGCAACCCCGTCACCGTGCCATCCGGCCCCCCCGGCGCCCCCCAGAAGATGCTGGAGTCCACCAGGAAGTCCATGTCCGCCATGCTGCCCTCCATGCCGTGGGCCACGGTGAGGTCCAGGCAGCCGTCTCCGTTGAGATCCGCGGCGCGGGCGTCGGTGGCGCCGTGGGTGGGCAGCTCGATCCGGCGATCGGCGGAGAAGCCCTCGGCCCCGCCCAGGTAGAGCGGGGAGTCGAGATCGAGGTCCAGCGCGTCGTAGAAGTCGGCGAGGAACAGGTCGAGGAGGCCGTCGCCGTCGAAGTCGGCCAGCTCCAGGCCCTCGGGGGCGCGCGAGGGCAGGGGCTGGGTGTGGTCGAGATCCCAACCATCGGCGGAACCGGCGTAGACCAGGGACTCGTCCACGAAGAAGGTGCCGGAGGCCACGGCCAGCTCGGGCCAGCCGTCCCCGTCGAGGTCGGCGGCCCGGATGTCGGCGGCGCCCACGGTGGTGAAGCCCGTGACCCGCTGTGGAGAGGGCCCCTCCGCGCTCCCCCAGTAGATGTACGAATCCACGGTGTAGGAGGAGAGGCTGACCGAGCCGCCGTCGTAGCGGTTGGCGAAGATGAGCTCGGGCCAGCCATCGGCGTCCAGATCCGCCACGGTGACGGCCGCGGCGCCCACGGTGGGCAGGCGCAGGGGCTCGGACGTGGGGTCGGGGCCGCCCGGCGCGCCGCGGTACACGAGGGAGTCCACCGCGCGGGCCTCGCCGTCGCCCACGGAGGCGAAGATCAGCTCGGGCCAGCCATCGCCGTCGAGATCCGCGATGGCCACGTCGTCGGCCCCGGTGGTGGGGTAGTCGCTGCGGCGCTCTGCGGAGAAGCCCTCCGCGCCGCCCCAGAACACCGGGGAGGTGGTGAGGTAGGCGCCGGCCGCGTCTTCCGTCTGGGCGAAGGCCAGATCTGGCCAGCCGTCGCCGTCCAGATCGGCGCCCGGGATCGCGGGGCCGGGCGCGGGGCAGGCGGGCGCCGCGCTGTCGTCGGGGCCAGGCTGGCAGGCCAGCAGCAGGAGGAGGTGCACGGCGGCGCTCGGGTGCGAGGATGCCGTTCAGCTATCCAGCCGCGCTCTCCCTGGTCACCCGGGCCTGGAATCGTGCTAGGCCTCCCCAGCAGCTCCGGAGGCGAACATGCCCGTCCTCGTGCTCGGCGGCAGCGGCCACCTCGGTCGCCACGCGGTCGCGGCCCTGCTGGCCCGTGGTCAGGCGGTGCGCGTGCTGACCCGCTCGGCTTGGGCGGCGCGCGCGCTCCTCGGCCCCGAGCCCGAGCTCGTCGAGGGCGACCTGGAGGATCCGGTGGCGGTCCGGGCCGCCTTCGACGGGGTGGAGCGTGCCGTCGTGGCGATCTCGGCCTTCACCCTCGGGACCTTCCGCCGCCTCGGGGCCATCGAGCGCGATGCGGTGATCGCCGCCCTCACCGCGGGACGGGACCAGGGGCTGCGCCGGGTGGTCTACCTCTCGGTCTTCGCCGTGGACGGCCCCCAGGCCGCGGACCTCGAGACCGCGCAGGTCAAACGCGCGGTGGAGGCCTGGCTGGCTGGCTCCGGGCTGGACTGGACCGTGCTGGGGCAGCCGCCCTCCACAGATCTCTTCTTCGCCCTCATCCGCGCCGGACGGGTCCTCGTGGCCCCCGGGGGCGGTCCCCCCGCCCTGCCCACCATCTCCCCGCTGGACACCGGCGCCCTGGTCGCTCTTGCGGTGCTGCGCGATGACCTGGGCGGTCGCCGCCTGCGGCTCGTGGGGCCAGATCGGCCCTCCTTCCCCGAGGTGGCGCGGCGCATCGGAGCGGCCTGGGGCCGGCGGCTGCGGGTCGTGAAGCCCCCACTCCTCGTCTTCCGCGCGCTGCACCGCCTCTCGGGCTGGCTCGCCCCGCGCCTCGATCTCGCCGGCTACGCCCACCTGCTGCTGGGCCACATCCTCCTCATGAGGCGTTTTCCCCAGGACCTGGCCGCGCGGGCCGGGGATGACCACGCCACCTTGCGCGCCCTCTTCCCGACCTGGGAGCCACGGCCGCTCGAGGATGACGCGCGGCGGATCAGTACCCCCGCCCCAGCTCCGCCCCGCGGTAGTAGTGGGCCAGGATCGCCCTGAAGTCGTAGCCCCGCTCGGCCATGACCGCGGCGCCGATCTGGCAGAGGCCCACGCCGTGACCCCAGCCCGCGCCCCGCAGGCGGAAGGCGGCTGGGACGCCCCCTTCGGAGCCCTCCGGGTGCACCACGAAGGCCGAGGAGTACAGGTGGGTGGCGGATAAAGCGCGGCGGATCTCCAGCTCCTTGCCGATCTCGGCGCTGCCGGCGGTGCCCTCGATGCGCAGGCGGGTGAGGCGGCCGGAGGGGCCACGCTCCAGCGGGATCAGGGCGCGCACGGGCCCCAGCTCGAGGCCGAGCTTGCGGCGCAGCAGATCCTGCAGCTCCTCCTGCCCGATCACCACCTCCCAGCGGTAGAAGTCGCGGGTGTCGTGGTCCAGCGCGGGCAGCAGGCGCGTGAGCAGGGCGCGGTCCGCCTCGCAGCAGAAGGCCGGGGGCGCGCCTGCGATGAACGCGCTGGCGTTCTCCTCCTCGGTCAGCGGCAGGGCGAAGCCGGGCGCCTCGCCCGCGGGCAGGTCCGGGAAGGCCTGCAGGTAGGGGGGATCGGTATCGCCCCAGGCCGAGGAGAACAGCTCGGTCATGCCGCCGCAACTCTTGGAGAAGCGGGCGTCGCAGGTGCGGCCCCGGGAACGCAGCACCAGGCCTCGCGTGGCCTCGACGGCGGCGCTGGCCTCGGGCGTGAAGGCGCGGGTGACCCCCTGGTAGCGCTGGCAGTGGTCGTCGGCGCAGACGTCGAAGAAGGTGTGGTCCTCGCGGTCGTACCAGCGGACGATGCGCGTGTGCTGCCCCTCCACGCTGGCGCCCGGCGGCGCGGGGCGGTCCTCGCCGCGGGCCTCGAGCTGGGCCAGCAGCCAGGAGCGGGAGATGACGGCGTGGGCCTCCAACAGGGCCGGGGGGCAGGTGGCGCTCATCTCGGAGGAGATCACCGAGCGCAGGTAGTCCTCCAGCGGCACCGCGTTGACCGCATCGAGGCCCACCTCACGCGCCTCCAGCGACAGCTCGCCGGCGAAGGCCAGGTCCTCCTCATGCTGCCAGTGGAAGCCGACGCCCACGGTCATGCCGCGCAGCAGGAAGGTGGCGCCCTCCACAGGGCGCAGGCGCAGGACGGCGCCGGTGGCGGTGGGCTCGCTGGCGCCGTGGCGCGTGAGCGTCACCCCGGCGGGGCCGCGTTGGGCGCGCCAGCGGCCGGTCCGCGGATCGCCGTCGGACCCCAGGTGAAACGGGCCGTGGAGCTCGATCTCGAGGACCTCGCGGCCCTGGATCAGGCCGACGCGCAGGACGGGCTCAGGCATGGGACAGCCTCCGCTGCAGCAGATCGAGCACGGGGCGCAGGGTCGCCGGGGCCAGGCTCACCTCGCGGTAGATCGCGGCGACGGTGGGGGCGTCGAGGCGCGCGAAGTCGGCGGCGCGCACGCTCACCAGGGCGCCGGCCATGTCGAGCGCGCCGGGGCTCACCGCCAGGCGCTCTGGCTCGGGCGCGAAATAGCAGGCGGGGCGGTGGGCGGCGCGGGGGAAGAGCAGGGCCAGGACATCTCCCCCGCGGGCCGTGCAGAGCAGGTTGAGGCGCGGCTCCTCGGGGGTGCCCAGCACGGTGGCCAGGGCCTCCACGGCGGCCGCGAGGGCGCGCTTCAGCCGGACTGGCTGGCCGCGGAAGCCGATCAGGGTGCGGCCTTCCTCCAACGCGGCCCAGGCCCGCAGGTGCGGGCGCTCCAGGAAGGGGGGCTCCGGGGTGGTCCAGGCGACCCGCTCCTCGGGCAGGAGCCCGGCGTCCAGCGCCTGCAGGTGCAGGTGGTCGGGCGCCGAGGCGCCCGCGGCGGGGCCGTTGTAGATGACGGCGCAGCGATCGGCGGTGGCCGCGGCCAGGTCCACCAGGGCCGGGAGGGCGTCCACGGCGGCCTGGGGGCGGTGGTCGCGGTGGGCCAGCACGAGGTGGCCCGGCAGGATGGGGGCGGGGTTGGCCAGGAGCACCCACTGGGTCTGGAAGGGCAGCCCGCGCTCCTCGGCGGGCAGGTGGGCCGGGCAGAGGAAGCAGGGCCGGGCGGCCACGCTGGTCGCGTCGACAGCGGCGGTGGTGGAGACGGCGCGGGCCGGGTTGAACTGGACCAGGACGCGGCGGCCACCGGCCTGGACCGCGCGCACCTGCACCTCGGCCAGCCCCGCGCGCGCGGCGGCCAGGCGCGGCCAGCGGTCGGCCTGCCAGTCCAGGAAGCGGGCGAGCCGCGGGCCCAGGGCGCCGTGCCCGAAGGAGGCGGCGCTCTCCCGGTCCACGAAGCGGCCGGCCCAGGCGGCCTCGGGGCCCGTCACCGGCCGCGCCCCAGTTGCCGGGCCTCGATCTCCTGGGTGCGGATGCCGTCCTTGTAGCGCTGGTGACGGGCGGCCAGCTCGGGGGAGAGGTCGGCGTCGGTGTTGCCCTCCCAGCGGCGGCACAGGTACAGGCTGTCGAAGATGCGCCCCACCTTCCAGCGCCGGCTGAGGCGCAGGGCCACGGCATAGTCCTCGCCGTAGGAGGCGTTGGGGAAGGGGCTCTGGCGCAACAGTTCGATGGCGAAGGCCCGCGGCGCGCCCAGCCCGCCCACGCGCAGGGCGTTGTTGGGGCCGTTCTCGGCGGTCCACTCGCGGTGGTCGATGAGCCCGGGGGGCAGGACGTCGAGCGCCATGTCCACCAGGGTGTAGGAGCCCACCGCCAACCCGCAGTGCTCGTCCCGCAGCAGGGCCACCATGCGCGCCAGGGTGTCTGGCCCGGCGTACAGATCGTCGGAGTCGAGCTGCACGGCGTAGCGCCCGCAGCGGGGGTGAAAGACGGCCTCGTTCCAGCAGCCGCCGATGCCGAGGTCCTGCCGGGCGGGCACCACGTGGATCAGGCGCGGGTCGGCCGCGGCGCGGGACTTCAGGAGATCCGTGGTGCCGTCGCTGGAGTGGTTGTCCACCACGATGACGTTGAAGGCGAAGGGGGCCTGCTGGGACAGGGCGCTCTGCACGGCGTCGCCCACGGTCCCGACCCGGTTGCGCACCGGGATGACGACGCTGGCCTCCACCGGGTAGCCGGGGGCGCGGGAGGTGAAGGGCTCGGCCGGGCCGCGCACCAGGGCGCCGAGGCCCGCGAGGTGGCGGGTGCAGACCTGCTCGGCCTCCACCTGGGCCTCGCGGGGGACGGTCAAGTAGTCGAAGATGCGCTGGCCGCTGGCGCGGGCATCCAGCGGGCGCAGGACCCCCAGGGGTTCAGGCAGGTGCACGACGGGCGCCACCCGCGCCACCGCCAGGCGCAGGGCGTACCAGCCGTGCCAGCGTAGGCCCTCCGGCAGGGGGTCGTGCGCGTCGCAGGCAGCGCCGAGGGCGTCCACGGACCACAGGGCCCATGGGCCGAGCGGGAAGCGGTCCTCCAGGGAGCCGGGCTGGTGGTCCGCCAGGGGGTGGGGGCGGAGCGCGCCGTCCTTCTCGTCGAGGTAGTCGCCGTAGACGAGCCCGGCGCGGTGCTCCGTGGCGGCCTGGACCAGGCGGGCCAGCGCCCAGGGGTGGGGGTCGAGGCGGCCGACGGGAGGGATCTGGAGCAGGAAGGGGGTGCGCAGGCCCTTCAGCAGGGGTGCGAGCGAGGCGCTGGAGCCCGGCTCGGCCGTGGGCAGGACCTCACAGGGCAGGCTGGCGAGGGTAGTGGGGCCCGCCTTCGCCTCGGGGGGGGCGATCAGGAGGAGCTCCTCCACCAGGCCGGTGCGCGCCAGGGCGCGGGCCAGGGCCAGGACGTCGGCGGGGTCGGCGGCGGTGAGCAGGGCGGTGACGGGCTTCACGGGGAGACTCCGGGGAGGGGCAGGGGGCGGGCCACCAGGAGGGCCGAGACCTCCCAGCGGGTGATGAACTCCGGGATGGGCTGCTCCACCACCCGGCCTTCCGAGCGGCTGGCGTGGCGGACCAGGAGGGGGCGGCCGGGCACGAGCAGCCCGACGTGGAAGGTGTCGAGGTTCGGGCGGTCGCTGATGAAGCCCACGAAGTCGCCGGCTCTGGCGGCCCGGGTGAGCGCCGGGAGCTCGGCGACGGGCAGGGCCACAGGCTCCCAGGTGAGGGCGGGGTAGCCGGCCAGCAGGTCGAGGGTGCGCGGGGGGCCGAGGGCGCGCCAGCGCTCACGCAGCAGGAGGGTGAACCGGCCCTCGGTCACGTTCTCGGCCAGCCAGGCGCTGGTGTAGTGGCGGCGGGTGAGCCAGGAGCGGGCGCCGTTCTGGTAGCGCAGGGCCTGGAGGTGGCGGGGGTAGTCCTCGGGGGTGCGGCCCCAGCCGAGCGCCAGCACGCTCTCCACGAAGGTGACGCAGTCGAAGGCATCGAGGCGTCGGACGAGCAGCTCGGGGCCGTCGGGACCAGGCAGCGGGCCGGTGAGGTAGGGTCGCCCCAGCAGGGCCCCGGAGAGCCGCGTCAGGCGACCCGGCAGGCTGCGGGCGCGCGCGGCGAGGCGGAGGAGGGCGCTGACCTCGGGCATGGGTGGGGACTAACCAGAATCAGCCATCAGGTATCAGCCGTCAGGTATCAGCAGGCAGCGCACCAGGGGCCTCGTCCGGACCGCGTGACGTTCGTCGGACGAAGCCCGCCTCTGCGCAGATCCCGAGGGTGTGCGGCTGGCACCTGATACCCGACACCTGGAAGCTCCCCGCTGCTTCATGGCTCGTGGAGCCGCGGCAGCCGCGGCATGGGGAACTACCAAGAAACAGCCGCAGGCTCTCGCACCCGGACCCATGCCCGTACCCGTTCCCGAGTCCGGAATCGGGGCTCGGAGACGACGCGCGTTCCAGACCACGTGCGAGGGCAGCCGCGCCGGTCCAGACTCCAGTTCGTCCTCGGAGCCACGCCGGTCGGGTACGGGTGCGGGACCGTAACGGATACGGTCACGGGAACGGCGGATACGGACCTATGAACGAGCTGTATCATCCTCCGTTGGAGCGGCTCGGCGAGCCGCATGGCGAACTACCAAGAAACAGCGCGATCGGAGGCTGGAGGCTGGGGGGCTGGGCCACGGGCCGCGAGCTGCAGGATGCGAGAGTCAGCCTTGAACCGCTGCTTCAAGGCTCATGGGGCCGCGGCATCCGCGCCATGGGTGACCAACCGGGGCCAGGTGCGCCCCGGAGTCCCGCGGCTCGCGGCGTGGTGGAGGTCGCCGGGGCGACACTCCGGCTCCAGATGAATCATCTGGGCGAGGAGAGACGCGAGGGGGCGCAACGACCGTGGCGGTGGCGTCGGGAACAAGCTTCCCTCGCGCCAAGTACGCGGGTGGTTGCCGGTCGCCGATGGGGGGGCCTTTGGCCGGGCGAGGTGCGACGCGGTGGGTCTATGCTCCCTCGATCTCCTCCAGGAAGGCCCTCAGCCAGGCGTCCACCTTCGCGGCCACGGCCGGGCCTCCGGAGAACCCCTGGGTGAGGGTGAGGCTGTCGCGGAAGCCTGAGATGCCGCAGCCCACGCCCGGGGGCCGGAAGAGGGGGACGATCATCCAGGCGGTGCCCACCGTGAGGGAACCGAACTCGAGCCGCCGTTCGTCGATGCGCCCCATGTTGGTGAAGATGGGTGGGTTGGCGCCTCTGGCGGCCTGTCGCAGCATGTACCCGCGCAGGAGCGGCACCCCCAGGCCGAAGGGCAGCCCGCGCAGCAGGGGGCCCCAGGTGAGCAGGTACCAGGCGCCGGGGCGGCCCTCTTTCAGTGCGGCGGTCCAGCTCCGGGTGCGGGTGAGGGCGGTGGGGAGGTCGGGGCCCACCTCACCCGGCGCGATGCCGAAGAAGGAGGACTGGTTGCAGGTGGGCAGGCTGCCCACGTCGGAGATGTAGCGCCGCAGATCGACGGTATCGAGCAGGCGCAGGGGGAGACCGGGCGCGGCCACCCGCGCGAGGGCGCGCAGCAGGGCCGCGGCCACCAGGTCGTTGAGGGTGGCGCCGTGGGCCTCGGCCAGGGCGCGGCAGGCGGCCACCCGTGGGGCGTCGAGGTGCAGCGTGCGCACCTCGAACTGTTCGTCGGGCACGGCGCCCGTGAGCAGGCCGGCGCTCTTCGGGGGCCAGCCCAGGGCCCACAGCTCGCGGGCGGCGGTGCGCAGGTGGGCGCCCCAGTGGCGGGGGTGCAGCAGGTGCAGGACCTGGAACGCGCCGCGGTCGCCCTCTCTGACCTGACCGTCATCCTCCCCCCGCACCAGGGCGGCCAGGCGGTAGCCGAGGGCCTTGACCGCGCCGGCGTCCCCCGCCAGGTGGCTCACCTTGAGGATCAGGCGCTCCCCCACGAGGCGCGCCTCGAGCTGGGGGCCCGCGCGCGGGTCGCGGCGGCGGGCGAGGAAGCTGGCCTCGTTACCGCCGATCTCCAGGGCGAAGTCGTCCAGCGCGGCCGCGGGTAGGCGCTCCCAGTGGGCGCCCCAGAACCCGGTCACCAGGCGGCAGCCGAGGATGGGCTCCAGGTCCAGCAGGCGGCGCAGGGCCTCCGCCAGGGGCACAGGGTCGGGCGCGGCGTCGAAGTCCACCACCAGGTGGATCTCGTTGATGGCGAGGGGCTCCATGGCGTAGAGGAGCCGATCGGCGGCGACCACGGGGAGGCGCTGCATAGCGGCGGCCTCAGGCCCCCCCCAGGAAGCGCTCGAAGGGCATGACGCAGAAGCCCTGCCGCGAGGCCTCGCGCCAGGTGATCTGGAACTGGTCGAGCCCGGGCAGCTCCGTGGCGGTGTCGAGGGTCTGGCCGCAGCCGGTGACCCGCTTCGCGCCGCTGGCGCGTCCGCCCCCACAGGCCGGCAGGCCGTCGGCGTCCTCGCCCTCGGCGACGCCCTCCACGGGGCGGCAGAGCTGGCTGGCCTGGACGTCGAACAGGGTGACCTTCCAGAGTCGGCGCACCTGCGCGCGGGGGCCGAGCAGCCCCAGGCTCTGCAGCGTGCGGGTGGGGTCGGGGCCCTGCGCCTGGATCATGCGGCGCAGGTCGGCCACGCGCACCACCGACAGCGCGGTGTGGCCCCGGACATGACGGCGGACGGGGGAGACCCAGGCCACCTGCAGGGTGTCGGGGGGGGGCGCGAGATCCGGGCAGGGCGCCTCTTCGGCGTCCTGGGCCCGGGCCGCCCCGAGGGCCAGCAGCAGCGCGCAGAGCGAGCCCAACATCTACTGGCCGCGGACGTCGAGATCCCCCGAGAGGGAGAAGGGCATCCCGTGGATCTTGCCCTTGGGACCGCTGTAGTAGAGGGTGCCCTCCATGGCGCCCCGCTCGAAGGACATGGGGGCGTCGTCCTTCCAGCCGAGCACGGTGGAGAGGCGCAGCTCCGTGGTCTGGCCGGCGGGCAGGGCGACGTCCAGGTGCTCCACCGCACCCGGCGCGGTCTTCTTGCCCACGCGCCCGATGAACTCGACCCGCTCGAGGGTGATCTCGTAGCCGAAGTCGTTGGTCACCAGCAGCACCGCGCGGAAGGCGTCCTGTTCCGTCATGCCGCCCGCGTCGCGGCGTAGCACCACGACCTTGAGCAGGTCGGTGGACACGCCGCCGGCCTGGGGGGGGCCCTTCTGGCCGCAGCCGGCCAGCGTCAGGAGCGTGACGACGAGGAGGAACCAGCGCATGGGGGCTCCCGAACCAGGAGGGTGGGCGGGGATCCTACGACATCGAAGGGCTGACGTCGAGGGCTACGGACCACCCCGCGCCCGCACCAGCAGCGCCAGCTCGCGATGCTCCAGGCTCCCTACGACTGCCGACGGCGGTGCCCGCCTCCCCACCAGCAGGGCCTCCCGAGCGCGGCGCAGGCGCTTCTCGCTCTCCTCCAGCAGCCAATCGAGCCCGGGCTCCTCCTCCTGGAGGTGGATGTGATCCTCCCAGGCGGCGAGCCAGGCCTCGGGGGGGCCCGCCACGAGGTGGGCGTCGAGGGTGGCCAGGACGGCGAGGCGCAGGCGCTCCGCGCGGTGCAGCGGGGGGTGGCCCGCGGGCAGGGTGAGATCCTCCCCCAGCAGCAACCCCCGGAAGCCCTCGGCCCGGCGCAGGCGCTCCTCAAGCAGGGCCGGACAGGCCGAGGCGGGCAGGTGCTCATCGAAGGCCGCCCAGACCCGGTGCCCGGCCAGCACGGCGGGGACGCCGGCGGCCCTGGCGGCCCGCAGGGGGGCGAGATCCTCGGCGAGCAGGCCAGGTAGATCCTGCTCGTTGGGCGCGCCGTCCGCGGGGCAGGTGAAGGCCATGGGCGCGGCCGCGGCGGCCTCGTCGTCGGAGACCGCCAGGGCGGCGGCGGTGGGCGCGTCCAGCCCCTCCAGGTCCGGACCGATCACCGCGTGAAAGCCCATGGCGGCCGCCTCGCGGCGCCAGGCCAGGCCCACGGCGCGGGTGAGGGCTGGGTCTGCGGCGCGGGCCAGCGCGGTGAAGGCCGGCCAGGTGGTGGCGCCGGGGCAGGCGCCGCCACGGGCCAGCAGCAGGGCTGGGCGCGCGGTGGGGGGCCGGGCCGCGAGCTCGGCGCAGACCTCGCGGAGCTGGGCGGGCTCCTCGGCGCCCGCGGGATCGAGCGCGAAGCCGGCGGGGGCGAAGGCCTTGAGCAGGGCGCGCAGATCGGCGTCGAGGCCGCGGGCGGGCAGGACGAGGACCAACCGCTCGGCGGCCCGGCGCTTGCGGTCGGCCAGGCTGGTGCCCTCGCCCAGGGCGGTGACGGGGAGGCGGTAGGCCATGCGCTGTCAGCCTTCAGCTATCAGCTATCAGCAGCTACAAGGGTTGTTATTCTGATTGCTGACGGCTGGCGGAGTCGCCGCCTCACGCCCCACAGCCCCAGGGGCAGGAGCAGCAACGCCTGGACAGGGCCCGCTGAGCCGCAGCCGCCGCCCTGGGGGGAGTGGGCGTTGCGTTCGGCCTCCAGGTCGTCGCGCTGCGTGTCGGTGCAGGCGACCTTGAGATCGGCGCTGTCGGCGCGGGCCTCGGCGCCCCACAGGGTGCAGGTGGCCGTCAGGGACACGTCGAGGGGGTCGCAGTTCAGCGGCGGATCGTGGGGGGTGGTCCAGGTGACGGAGAAGCCCTCCGTGGCGCTGAGGGTGCCGACGGCCTGGCTCAAGGACCAGCTGCAATCCAGCCCGACCTGGCAGGCGCGCGGCGTGTCGATGCGGAAGAAGACCTCCATGTCCGTGTAGGCCGTCAGGCCATCCGGTACGACCGCCCAGTCCCGGCAGGACGCGATGCCCGTGTCGGCCTGCGCCGGCAGGACCAGGGCCAACAGCGCCAGGATCATGGCTGCGCCAGCTCGATGAGCACGCCCCCCGCGGACTTCGGGTGGATGAAGATCACGCGCTTGCCGTGCGCACCGGCGGTGGGGGCGTCGGACAGGAAGCGGTAGCCGAGCCCCTTGAGGCGGGCCACGTCGCCCTCGAGGTCGTCGGTCTCGAAGTAGAGGTGGTGCAGGCCGCCACCCCTGGTCTCCAGGAACTTCGCGATGGGCCCCTCGCCCCGCAAGGGGTGGACCAGCTCGATCCTGGTGCCCGGCACCGGGAGGAAGGCGGTGCTGGTCTTGGCTGTCTCCACGTCCTCGCGCCCGGCCAGGGCGAGGCCCAGGTCGTTCGCGAAGCGGCGGATGGCCTCCTCGAGGTCGGGGACGGCGATGGCGACATGGTCGAGGCGCGTGAGCATGGGCCCTCCAGGGGAGCGCGCGGCGGGACGGCCCGATGTTAACCTGAGGTGTCGCTTCCTACGCTGGAGCTTGGCCATGACCCCCCGCCTCCCCGCTCTGCTCGCCCTCGTCGCGGCCACCGGCTGCGTCCCCGCCATCGACGGCGTCTGGCAGTTCTCCCTGGATGTGGCCACCGTGCTCGACCCCACCTGCTCGGAGAACATCTCCCACAACTTCACCGACGCCCGCGTGGTGGGTGAGGAGGAGGAGGATGGCGCCTGGACCGAGGGTGGCGAGCAGGTCGAGAGCGACGAGGTCTTCTTCGGGCTCATCACCAGCACCGGCGCCGACGCCGCCACCCTGGTGGTGGGCGATCAGGCCTTCCCGGGTCTGCGCGAGGCCGAGGGCGCCTGGACCTTCGCCTGGACCTGGTTCAGCTCCTCCTCCGACCTGGCCGAGCACGAGGAGGGCTACACCTGGGCCGCCAGCGCCGACGCATCGCGGGAGCGCACCTTCACCCTCACCGCCGACGGCGACGTCCTGAGCGGCACCCGCGGCGATCTGACCACCGCCACCTGGTCCTGGACCGAGAGCGACGCCTGGAGCGGCGAGGAGCTGGCCCCCTACCTCGGCGGTGACGGCATGGGCGGCCAGATCCCGGCCGCCAGCTACCTGGAGGTCGACGACTGGGAGAGCGGCACCACCGTGGCGGCCAGCAACCGCGCCGACATGTTCGACTGCGAAGACAGCGAGTGCGTGATCAACCGCCTGTGGACCTGCACCGAGATCCACGCCATCGACGCGGTGCGCACCGCCCTGCCCGAGGGCGAGGGCTTCGACGACGTGGCGGGGGCGGGGCAGGAGGCCGGCTACTGACCGTCCACCTCCAGCAGCAGCGGGATCGGCCCCTCCCTGGGATCCTGGACCGGCATCCAGGTGAGCCAGGCCCACCAGAGCACGAACACCAGCGCCAGGAGCAGGGCCGTGGCCACCGCGGCCAGGCCCAGGGAGCCCAGGCGCTGGGGCCAGGAGAGGCGCGGTGGTTCATGGCCCACCTGCCGGAAGGGGCTCTGGGCGGGGCTCACCTCGAGGGGTCCTCGAACAGGGTGCCGCCGGCCAGCCAGCGCTCGGCCAGGCGGGCCTCGAGCTGCGCTTCGCCGGGGCTCATGCCATCGGCGGGCAGGCTGTCGGCCAGGGCTTGGACCTGGGCGCGGTCGAGATCGCGCACCTCCTGGTCGAGGCGATCCAGCTGCACGCGGTCGATCATGGAGAGGCGCAGCGGCCCGGCCCGCGGCACATACCAGGCCTTGCGGGCGTAGTAGTCGCTGATCCAGGGCTCCTCGAAGGGTTGCTGGTTGCGGGCCAGGGGCAGGGCGTGGGCCAGCACCAGCCAGGTGAGGTGCAGGCCCGCGGGCCGGGGCTCCAGCTGCGCGGCGGGGTCGAGGTTGTCCCATGAGTAGGCGATGTGAGCCTGCTGCCAGGCCTGGCGCAGGGCGCGCTCGCGCGCGGCATGCTCGGGAGGAACGCCGTCGAGGTGGTCGGGGTCCACCGCCGTGGGGGCGCGGTTGAGCCAGGCCAGCTCCAGGGCCCGGCGCCGGTCGATGGCGCCGAGATCATCGCGGCCTTCCAGAGCCCGGCGGGCGGCCTCGAGCTGGGCGAGGGTGGCGCCGCGCATGTCCTGGTCGAGCACGGCGAGGGCGGGGTCGCGATCCTCGGCGGGCGGGGGCGTCGCGGGCGCGCAGGCTGTGGCGAGGAGCAGCACCAGCCCCGGGAGCGGGTGTCTCACCGGACGCCGCTCTCCTCGGCGCGGCGGGCCACGCGCTCGCGGGTGATGCCGATGGCGGGGTCGTTGGCCGGATCCGCCCCGTCCAATTCGGCGACCGCCTGTTCGGCCTGGCCGAGGGCGTCCAGGGCCAGGGCCTTGCCCAGGCGGGCCAGGCGGGCCTCGTCGGGCCCGGGCTGCAGCGCCAGGGCGGCGGTGTAGTGGGCATAGGCGCGCGCAGGCTCGCCCTCGCCCAGGAAGATCCGCCCCATGGCCAGCCGGGCGCGTGCGGCCTCCGGGGCGCCGCTGGTGGCCACCCGGGCCAGCCGCAGCAGGGCCAGGCGCTCGTTCCCTCCGCGCTCCCAGGCCGAGGCGGCGGACAGCAGCCAGGGCGCCGGATCGGGCCCGAGGGCGGCGCGCTGCTCGTAGCGCCGGGCCGCGCGCTCCTCCTGGCCGAGACCTTCCAGCACGCTGGCGAGCAGGGCCAGGGCGTCGCCGCGCAGGGCTGCATCGTGGGGGGCGTCGCGCAGCAGGTCGCGCAAGAGCACGAGGGCCTCACCCCGCTCGCCACCCTGGGAGGCGAGCAGCAGGGCCGCGCGGTAGCGGGCTTCGTCCCGCAGGCCGGGGAAGGGCGAGAAGCGGGCGATGCGCCGGCAGGTGCGCAGGGAGGCCTCGGTGTGCCCCTGGGCCAGGGCGCGATCTGCGCGATCCAGGGCCAGCGGGGAGAGGGGCCCGAGCCCGACGCCGAACAGCACCGTGGCGGCCACCAGCCCGGCCACGAGCACCCGCCGGGGCGTGAGCGTGAAATGTCCTAAAAATCGGCTTACATGCCGGTTCTTGAAGTTCACCACGCCTCCGTTGGCGGTCGGATCTGGTGGAAGATAGCGCGCACAGGTGGGACCGTCGAGTGAGGGCCTCCCGGTCAGTTCCTGGCGCCCTGGCGCGCTATGACACCCCAACTGGAGGTCCCATGCCCCGCCTGACCTTGAAGAGCGAGCTCTCCCCCTGCGGCGATCAGCCCGAGGCCATCCGCGCCCTGACCGCGGGGATCGAGGCCGGCGCGCCCCACCAGGTGCTGCTGGGCGCCACCGGCACGGGCAAGACCTTCACCGTCGCCCACGTCATCGAGCGCACCCAGAAGCCCACGCTGGTGCTGGCCCACAACAAGACCCTGGCCGCCCAGCTCTACGGCGAGTTCAAGCGCCTCTTTCCCGACAACGCCGTCGAGTACTTCGTCTCCTACTACGACTACTACCAGCCCGAGGCCTACGTCCCGTCCACCGACACCTACATCGAGAAGGATGCGCTGATCAACGAGCGCATCGACAAGCTGCGCCACGCGGCCACCCGCTCCCTGCTCACCCGGCAGGATGTGATCATCGTCGCCTCGGTCTCCTGCATCTACGGCATCGGCTCCCCGGAGGTCTACGACAAGATGCTGCTCAGGCTCGAGGTGGGCCAGCGCGTGCGGCGGGAGGAGATCCTCTCCAAGCTGGTGGAGATCCAGTACGAGCGCAACGATCTGGACTTCCACCGCGGCGCCTTTCGCGTGCGGGGCGACACGGTAGAGGTCTTCCCCGCCCACGAGAGCGAGCGCGCCCTGCGCATCGAGCTGTTCGGCGACGAGGTCGAGGCCCTCTCCGAGATCGATCCCTTGCGCGGCCAGCGCCTGGCGCCTCTCACCTGGCTCACGGTGTTCCCCGCCACCCACTACGTGCTGCCCCCGGAGCGGATGAAGGCCTCGCTGAGCGCCATCCGCACCGAGCTGCAGGAGCGCCTCGCGGAGCTCAGGGAGCGCGGCGATCTGCTCGAGGCCCAGCGCCTGGAGCAGCGCACCATGTTCGACCTCGAGATGCTCGAGGAGCTCGGCCACTGCAGGGGCATCGAGAACTACAGCCGGCACATGGAGGGCCGCGGCCCGGGCACCCCGCCCGCCACCCTGCTGGAGTACTTCCCCCAGGATTTCCTGCTGGTGGTGGATGAGAGCCACGTCACGGTCCCCCAGGTGCGCGGCATGCACCGCGGCGACCGCGCCCGCAAGGAGACCCTGGTGCGCCACGGCTTCCGCCTGCCCTCGGCCGTGGACAACCGCCCGCTCACCTTCGAGGAGTTCGAGGCCAAGCTCCACCAGGTCATCTACATCTCGGCCACCCCGGCCGAGTGGGAGCAGGAGCAGGCCGGCGGGATCGCGGCCGAGCAGGTCATCCGGCCCACCGGGCTGCTGGATCCCCAGGTGCAGGTGCGCCCGGCCCAGATCCAGGTCGATGATCTGCTGCACGAGCTGCGCGCCAACACCGCCCGGGGCGAGCGCACCCTGGTCACGGTGCTCACCAAGCGCTTCGCCCAGGAGCTCACCGACTACTACCAGGAGCTGGGGGTCAAGGCGCGCTATCTCCACGCGGACGTGGACACGCTGGACCGCATGGAGATCCTGCGCGATCTGCGCCTCGGGGTCTTCGACGTCCTCATCGGCATCAACCTCTTGCGCGAGGGGCTCGATCTGCCCGAGGTCTCCCTCGTGGCCGTGCTGGATGCCGACAAGGAGGGCTTCCTGCGGTCGGCGACCTCCCTCATCCAGACCATCGGCCGGGCCGCACGGCACGTGAACGGGCGCTGCCTGCTGTACGCCGACAAGATCACCCCCTCCATGGAAGCGGCGATGGGTGAGACCGAGCGGCGCCGGGTCAAGCAGCAGGCCTACAACGAGGCCCACGGCATCACGCCCGAGAGCATCGTCAAGGAGATCGACTCCCCCCTCGCCCAGCTGTTGGCCGCCGACTACGTCACCGTGCCCGTGCGCAAGGAGGAGGCATCGCGCGAGGCCCGGGAGCACGATCTGTCGCGGCTGCCCGAGACCATCGCGCGGCTACGGCGCGAGATGCGGGAGCACGCCCGCAAGCTGGAGTTCGAGGCGGCGGCCGAGCTGCGGGACAGGATCAAGTCGCTGGAGAGCTGGGCGATGGAGGTGATGGGGGAGTAGCGTCGGCGGCCATGACCCAGGGTTCGGCCAATCGCCAGCTCCACCGCGTCGAAGGGCTCCGCGCGGACCTTCTCCTGGCCCTGGTGCACCCCGAGCAGCAGCCAGCGGCCCTCGTGCAGATCGTTATTCCTCCCCGATGGCCACCAGCTCCACCAGGGGGCCGTCGGGGTTGGTGTCGTCCCGCAGGTCGATGCGGCCCACCAGCGCCCAGTCCCCCAGGGCCTCTTCGTCCTCGGGGGGGGCGAGGGGGTCGATCACCACCGGCGGGAAGAGCCGCTGCCGGACGGTCCAGCGGTGGGGGCCCTCGGGCTGCAGGGTGGTGTTCCAGGCCTGCCGGGCGCGATGATCGAAGCCCAGCCCGCCGTACTCCTCGAAAAACGGTGCCAGGGCCTGCTCGAGGGCCTCGGCGGTCCAGGGGTCGTCCTCGTCGCGGCGGCGCAGGCAGCCCGACGCCTCCTCGAAGTCCTGCCGCGCCAGCGCGCGCACCACCGCGTGCAGCTCGGCGCGCACCCGGGCCATGAAGGCGCGCTTGTCGGCGGAGGCGTCCGCGGGGCGCTCGGGGTCCGCCGCCTGCTCACCCTCGCCGGAGACCAGGTGCTCCCACTCCGCCAGCAGGCTGGCGTCCACCAACGCCAGCTCCGCGCGCAGGTAGGCGGCGACCTCCACCAATTCGTCGGTCTGCAACGGCTGGGGCACGTTCTCGCGCAGGGCCCGGTAGACCTCGCTCAGGTAGCGCAGCAGCACGCCTTCGGAGCGCTCCAGGCCGAGCTCCTTGACGTACTCCGCGAAGGAGCACTGCAGCTCCGCCATGGCGCGGGCCACGCTCTTGGGCCGGATGGCCTCCTTCGCGACCCAGGGGTGGGCCTTGGCGTAGGTGTTGAAGTGCTGGTAGATGGCCTCGGCCGAAGGCTTGGGCCAGGTGACCTCTTCGAGCACGGCGATCCGCTCCTCGTAGGGCACGCCGGCGGCCTTCAGCTCGTTGATCAGCGCGGTCTTGGCCTGGTCCACCTGCCGCCGCAGCACGGGGGTCGGGTGGGGGAGGATCGCCTCGATGCGGGTGAGCACCTCCAGCGGGAAGCTCTCGGTGGTGGGGTCCAGGGTCTGCAGCACCGCCAGCAGGTAGAGGGAGAGCGAGTGGTGCAGGGAGAAGTCCCGCTGCAGATCGCTGTCCAGCACCAGCAGCCCCTCCACATCCCGCGCCACCCCGCCGGTCAGCAGGTCGTCGAGCAGGGCGTCCGTGGCCGTGTGCAGGCGCGCTCTCTCGGCCGCGGAGGCGTGGCTGTCGTCCACCAGGGCGTGCAGGGCGTCCACGCCCGCGCGGGCGTCCCAGGTGGTGGCCTCGGCGCGCTGCATCAGGGTCAGCAGGCGGCCGTGGTCCACCGAGAAGCGCGAGCGCAGCGGCTCGGGCCGGGCCTGCACGATCCGCCGGAAGATGGGCTCGTCCCAGTGCTGGTAGCCCTTGGTGGGCGGCTGGGCGCGCGCGGTCTTCTTGCGCTTCTTCTCGTCGGCCAGCGCCGCGATCCGCTCGTTCTCGATCACGTGGGCCGGCGCCTGCACCACCACGTGGCCCTCGGTGTCGAAGCCCGCCCGCCCGGCGCGCCCCGCGATCTGGTGGAACTCCCGCGCCTCGAGCAGGCGGGTGCGCTCCCCGTCGAACTTGCAGAGCTGGGTGAACAGCACGGTGCGGATCGGGACGTTGATCCCCACGCCCAGGGTGTCCGTGCCGCAGATCACCTCGAGCAGGCCCTGCTGGGCCAGCCGCTCCACCAGGCGCCGGTAGCGGGGCAGGAGCCCCGCGTGGTGCAGCCCCACCCCGTGCAGCACGTAGCGGCGGAAGGTCGGGCCGAAGGGGCTGTGGAAGCGGAAGCCGCGCACCGCGTGGATCAGCGCGCGCTTGCGCTCCTTCGAGCACAGCTCCACGCTGGTGAGGGCCTGGGCCTGCGCGGTGGCCTCGGCCTGGGTGAAGTGCACCACGTAGATCGGCGCCTTGTCCTTGCGGACCAGCTCGGCGATGGCCTGGTGGATGGGCTGCGTGCTCCAGGCCCAGGACAGCGGCACCGGCCGGAAGGCGCCGCGGATCTCGGCCACGGGGCGCCCGGTGCGGCGCTCGAGATCGTCGCGGATCCCGCGGGTGTCGCCGAGCGTGGCGGACATCAGCAGGAAGGTGGCCTGCGGCAGGCGCAGCAGCGGGAGCTGCCAGGCCCAGCCCCGGTCGCGGTCGGCGTAGTAGTGGAACTCGTCCAGCACCGCGCTGTCCACCTCGGCGGCCGCGCCCTCGCGCAGGGCCAGGTTGGCCAGGATCTCGGTGGTGCAGCAGATGATCGGGGCGTCCCGGTTCACCGCGCCGTCCCCGGTGATCATCCCCACGGACTCCGGGCCGAAGACCTCGCACAGCGCGAAGAACTTCTCGCTCACCAGGGCCTTGATGGGGGCCGTGTACCAGGAGCGCTTGGCGCGGGCGAAGCTCGAGAAGTGCAGCGCCGCGGCCACCAGCGACTTACCCGAGCCGGTGGGCGCGTCCAGCACGACGTGCTTGCCCGCGAACAGCTCGAGCAGCGCCTCCTCCTGGTGGCCGTACAGCGTCAGCCCCTGGGCCTCCGTCCAGGTGAGGAAGGCGCCGAGCATGGCGTCCGGGTCGGCAAAGCCGTGCTCGGGGATCAGCACGTCGAGGCGAGGGACAGGCACAGGTGCTCCAGGGCAGGCAGCGCGCGGACGGCCGGATCGACGCCGCTCTCGCGGACCGGGGCTCGCCTTCTCCTGTAGCGAGCCGGGTGCTCAGCGCGCCAGGTCCCCCGGACCGGGCCGGCGACGGGCGCCGCGGCATGTCGCGAGGCCACGGACCGCGACGACGCCTCCTGCCGGAAGAAATCGCTCGGATGGAGCTGGGCATCTTCGGTAGCACGGGACAGCGGCCCCGCGTCCATTCGCGCGGACGCCGGCGTTCCACCCCGACGCCCGGGCTATGAGGGCCCATGTTCCGCCTCCGCCGTATCCACGATGTCATCGTGCCGCGCGATCTGGCCCAGGTGGGTCAGGTCCAGCAGATCCTCCGGGAGCGCTTCGGCGCCGTCCGCCCCGAGGACATCGAGAGCCTGCCCGCCAAGCTGCACGATCCCTTCCACTACCGCTTCCGGACGATCCTCTTCGTGGCCGAGGGGTCGGGCGATGCGTTGCTCGGCTGCGCCATCCTGCTGCACGAGCCCGCGCTGCGCTTCTGCTTCCTCGACTTCGTGGCCACGCCCCCGGGGCGCAGCGGTTCGGGCGTGGGTGGCGCCCTGTACGAGCGCGTACGGGCCGAGGCCCGGCTGCTCGGCTGCCTCGGGATCTTCCTGGAGTGCCTGCCGGACGACCCGGCGCTGTGCGCCGACCCCGACACCCTGATGGAGAACGTGGCGCGCTTGCGGTTCTACGAGCGCTTCGGCGCGCTCCCCATCGCGGGCACGGCCTACGAGGAGCGCCTGAACCCCGACGATGACTGCCCGCCCTACCTGGTGTTCGATGGCCTGGGCGCGGGGGCCCCGCTGCGCGCCCAGGTCGCCCGCAAGATCGTCCGGGCCGTCCTGGAGCGCAAGTACGCCTGGCTCTGCCCCCAGGACTACATCGATCGCGTGGTGGCGTCCTTCCGCGAAGACCCGATTCGACTGCGGGCGCCGCGACACGGTGGATCCGAGCCCGCCCCCCGCGGCCGCGAGCTCCCGGCCGACCGGCGCATCGCGCTGGTGGTCAACGACAAGCACGACATCCACCACGTGCGGGTGCGCGGCTACGTCGAGGCACCCGTGCGCATCGCCTCTATCCTCGGCCGCATCGAGGCCACGGGGCTGTTCGAGCGGGTCACCGCCCGTCGCTTCGGCCAGGAGCACATCCTCGCGGTGCATGACAAGGGCTGGGTGGCCTACTTCCAGCGCGTCACAGCCGGGCTGGGCCCCACCCAGAGCGTCTACCCGTACGTGTTCCCGGTGCGGAACGTCGCCCGCCCTCCGGTCGAGCTGTCGGTCCGGGCTGGCTACTACTGCATCGACACCTTCACGCCGCTGAGCGGCGACGCCTACAAGGCCGCCCGAGGCGCGGTCGATGCCGCCCTGACCGCCGCCCTGGAGATCCTGCGCGGGCGCCGGCTGGCCTACGCGCTGGTGCGCCCGCCCGGGCACCACGCCGAGCGGCGCACCTTCGGCGGCTTCTGCTACTTCAACTCGGCCGCCATCGCGGCCCAGCGGCTCTCGGCCCACGGCCTGGTGGCCATGCTCGACCTGGACTACCACCACGGCAACGGCCAGCAGGACATCTTTTGGGAGCGGGCCGACGTGCTCACGGTCTCGATCCATGGGCACCCGCGCTTCGCCTACCCCTACTTCTCGGGCTTCGCGGAGGAGCGCGGCGCCGGCCCCGGCGAGGGCCGCAACCTCAACCTGCCCCTGCCCGAGAAGGTGGACGGTGCGGCCTATGCGCTGGCCCTGCAGAAGGCGCTCGCGGCCATCCGCTCCTTCTCGCCTCAGTTCCTGGTGGTCTGCCTCGGCCTGGACACCACCCGCGGGGATCCCACCGGCACCTGGTCGCTGCGCCCCACCGATCACCGCCAAAACGGGCGCCACGTGGGCGCGCTCGGCCTGCCCACGGTGGTGGTGCAGGAGGGCGGCTACCGCACCCGGGCCCTGGGGGGCGCGGCCGCCGCCTTCTTCGAGGGGCTGTACGACGGCGCCGACCACGCCCGGCGGATGCCGCCGCCGAAGGCACACGGCACGCAGGAGCGTCGTGGCAGGTAGCGCTGCCGTCGCGCGCCTACCGCTTCGACTGCCTCAACAACCACACCCCGAACACCGTCGTCACCCCGCCGGTGATGGCCGTGCCGGCCCAGACCTTGCCCATGGCCTCGCGGGTGATGGCGTGCTGGACGGGCTTGTTCTGCCCTTCGGTGGCGCGGGCCGCGATGAAGGAGAGCGACAGGGCGGTGGTGGTGGCGCCCAGCGTGGTGCAGAGGGCGCCCACCCGGTGCCCGCGGCGATCCATGGCGATGTTGGCGCGCACTTCGGCCAGCAGGCGCTCGCGCTCCAGAGCGGCGAGCTGCTCCGGGCTGGGCGGCTGGAACAGGAAGAGGGTGCGGAAGCCCACGGCGTCCGGGCCCGCGACCAGGGCGCGCTCCAGCAGGCCGGCCAGATCGCCGCCAGGGGGCACGAGGTCGGCCGGGAGGGGATCACCGCCGGCGACCACGAGCAGGGCCCGGGCCGCGGCCAGGGCGCGCGCGCCGTCGTCGGCGTCCAGCGCGCCGCGGGCCAGCACGAGGAAGAGCTCGGGATCGCGGGTGGAGAGCCCGCTGCCCGCCAGGCAGCCGAGATCCTCCAGCAGCCCGGCGTGGGCCGCCTCCATGGAGACCCCGGCCCGCCAGGCCGCCGTGGCTGCTTCGACGTGGGCCTCCAGGGAGGCCAGCGGGTCCTCGGCGCAGGCCCCCCGGGCGACGGGCGCGAGCAGCAGCCAGAGCAGGGCGAGGAGGGCGGGCATGGCGGGTGAGTAACCCGCGCCGGACGGCCCGCTCAGCAGCGCCGGCAGCACCTCTCCCCGCCCGGATCTTCGCAGGGCGGGGGCTCCAGGTCGTGGCCGCGCTGGCAGAGCCACAGCTCCACCCGGCGGCAGTCCGCCGCGTCCGCGGCGTCTCCGCTGGCCCGCGCCGGCTGCTCCGCGCCGCAGCCCCGCGCCCGCATGGCCCAGCGGGGCACGCCATGCCGCACCAGGGCCTCGAGCACCACCTCGGCACGCCGCAGGGAGAGGGCGCGGCTCCGGGCCTCGTCACCCTCGCCCCAGGCGTGCCCGAGCACCTCGATCTCGCCCGCGGTGGCGAACCAGAGCAGCACCGCGGCCTGCTCCTCCAGCCAGGCGTGCGCGGCGGCGTCGGGCAGGTCGCTGCCGGGCGCGAAGTGGATGGGGTCCAGGACACGATGCCGCCGCAGGCCGGGAGCCAGGGGCGGAGCGCTGCCCAGGGTGGGTTCGGTCAGGTGCCGCAGGGTGGCGGCAGAGCGGTGAGCGTGCATCGGGCCTCCAGGATGATGAGCCCGAATCTGCACACCCACGTGGCGCCGGTCAGGGCCGTCCGCGGCGCACCCGCGGGCGCGTGAGGCCGCCTACACCTTCGCCATGCTCCACTCACCGAACAGGCTGGCCTGCAGCTCGGCGGCGCTGTCGAACCCGGGATCGTCCACTGGATCGGGGTCCAGCGGGCGGGCGTCGCCCTGCACCTGGAGCTGGGCCGGGGTGAGGCCGTCCTCGACGCTGCGGTTCACCCGGGCGTCGGCGGCGGACAGCAGGGCGATCCAGAAGATGGCGGAGGTCATGGGGGCACCTCGTTGGGGGAGGTCTCAACCTCTGCACCCAACCCCTCAGCGGCAAGCACCTTCCTCCGTCCGCCTCAGTTCTCCGGCTGGTACAGCTGGGTCTGCCCGGGCCAGGAGGCCGCGAACATGGCGCCGTCGTTCTCGTAGCCGACGATGTCGCCGTAGTGCATGGGCACCACCACCCTGGGGCCGATGGCCTTGGCGGCCTCCAGCGCCTCCTGGATGGTCATGACGTAGGTGCCGCTCACCGGCAGCATGGCCACGTCGCAGCTCAGCGTCTTCATCTCGGGGATGAAGTCGGTGTCGCCGGCGAAGTACAGGCGGAGACCATCCAGATCGAGGAGCCAGCCCACGCCGCCCGCCTCGCGCGGGTGGAAGAGCTGGCCGGGGGCGCGGAACTTGTTGGTGTTGTAGGCCGGCACCGCGTGGACCGTGACGCCGCGCGCGGTGACCGTGTCACCCGGCCTCATGGCGCGCGCGCCGCGGATCTTGGCGGCGGCGGCGGCCGAGGCCAGGATGGTGGTCTGGGGGCCGCGCAGCTTGTCCACATCGTCGGGCGCGCAGTGATCGAAGTGGTCGTGGCTGACGAGGATGAGGTCGGCCGGCCCCTGCGGGCCCTTGAGCTTCCAGGGATCGAACCAGATGGTGGGACCCGCATCGATCCGGAAGGTGTCGTGCCCGATCCAGTGCAGCCGGGTCAGCAGATCCTTGAGCCTGCTCTCCATGAAAACCTCCTCTTCACGGTTTCCACCTGTAACGTATCTCGATCGCGACGCTCCTGGCACGAACGCCGGGGCAGCCAGCTCCGGCGATCGCAGCGCCCAGCGGCCTGGCGCCGGCCACCTCCACCCGGTGCGGGTGGAGACCACGCGACAACCGGCGACAGGGCTGATGCTGACCGCGGATGGTTGACCGCTTCGCCGGCGGAGCCGACGATTCGGGCGGGAGCCCTCGGGGTGCGCCCGCCCGCCACGGGGTGATACCTTCCCGCTTCCTTTCGCCAGGAACCCGCCATGTTCGCCCTCTCCCTGCTCCTGTTCGCCGCCTGTGGCGAGGTGGAGGCGCCCGCGCCCCCGCCGCCCGCGCCCCCGCCCATGGACGAACCCTACCAGGACGAGGGGGCTCAGGTTCAGGTGGCCTTCGGCGATGGCGGGCCCGGTCCCAGCCTGCCCTTCGCCATCACCGCGGTCAGCGAGGGGCAGGGGCTGTTGAGCGGCGCGCCCTGGCACGCCGACGGTGGTCGGTGGACCGTGCTGGACGCCACGACGGCCGACGGCGCCGCCTTCCTCCTCGGCGTGCGCGAGACCGGGCGCTTCGACGCCGGGGGCTTCACCATGGTCATGCAGGACGCCCGCCTCGGGGTGCCCGACGCCGACGCCGGCGGGCGCTTCGTCGCGGCCTTCGCCGAGGCCTTTCACGTCCCGGAGCCCGCGGCGGGGGCCGGCCGTGGGGTGGCCTGGATCGAGGCCTCGTCCGTGGTCCTCGGTGAGGGCGTGGCCCAACAGGCGGAGGGCGGCTTCAGCGGCACGGGCACCTGGCAGGCCGCCAAATGGACGGTGGAACGCGGGGTGCATGCCTCCGAGGTCTTCGTGAACTGGAGCCTGGAGGAGAAGCGCGGGGTGTTCTCCGAAAAGGACTCCTGCTACAACGCCGATCTCGTGGCCGACTTCGCGGCGGTGTTGCGGGACGGCCAGGGGTCCTGAGCGCGTCGGGGGGGCTCCGCCCGCAACCCAAGGGGAGGCTGGAGGCTGGAGGCTGGGGGCTGTAGGTCGGACACGGCGCGCGGATCACCTGTCCGTCCTCCGCCGCGGTCCGCTGGGCTACCGTCTCCGGTCTCCGGTCTCAGTCGCGGTCCGCAGGACTCCAGCCTTTCGCGCCTGGCGCGCGGACTTTCGCGAGTAGTAGTTCAGCGCCCATCACCCACGAGCCGCCGGATGAGATCCTGGATTTCCTCCGGAGCCGCGGCGCCCGAGGCCAGGCGGGCGCTGGCGCGCAGGACTGGCTCATCGAGCCCGCCAGCGTCCAGATCGGGCCCCACCCGCTCCCACCAGCCCAGCGCCGCGAAGGCCCACGCGCGCGTACCCACAGCGCCAGCCAGGGTCGCGAGGGCGGCGGCGTGGCGCCGGTGCGCGTCCAGCGGCAACAGCGCCAGGCCATCGGTGCCCGTGGAGACGATGGTGCCCCCGTCGGGGGTCCAGGCCAGCGCCAGGCCCGGGCCGGCGTGCTGGGTGATGCTGCGCAGCTTGCGATGGGTGGCCACGTCCCAGATGTGGACCCGGCGGGAGAAGCCGGTGGTGGCCAGCAGGGTACCGTCGGGGGAGAAGGCCACGCCCATGGTCGGACCGTCGTCGGTGTCCAGGTAGACGTCCTCGTCCGAGACAAGGTCCGAGATCAGCGCCCGGCCGTCCTGGAGACCGCAGGCCACCAGGCGCTCGTCCGGTGAGGCATCGCAGTGGTAGACGGGCTCAGCGCAGCTGTGCTCCGACAGGACGGCGCCCGTGCGGGCGTCGATGACGCGGAGGGGGTGCTCCTCACCGATGTGTCCGCCCACCAGCACGCGCTCGCCCGAGAGGGCGGTCACGTCCCAGAGCCCGGCGCGCTCGGCCTGGCCCAGGGGGGTCGCCACCGCGGCCCCGCGCTCGACGCGGTACAGGTTGCCGTCGGCGTCTCCCGCGATCAGCGCGCCGCTGGTGGCCCACGCCAGGGAGACGGAGCGCACCGGCAGAGGGACGCGCTGCGCCACCTCCCCGGTGTCCAGATCCATCACGGCGACGCCATCGTGGCGGGCAGCGGCGGCCAGGAGGCGGCCGTCTGGGGAGAAGGCGACCTGGCGCACGCCGGTGGGGCTCAGAGACCAGACCGCGAGCGTGCGGCGTGTCCCAAGGTCCAGCAGGGTGAGGGTGCCGTCCTCCGCGCCCAGCGCGACGAGGCGCCCGCCGGGGTGCACGGCCAGGCCCTGGGCGATGTGATCGCCTTCGCCCGGCGCCTGCAGGGGGCGGCGCCCGGAGACCAGGGGCCGCAGGAACACCGAGATCGCGCCGCCGTTTCCTGCGACGCCCACCAGCCGGGCGCCAGCCGTGGCCGCGGCCACCGCGCGCGGGACGTACCCGGAGGGCTCGGCGGGCGTGGTCAGGGCGTCCCGGGCGAAGGTCACTCCCGGAGCGCCCACCGGGTCGTCGAGATCCAGCAGCTCCAGGGTCCCGTCCAGGCCAAGGACCCAGGCGGTCTGGTCCGTCGGGTCCATGCCGAGGGTCAGCACGGCGCTGTGGGGGCGCAGCCAGACCGATCGGGACCGGGTGAGGTCCCATAGCTCCACGCTGGAGGCGGTGGCCCACAGCAGCCTCCGCCCATCGCTGGTGACCGCGGCGCTGGAGATGCCGTAGTCGGTCACGAGGGGACGATAGGGGTCGCGCTGCCAGGCACCTCCCTCCTCGTGGCCGGTGGGGAAGCTGACGCCCACCAGCAAGGAGCCGTGAGCGGCCGGACGCCACCAGCCCATGCCGAGCCCGCCTTCGGGCCCCGTGCGGGTGCCGTCGTCGAAGTCGAAGGTGAACCCGCGTCCATCCTCCAGGCCGAACCAGCCCTCCCCGTCACCCAGCAGCACCTCGCGCACGCCCGGCCCTGCGGCCTCGTGCCGCGCTGTACCGGCCGTCAGATCCAGGCGCCAGAGCTCATCGCCGGCGATGACCGCCGCGCGGGGGCCGTCCCCGGCGAAGGTCACGGCACCCGCGCCGGGGGTTCCCTCCACACCCACAGCCTGCAGCTCGGCGCAGCTCGCCAGGTCCCAGCGCACCACCCGTCCGTCCTCGCCCCAGGACAGCGCCTGCCCGCCGTCCTCGGCGAGGGCCAGGGCGCGGACGGGCAGGCCGCCGTGGGGGACGCAGCGCGCCACCGGGGGCGGGGACCAGGCGGTCTGGGGGCCGAGGGCGAAATCCAGCGGCCGGGGATCCACGACCTCTTCTCGGGACGCCTCTCCCAGGCCGGCCCAGGACTCCTGGATGCGGCCCTGGGTCCACAGGGAGTCCGCCAGGGCGATGCGGGCCTCCACCAGCGCCGCGCGGGCCGCCCCCTCGGCGTCGCGGGCGGCGCCTTCGGCCGCGCGAGCCCGCGCCGACTCGGCCACGGCATCGTCGCGCGCGCTCCCCACATCGACGCCGTAACGCCACAGCCCCAACAGCAGGGCCATGGCCGCGGCCGCGCCCACCGCGCCGCCGGTACGGACCGCGGCCCGGTGGCGGAGCGACCACTTGGAGATCCGGTCCGGGAGGGAAGAGCGCGCGTGGACCAGGGGACGGTGCTCGCGCCAGGCGTCGATGTCCTCGCCCAGGGCCTCGGCCGTGGGGTGGCGGTCCTCGGGGCGCAGGGCCATGGCCTTGCGCACCACGGCCTCCAGCTCCCGCGGCACGCCGCGCGCCACGGCGCCAGGGCGTGGGATGGCGCCAGCCTTCACCTTCGCGAGCACCTCCTGGGCCGTGCCACGCAGGGGTGGGGCGCCCGTGAGCAGCTCGTAGAGGATGGCGCCGAGGCCATAGACGTCGGAACGCACGTCCAGATCGGCCAGGCGCCCAGAGGCCTGTTCAGGGGACATGTAGGTGGGGGTACCCGCGATGGCGCCCTCGACCGTGGCGTAGGTGGCCTCCTCGAAGCGATCCACCTGGACCGTCCCCTCCGGCGGCAGGTCGTCCTCGGTCCGCAGCGGCCTCGCGATGCCCCAGTCCATCAGCTGGACCTCGCCGAAGGCGCCCACCATCACGTTCATGGTCTTGAGGTCGCGATGCAGGACCCCGCGGGCGTGGGCGAAGGCCACCGCATCGCAGACCTTGCGGAACACGGCGAGACGCTGCTCCAGCGTGAGCTCTCCGGCCTTCACCACCTGGTAGAGGGAGCGTCCCTCGACCCGCTTCATGGACATGAAGGGCGCGCCCTCGCCCATCGCCCCGAAGTCGTGCACGGGGACGATGTTGGGGTGCTGCAGCTGGGCGGTGACCTGGGCCTCGGCCGTGAACCGCGCGCGGGCCTCGGGGTCCTGGCGCAGCAGGACCTTCACCGCGATCTCACGCTTGAGGACCCGATCCCAGGCGGCGCGCACCTCGGCCGAGCCGCCGCGGCCCAGCAGGCGGCCCAGCTTGTAGCGGCGGGCCTGACGCGGAGGCGAGGGGTCGTCCGGGGGCGGTGCGGAGGCGGTCATGGGGCTCAGGATACCGGGAAGCGGCTGTCAGGGGGAGGGGGTCAGCCCCCCGGTTTCGCGAGCAGCACCCGGAATCCCGGCAGATCGAAGCGCCCCGCGGCGGGGTGGGCTTCCTCCAGGGCGGCGCGGAGCCCGCGGGGCAGGCGGACCCGCTCGCCCCAGGAGGTCAGCACCCGGCGTTGCAGGCCGCAGGCCGCGAACGCGCGGCGGTAGTCGGCTTCGGGGCGGCGGCTCAGGTAGGGGTCGTGGAAGATCCAGGCCGCGGCGCGCGCGGCGGACGCGGAAGGGAGGCCGAAGCAAAGGAAGAACGCCAGCTCGCGCTCGTCGAGCAGCAGGTGGCCCCAGGCCGGGACGATGGGGTCGCGGAAGCGGAGGGTGCCGCGCTCGGTGCCCGGCAGGCGCAGGTGGTGGCCCACGGAGCAGGTCCAGATGGGGGCGAACTGGGTGAGCAGGGCGCCGCCGGGCCGGAGCACGCGGGTGATCTCGGCCAGGGCGCCGTCCAGATCGTGGAGGTGCTCGAAGGCGCAGGTGGAGAAGACCAGATCGGCGGTGGCGTCGGCGAAGGGGAGGGCCTCGGCCGTGGCACGGCGGGTGCCCCAGGCCTCGTCGCCGCCGTCGGCGGCCAGCGGATCGCAGCCGACCCAGGAGCGCGGCCGCCAGGGCGCCACCACCTCGCGGGGGGCTGTGCCGCCCACCTCGATCACGCGGCGATCCGCGAGGCCGAAGACCTGCTCGGCCCAGCGCAGGGTGTCCAGCAGCCAGGGCCCGGCGCCGTCGGGGGTGAAGGGGTGCTCGTCGCCGCTCGTGGTGGGGGCGCCCG